>VGSW01000164.1 GCA_016874915.1 Deltaproteobacteria bacterium
GCCTTGAGCATCCTGGGCCTCGTCGCCTTCGTGCAGCTCTACCGGGGCCACGGCAACCTGGGGGTGGAATTCTCCGGCGGCGCCATGGTGCAGTTGGCCGCGGAAAAGACCTTCACCGTGGACGCGGTGCGCCAGGCCATGGATAAAGAAGGCTGGGGCCACGCCGAGATCCAACCCCTGGAAGCCGGCAAGGGGTTAATGGTCAAACTGAAGAAGTCCGAGGAGTCCGTGGGCCAGATGTCCGAGCACCTGACCCGCATCCTCAACCAGACCCTGCCGGATAACAAGTTCACCGTCGTGGGCACCAACGAGATCGGGGCCTCCGTCAGCAAGGACCTGCGGGACAAGGCCATCCTGGCGGTCATCCTGTCCATGATCGGCATCGTGGCTTATATCGCCTGGCGTTTTGAGTTCATCTTCGGGGTGGGCGCAGCCCTGGCCACCTTCCATGATGTTCTGGCGGTGCTGGGCGTTTTTTACCTGCTCAACATTGAAATCACCCTCCTGGTGGTCACCGCGCTCCTCACCATCGCCGGCTACTCCCTCACCGACACCGTGGTGGTCTTCGACCGCATCCGGGAAAACCTGGCCCGCAAGCGCGGCGCCCTGGGCGACATCATAAACAATAGCGTCAACGAGGTTTTAAGCCGCACCATCGTCACCAGCTCCACCGTGTTTTTGGTGGTGGTGGCGCTGTACTTCTTCGGCGGCGTGGTCCTGGAAGACTTCGCCCTGGCCATGGTCCTGGGAGTGCTGGTGGGCACCTACTCTTCCGTCTTCGTGGCCAGCCCCATTATCTTCGCCTGGCGCAAAGAGGCCAAACGGGTGGTGGTGAAACGGGAAAAGGTCATCGAACTGGCCGCGGAAAAACAGAAGCGGGAAGAGAAGGATAAAGAAAAAAAGGCCGCCAAAAAGAAGAAAGGCGGCGGCAAGCGGAAGGGGGGGGAGTAGTTTTCAGTTTTCAGTTTTCAGTTTTTAGTTATCGGGTCCGGGATTCTTTAACTACTGGCAACTGAGAACTGTTAACTGACAATCCGTCCTCTCCCAAACCCCATTCCAGCCTCCTGCAAGCCATTGGTGGCACAGGCGTCCCGCCTGTGCCTTAATATGGCGCAGGTTAGTGCCAAAAGGTTTATGGAAAAACAATATTTAAAATCATCTTTTAGAGAGAAGCTTATAGAACACCTTTTTATAGGTGAGTTATTGAAATTATCATGGTCTAAACAAGATTATCTTGAAATATCAAGGCCTGAAGTTGATTCTTCTGGTTACGATATTATCGTTGAGACAAACGATATTATTCGACATATTCAGATAAAGGCTTCACATAAAGCTTCATCTACCCGAAGCCAAAAAGTAAACATGGCACTTACAAAGAAGCCTTCAGCTTGTGTCGTGTGGATTTATTTCGACGCAGACAGCCTTAAATTGGGTCCTTTTTTGTTCTTCGGGGGTAATCCTGGTGAACCTTTGCCAGATATGTCCGATTTTAAAGTAGCAAAGCATACTAAGGGTAATGCCAAAGGTAACAAAGCTGAAAGACCAAATATTAGGGTCGTAAATAGAAGCCAATTCAAAAAATATAATTCCATCAAAGAATTATATGACCAGTTATTAATGAGGTCAATTAATGGTTCTCATTCCTGCTGATCCCAAAATTAATTTTTTGGGGGCTTGGGTTGGTGCTGGTGGGAACAATTTTATGGCCTGAGTAATATTTGGTGGCATAATGCGTTTTATTTAAAGGTGATGCACTTACGGATTCACTATTTAAATCTGTAATAGAGTAGGGCTTATGTGTCCGCCAATATTCGTAAACTCAATAAATAATGGTTCTTGAAACCTAAATGACCGAAAACCGAAAACCGAAAACCGAAAACCCCGCACCAAGGCCCAGGGCCTTGGTCCTGTACGGCTACGGCCTCAACTGCGACCACGAGACCCGCTTCGCCCTGGAGCGGGCCGGGGCGGACGCGGTGCGGGTCCACACCACCGAACTCCTGGAAAACCCCGCCCTCCTGTGGGATTATCACCTCCTGGCGGTGCCGGGGGGGTTCAGTTGGGGGGACGACCACGGCGCCGGGGTCATCCTGGCCCTGAGATTGAAGCTGGCCCTGGGTACGGCCCTGCAGGAATTTATTGACGCCGGCCGCCTGGTTATCGGCATCTGCAACGGCTTCCAGGTGCTGGTGAACCTGGGCATCCTCCCCAATCTGCCGGGGCGGGAAGGCGAGCGCCTCACGGCCCTCATCCCCAACGACTGCGGCAACTTCCGGGACGCCTGGGTGCATCTCCAGGTCCTCCCGTCCCGGTGCGTTTTCACCCAGGGGCTAGAGCTCCTGGAGTTGCCCATCCGCCATGGGGAAGGAAAATTCTACGCCCCCTCGGAAGTGCTGGCGGAGCTGGAGGCCAACGGCCAGATCGTGCTCAAGTACGCCATGCCTGACGGCCAACCCGCCCAAGGGAAATTTCCGGAAAACCCCAACGGCTCGCTCCTGGACATCGCCGGGGTGTGCGACCCCACCGGCCGGGTCCTGGGCCTCATGCCCCACCCGGAGGCCCACATCTTCGCCACCCAGCATCCCACCTGGACCAGAGACAAGGAAGCCTACCGCCGCCGGGGGGAACCCTACCCGGACTCCGAAGGCGCGGGCATGGCTTTTTTCAGGAATGCAGTGGGCTATCTGGAGAGGGCCGCGGTTTAATACCAAGTTGAGACCTCTGCGAAACAGCTTAAAAGGCGGAAAAAATTGGCCTTGATCCCCCCTCCCTTCGGTGGGAGGGGGTTGGGGGGAGGGGGGCTAAATTGATTAAGATACTTAAATCAGTTAAAGATTTTGCCACCCCATCCCTAACCCTCCCCCCTCAAGGGGGAGGGGATTTTAAGGGATAGCCAGTCAATTAGGTATTTCGCAGAGGTCTCAAGTTGAGTTTCAGGTGCAACAAATTCTATGGCTAACTTATTGATAATCCAATTTCATTTAACCGAAAACTGAAAACCGAAAACCGAAAACGGTATAAATCTCACGCCAAGACGCCAAGGCGCAAAGAAAGCAGGGGCGCGCCATACTTGGCCGCCCTTTTTTTATGTGCCGGGCCTGCACCGCAGCTTGGAGGTGAAAGTCCTCTACCCAACCTGATGGAGGTGAAGGGTTCACGGTTTATCCCCATCGACCCGCGGCCTGCCGCCTTTTTCCCATCACCATGGGCAGCCGCCTCACGGCGCAAGGCATGGCGGACTATTACTTTTGCCGCCAGTTGGATTATTGCCAGGGGTTTGCCGGCGAGGTGGAATGGACGGTGAGGTCATGGCGAGCCGACCAGGGATTCGATGAGTATGAACAAGGGCGGAGGGAATGGCTGGAAATCCTCCTCCAACAAGGTTTACAGGGCCCACTTCAGGCCAACGCCCGGGTTCGAAGGATTTTTACCACCATAGCTTATGATCCGGACCGGTTTCGCCGGATGATTCTGGAGCCGGCCTTCCGCCAGTCTTTCCACCTGGACAACGAGGAATTGAATTCGATCATGACGAATGACCTGGCCCTCCTCAAGGTCAGTTACCGTTGTCTTAACGCCCTCCTGTTTACGGAGGCGGCTGAAAGAATAAAAGAGGCTTTGGTCTGAAAATCTAGCCCCAGGCCCCAGCCTACCTGATCCGGCGTGTGACACCCGACCTCAACCCACTGCCCGTATGACCGCAAATTTTTCCCCCAATCTCCTCTTTTTCTTTTCGATTTTTCGCCTTATGTTATCATCAGTCCGAGTTCCGGTTTTTCGGCTTTTAGGTCAAAAAATGCTAGGTCCAACACCTTGATTCCCAGATTCTTTTAACTCAAAACTCATAACTGCAACCTAAAACCTAAAACCTGAAAATAGGAGGCCCTATGGAATCCCTGGAAAGCCTGAAACCCCTGTTTGCCCCCAAGAGCGTAGCGGTCATCGGCGCGTCCACCGTGCCCGGCAAGCTGGGCCACGACATCCTGGCCAACCTCAAAAACGGCGGCTTTCCCGGGCCTATTTACCCCGTCAACCCCAAGGCCGATGAAATCCTGGGGCTCAAGGTCTATAAGTCCGCGGCGGAAACTCCCGCCCCGCCGGAGCTGGCGGTGGTGGTCATTCCCGCCAAAATCGTGGCCCCCACCCTGGAGCAGGCTGCGGCCGCGGGGGTCAAGGCCGCGGTGGTCATCACCGGGGGTTTCGCCGAAGCCGGAGAGGATGGCGAGCGCCTCCAGGACGAGCTGGCCCAGGTAGTGCGCAAGACCGGCATCCGGGTAGTAGGTCCCAACTGCCAGGGCATCAACATGCCCCACCACCCCATGTGCGCCTCCTGGCCCCTTATCACCACGAAAGGGAAAATCGCGTTTGCGTCCCAGTCGGGCACCGTGGGCGCGGCCTTCCTGGACCTGGCCGCAGCGGAGAGACTGGGGGTGAGCGGTTTTGTTTCCCTAGGCAACCGGGTGGACGTGGATGAAGCCGAGGTCATCAGCTATTTCAACCAGGACCCTCACACCCAGGTCATCGCCCTCTATCTGGAAGGAGTGAAGCGGCCCTCCTATTTTCTGGACGCCCTGAGAGCGGCGACCAAGCCCTTGGTCATTCTCAAGGCCGGGCGCACCGGCCGGGGCCGGGTCGCGGCGGAATCCCACACCAAGTCCATGGCCGGGGACGACGCCATTTACGACGCCCTGTTCCACAAATATCAGGTTTACCGGGCGGACAACCTGGAGGAGCTGTTCGACTTCGCCAAGGCCCTGGCTTACCTGCCCAAACCCCGGGGCCGCCAACTGATGATCACCACCTCCTCCGGCGGGGCCGCCATCCTGGCCATCGACGAGGCGGAAAAAGGCGGCCTGGAAACTCCGGAACCCAGCCCCAGCCTGAAAGACGGCTTGCGCCGGATGCTCCCGGCCCACTGCCCCGTGGGGAACCCGGTGGATTTGACCGGCGACGTCATGTCCGACGCCCCTCTTTATAAAAAAGTAATGGACCAGACCCGCAGCGAATTCGACTACCAGGTGGTGATCTTCGGCGATCCCATCCCCGGGGCTTCCCAGGTGGTCACTCCTGGAGAACCGGAGTTGGTCATTTTCCTGGGTGGCGCCGAGGTGGAAAAAGAGGAACGGGAAAAACTTTATGTCCGAGGTATTCCGGTATTCCCCACCCCGGAGCGAGGGGTCAAGGCCCTGGCCCAATTTTTCCGCTTCCAGGAAAAGGCCGCGCCCATCCCCCACGCCCCCACCCATGCGGAGAAGGAGGCCGCGCCCCGGCTCATCTTAAGGCTGCTGCCGGCCAACGAGGCTGCGGAAATGGTGGCCAAAGCCGGGATTCCCGCGGCCGCCGCGCCCCTGGCCGCGGACGAAGAGGAAGCCGTGCGTCTGGCCCAGGACTTCGGCTATCCCGTGGCCCTGAAGATTTCCTCTCCTGACATCATCCACAAAAGCGACATGGGCGGCGTGGCCCTGAACCTGAGGAATGCCGAGCAAGTGCGCACCGCCTACAAAGACATCATGGCTTCCACCCGCCTCTACGAGCGCGGGGCCCGGGTGGACGGGGTCACCGTCTCCCCCATGGCCAAACCCGGGGGCCTGGAACTCATCCTGGGCATCGTCACCGACCCCCAATACGGCCCCACCCTGATGTTCGGCATGGGGGGAATTTATACCGAGCTATACCGGGACGTGGCCTTCTGTATGCTCCCCGCGGACGAGGCCGACCTGGACGCCTTGATCAAGCACATCAAGGCTTACCCCTTGCTCACCGGCTTCCGGGGCCAGCCGCGCCGGGATCTGGAAGCCCTGAAAATCGCCATGCAGGCCCTGGAACGCATGGCCGGCAAACACCCGGAACTGGACCAGATAGAGCTTAACCCTTTGCTTTTGTATCCCAAGGGCCTGTTTGCGGTGGATGTGCGGATTTTTTCCCGGATTTAGGATGGTAGGGCGAATCTCGTATCCGCCCCAGGGCGAACACAAGGTCCGCCATTACAGGATTGGGGGGGAGGCCGGATTAAAGTTGCCAGGGGCCAGGTATCAGTTGCCAGTTGCAAGGTTTCAGATTTCAGAAAATGTCAACGAACCTCTTACTGGTCACTGATCACTGATTACTGGCTACTGGCCAATTGGCTACTAACCTTGACCGGCTCCGCAGATTTGGATAATATTTCCCTATGCGAATCAAGGCTTTTCTTCTGTCCGCGTTCGTTTTCCCCGGCCTGGGGCAGCTTTACAACGAGGACCGCAAAAAAGGCGTGGCCATCGTGCTGCTGGCCAACCTGCTGGTGGCCCTGGTGCTGCTGGTGGGCGTGATGCTGCTCTCCCAGGAATACATCGCGGTGTTTTATCCCCGGCCCCTCACCGGCGAGATGATGAGAATCCTGCTCATGGACGTCCTCAGCCGGCCCCTGTTCCTGGCGCCTTTCTGCCTGCTCATCGGGCTGTGGGCCTTTGCCGCGGTGGACGCAGCCCGGGGCGGTCCCAAGCCCCAATCTCCGGAGGCTCCATGACCGGCACCGATATTTTCTGGCTTTTGCTGATCTTCATCGCGCTGCAGCCCCTCATCAAAAAGAAGGCCTTGGAATTCGGCCGCAAGCGCCTTATCGCCAAAATCGAGCAGAGCCGGGGCTCCCGCATGATCCTCCTGGTGCATCGCCAGGAAACCATGGCGCTGTTGGGCTTTCCCGTCTTCCGCTTCATCGATATTCACGATTCGGAAGAAGTTATCCGGGCTATTCATCTCACCGGCGATGACGTGCCCATCGACATGGTGCTCCACACCCCCGGCGGCCTGGTCCTGCCCTCCTTGCAGATCGCCCGGGCCTTGGCCCGGCACCCCGCCAAAGTCACGGTCTTTGTCCCCCACTACGCCATGTCCGGGGGCACCCTCATCGCCCTGGCCGCGGACGAAATCGTTATGAGCCAGGACGCGGTCCTGGGCCCGGTGGACCCCCAGTTGGGGCAATACCCCGCGGCCTCTCTACTACGGGCGGTGGCCAAAAAGAACGTGGCCGACGTGGAGGACCGCACCCTGATCCTGGCGGACCAGGCGGAGAAAGCCATCGTGGAAGTGCGCCACAGCGTTCAGGAACTGCTGGCCGAGCGATTCTCTCCAGAAAAGGCCGGGGAATTGGCCCGCCTGCTCTCCGAAGGCACCTGGACCCACGACTACGCCATCACCTTCGACACCGCCAAAGCCCTGGGGCTGCCCGTGTCCCCGGAAATACCCACGGAAATTCTGAGCTTGATGGAGTTCTTCCCCCAGCCGGTGCGCCAGGTGCCCAGCGTGGAATACCTGCCCTTCCCCCGGCGTACTAAACCGTCGTGAGGGGGGAGGAGAGAATGAAGATTTGGGGGAGGGGGCTAAGGGCAAAAGCCCTTACCCCCTCCCCCAAACCCCCACCCC
>VGSW01000165.1 GCA_016874915.1 Deltaproteobacteria bacterium
GTAATCGACGTAACCCGCGAGGGGTCAAGCGCAAGATGAGCACATTCCCCGTGCGTCGCCGCGGCTCTAAACCAATGCCCAAACTCGACCTCCATTTGGCTATTAATATATTAAATGAACAGTATTACCATTAGGCGGAACTCCTTGTTCATCGATCTGGGCCGCCGCCCGTTTTATGTGCTCTCTTGTGATATTTTCGGGAATCATTGGGTTCCTCCTAACCTATTTTTGGAGCCTGTCGCTAATTCCTCTTCCTTGAGGGATAGCATCATGTAAATCCCCTCCCCCTTGAGGGGGGAGGGTTAGGGTGGGGGTGGCAAAATCTTTTATTCTGGGATAATCATGTCAATCAGATATCCGCCGCCGGCCCAACTTTTCCTCAATCCAGTAATACAGCAACGGCACCAGGATCAGGGTTAAAAAGGTGGAAGCAATCAACCCCCCCAGCACCGTCAGGGCCAGCGGCGCCCGCAGCTCCGCCCCCTCCCCCCGGGCCAGCACCAACGGCACCAGCCCCAGGCAGGTAGTGAGGGTGGTCATGATGATGGGCCTTAGCCGCGCCCGGCTGCCCATCACCACCGCCTCCTCCAGCCCGTATCCCCGGCGACGCATGGTGTTGGTGTAGTCGATGAGCAGGATGGAATTGTTCACCACGATGCCCCCCAGCATGATGGCCCCGAAATAGACCCCCAGGCTGATCCCCCACCCCGTCAGCCCCAGCGCCAGGGCCACCCCCGTGAGGGAAAAGGGCACCGCCAGAAGAATGATGAAGGGGTGTAGCAAGGACTCGAACTGCCCCGCCAGGATCATATAGACCAGGAGCACCGACAACAACAGCGCCCAGAACAGCGCGCTGAAAGATCGCCCCATCTCCGCGGCTTCCCCGCCCTGGGTCAGGGTGTAGCCGGGAGGCAGGTTCAAGGTGGCCAGTTCTGTTGCAATGTCCCCTTGCACCTCCCCCAGGCTCCGGCCGGCGACGTTCCCCCGCACCGCCACCAGCCGCTCCTGGTCCCGGCGGTGCACCTCCACCAGCCCCGGCCCGGTGTCGATGCGGGCCACTTCCTGCAAGGGGATGTCAGCCCGGAGCACCTTGGAGTAGATGAATAATTTTTCCAGGTCCGGCAGGCTTTGCTTTCTCGCGCCGCTCAACTGCACCCGGATGTCGATGTCCTTGTCCGCCTGGCGGAACTGGGTGGGCACCTCCCCCTGAATGGCGTATTTGAGCGTCTCGCCGATTTCCTTGACGGACAGGCCGAAGGCCGCGGCCCGCTCCCGGTCCAGGACCACCCGGGACTCCTGGCTCTCCTTCCTCAGGCCGGTTTCCAGGTCCTGAAGCCCCTTGACCTTTCCAATCCGCCCCATCACCTCCTGGGAGAGCCTTTCCAGCACTTCCAGCTCCGGCCCCTTGACGGTGAGCAGCTCCGGCACTTGGGGCTTCTGCCCCAGCCATTGCCCCAGGCTCTGGGGGAAGATGTATTCGATCCTGGTTTCCGGGACCCGTTCCAATTGGGGCCTGAGCTCCCTCACCGCAGCGCTGGCCGAACCCCGCCATTCCCGCTGGGGCTTCAGGGTGATCATCACCGTCCCCACCCGGGCCTCCTTTTCCTCCAGGACCTTCTCGTATTGCTCCTTGGGGTTGTAGCCCAACTGGGTGATCACCGTCTCCACCCCAGGATGGGCCAAGAGCAGGTCTTCAATACTCCGGAGCCGCTCCGACGCCGCCTCTATGGTGGAGTTGGGAGGCGCGGTGACCCGCAGCAGAAACTCCCGCTGATCCAGGGCCGGCAGCAGTTCCCGCCCCAGGGACAGAATGATCAACAACCCCAGGGCCATCACCACGCCGGCCCCCAGGAACACCAGGCCCCGGTTCGCCAGCGCCCCGTGCAGGCCCCGGTTGTAAATGCCGTCCATCCGCTCCTTCAGGGCCGCGGCCCAGGCCCCCCGGGGCTTTCCTGGAGCCTCCGCCGCCCGCCGTTCCCCCCGCCCCAGGGACACCAGCATGGGGTTGAGGATGAGGGCCACGCCCAGTGAAATCAACAGCGAAAAGGAAATGGTCAGCCCCACCTGGTACAGGAACTGGCCCGCCAGGCCCTTGACGAAGACCACCGGGATGAACACCACGATGTGGGCCAGGGTGGACGCGGTGACCGCCAGCTTCACCTCGTCCGTGCCCCGGACGATGGCCGCGTCCGAGGCCGCCTCCCCCGACTCCTGGTGGCGCTTGACGTTTTCCAGCACCACCACCCCGTTGTCCACCAGCATCCCCACCCCCAGGGCCAGGCCCCCCAGCGACATCATGTTGAGGCTGATGCCCGCCAGGTACATGAGGCTGAAGGTGGCCAACACCGATATCGGGATGGCCGTCATGATGATGAGCGCCGAGGGCAGGCTGGCCAGAAACCCCAACAGCACCCCGAATGACAGCAGGCCGCCCAGCACCGCGGCCTCCTCCAACTGGTAAATGGCCTGCTGCACGAACCGCCCCTGGTCCTGGGCCACCATGAGGCTGAGCTTGCCCTTGTATTCTTTGTTGAGGCCGTTCACCCGCTCCTTGATCCGGTCCACCACCTGCACGGTATTGGTGTCGGCCATCTTGAAAATTCCCAGGATCAGGCTGGGCTTGCCGTTGAGCCGGGCCACCGACTGGTCTTCCTTATAGGTGTCCGTCACCTCGGCCATGTCCCGGATGAAGGCCGGGGCCCCGCCCCCCGCCTGGCCCCGGTGCATCCCCCCCTCCCGGCCCCGGAACCGGCTCACCCCCACCTTGCCCAGGTCTTCCAGCTTCTTGAATTCGCCCAGGACCCGCAGCCGGATCTCCTGGTTGTGCTGGACGATCTTGCCCCCGGGATAATTGATGTTGGACTCTTTCAGCGCGTCGTTAAGCGCGCCCAGGGAAAACCGCTGCCCCACCAGCCGCCCCGGGTCCACCGCCACCCGGATTTCCCGTTCCTGGGCGCCGCTCAGCCTAGCCGAGGCCACCCCCGGCACCCTTTCTAACTCCCGCTTGATGACGTTGGACACCAGGTCCTGGAGGTCGTCAAAGGCCAGGTTCGGCCCCCCCTTCACCGCCAGGGTGGCCACCGGCAGGGTGGCGGGGTCGAAGCGCACGATCATGGGGGTGGTGGCCTCCTTGGGCAGGAGGTCCCGCACCTGGTCCAGCTTCTCCCGCACGTCCAGGGAGGCGTAGTTCATGTTGGCGCCCCAGTCGAAGTCCAGGGTGATCAAAGACACCCCTTCCCGGGAGATGGAGTTGATCTGGCGCACCCGGCTCACCGTCCCCAAAGCCGACTCCAGGGTCTTGGTGACCAGGGCCTCCATCTCCAGGGGGGCCACGTTCTCGCAGTTGGTCACCACTGTGAGCTGGGGATAATTGAGGCTGGGCATCAGCTCCAACGGGAGCCGCTGCCAGGAGAGAAACCCCAGCAACCCCAGGGCCAGAAAAATCATGGCCACCGCAATGGGTCGCTTCAGGGCTTGATGGGTTAGTTGCATGTTAGAGGCGGTTTTCAGTTTTCAGTTTTCGGTTTTCGGTTAGGATTTCAAGTTTCGAGTTTCGAGTTTTCTGTTTTTTAATCACTGACCACCGATCACTGATTACTGGCTTCATTCCGGTGGGGCGGGCCTCCGTGCCCGCCAAACTTTGATTCCCGGCGATGGGCTGTCTTGAAATAAAACTTTACTTCCCGTTCCCAAGCTCCCGCTTGGGAACGCAATTTTTGGCCGAAGCTCCGGATTCGGCGCCTCCGGGCGGCCCGCCGGGCCGCCCCTACCGGGTGGGGCGGGCCTCCGCCGCGCCCGCCAAGCCTTACTATTGAAGCCCGTAAACTTTCTCTGAGTATTGGTTGATAAACCTCAAAATGGTGCGCAGTGCGCACCCTACATTTCCTGAAGTTTGTTATTCTCTTGGTATTTCTTTTATCTGCTTTGCTGGAGCAAAAAAGCCCCAGGCCAAGAAAAATAAAATTCCAGCTACTATATAAGTCCACCAGCCACTAAATTTGGCAAGAATAAAAATTGCTACTATCAGACACAAAATTCCCCAAATAATAGAAGGAAGTCTATTCGCTTGGCAAGTAGATTCGGGATAGCCAATGATCTGGTTTGCAGCTATAACCCTCAGAGGATCAACTGCCAAATCTAAGTCACATGAGGGACATCTAAAATGAAGAAACCCTGTGGAAGAATCCTTTCCGAGAATTTTGAAAATATCGGATTTTGGAACTGAATCAAGTGTATCAAGAGCTTCAACTTTTCCCTCGTATCCGCAGATACCACATTTTATATCTCTTGTAATCATGGTAGGTTACCTTTCCTGTGACTGTTTTAATACATCTAATAAACCAGGTAAAAAAGCTTCATTAAACGAGTGTATAAAAAGCATTGCAAAATTCATTATATGAAATGGCGTTTCGGGAGGTTTAATGTTATATGCTCTTTCAAATATATAACAAAAAAGTCGATAAAAAATGGAAAGCTGGGAATCTTTTTCTTTCCCCAAATCTATCAACTCATCAAATATCTTTATGTCTTCATCACTATACTCATAAATATCCAAGAATTCCCTTTTCACCTGCTGTATGTCAACAAAATCCTGAACGTTATCAAAATATCCTCCACCCAGTAGTTGAGCCAAATAATTACCTGCCACTAATTTGAACATCTCATATGAATTCTTTTCATTTAATCGCCCTATATTCGACTTAAAAGGATTAGCTTCTATATTACCATCTTTATACTTAAAATCTTGTACCTCAAATAAAATTGCTTCTAATAAGTCAATGCTACAAATCGCGGTTCCCACTACAAGGCCATTAAGTAACGAATGAACATCATTTACTTTATCACAGATTCTCACTCCATGATTTCCAATTAGTTTGTTACTTTTTGCAATCTTACCTGAAACTATATCTTTAATACGCTTTAAGAATCCCATCTCCGCTTTACCCTTTTAACGACCTAATATCTTTGTTCTCGTTCCCAAGCTCCTGCTTGGGAACGCAATTTTCAGCCGAAGCTCCCGCTTCGGCCCGCCGCGCGCCCCGCCCCCTTAAGCCGCCGCCTTCACCGGCTTAATCTTCTCGTATTCCGACCGGTGGGCCTGCAAGGTGTCCCACAGACTCACGTCCGTTTGCAGGCCCAGCCAGAATTCCGGGGTGGTGTCGAAGAACCGCGCCAGGCGGAAGGCCGTGTCCGGGGTGATGGCCCGCCGGCCCCTGATGATCTCGCTGAGGCGCACCCTGGTGATGCCCATGGCCGCCGCCAGTTCCTTCTGGGTCAGGCCCAAAGGCTCCAAAAATTCATGCCGCAGGATTTCTCCCGGCGGGGTGGGTCGCCGCTCTCGGGGAAGCATGCCTTCCTCCTGTCAATGATATTGCACTAATTCCAGGTCAAAAATATCGCCTGCTTGAAACCGGAAACATAATCTCCAGGAACCGCTCACCGAGATGGCCCATTGACCCTCCCGGTCGCCGCGCAGGGCATGGAGGCGGTTGGAAGGGGGGGCTTGCAGGTCTTTCAAGGCCGCGGCCCGGTTCAGCATGTCCATTTTACGCAGCAGCCGGGCTTCAAGCTCCGCCGGCGCCCTCTTATGCTTGCCGGTGTGCCAGAATTCTTCCAGCCACGATTGCCTGAAAGTTTTAATCGCCATTTAAATGTAACGATTATCGTTACTCGTTGCAAGCATGAATTTTTGATTCACCTTTTCCTTCGAGTGGCCCCCCCACACCTACCGCAAACCGACAATCAAGACCCCCTCACTTAGGGACCGGTTCCACAACCTTCTGAATTTTCGCGGCAATCTTCAATTTGGCCTTTAGCGATTTCTTTGCTGCTTCGGCCTCTTTTTGGGTGGCGAAAGGCCCCACCCAGACCTGGTATTTCCCTTTCTCCTGGCGAATAAAGGCTTGGTGTCCCTGTTTTTGGAGCTTTTCCATCATCTTGGCGGCATCGGCGTAATTCGTGTAACTTCTGATCAAAAGCCCGTATTTCTCTTGAGGCTCCAGGGGCGGCAGCACCGTTTCCGGGGGCGCTTTCAGGCTCGGTTCCGGCGGGGGAGAGGGTTTTTCGGAAGGGCCGACCCGTTCGGGAAGGGGCAACTTGGGCTGCTGAGGAGCCGGGGCCGCAGGTTCCCTCGGCGGGACTTTTTCTTTAGGCTCCATTACCTCAGGTTTCTCCGGTTTCCCCGGCCCCACCTGGGGGGCGCTTCCAGGATAATAAAAGTAAATAATTGCCAGGGCGATAATAACCGCCGCCAGGCCCAATCCTATCAGCCTTTTCATATCAACCACTACCTTTCTTAGGAAGCCGCAGGGGCGAGATTCAGCACGCCCGCCTTGAGGGCCCCATAAATTGCGCCCCTACGCAAATATTTTGGTAAAAGCCCGCCTCCATTTTAATAATCCGACCATCAAGCTGTAAGCATGCCCTCCCTTCCACCATTTTTAACTCTAAGTCCCCCACTGCTGTTGCCGTCTTGCCTAAATTTCTCTGCCGGCCGCTACTTCCCCAGGCGGAAAAACACGAGGGGCTTCCGCCATTCGAAGCACACCCCCCGGTCTCCGGACATCATCGCCTTCAGGTGCGCCGGGGTGAGCTTCTCCAGAACCACGTCGCCGCCCTGGTCCACCTTGCCGGGAAGCACTCCGGTTTGCACCAGTTTCCGGAATTGGGCCGGGTCCGGGGACCAGATGATGATTTGGCCTTCGTCATTCTTAACCAAGGCCCAAAAGTAGGGAGCCGGACCCTCTTTGGCCTTGACGTTCCCAAACGTCCATTCGCCGGCGGCCCGCAGCTCCACCTGATATGAATCGAATTGCAGGCGCCCCCCCTTCTCTTCCACCCAGGCCACCTGCAGCAATCCCTGCCGCGGCTCCTCCACCCTGATCTTTATGGGTTGTTCTTTGGAAATCCACGTCCCGGCCCAATCCTCCGGGGAGAGCTCCTGGGGCCGCTCCCCCACCGGCGCCACCGAGGTTACTGTCGTGCAGCCGCAGATCGCCGCGATTATTAGAACCGCCCACCAGCCTCTATTCCAGAGCATCCCCTACCCTCCCCTCGATTGGCCCCGGCTTTCCGGCCGTCGCCACCAATATCTTTCGGTTTCTTAGCGTGACCCAACTTTAACTGAAAACTAAAAACTAAAAACTGATAACTGTATTAATCACTCCGCAGCCGCGCCCAGAAATATCCGGGTCACTTGGCCCGCTTTCACGGAAAAAATTACTCCGCCGTAAATGGAACCCGCCACAAACCGCCCCCTCCGGCTCATCTCTTTATCCTGGTATGGCCCATAAGCCTTCATAAGCTCCTGCTCCGTACTGCCGATACGAATGCCTCTCGTGGTTCGGAGAAGACTGGGGCTTCTAATGGTAATGGACATTACCCTTTTGGCTCCCCCCTT
>VGSW01000166.1 GCA_016874915.1 Deltaproteobacteria bacterium
TGACCTTGTGCTTCTGGATGACACCCATCATGTCGTCCGGGGTGAACCTGGGCAGCAAGGAAATGGCGCCGCCGCCGGCAAAGGGGACGAGGCAGAAGGTGCCGTAGCCCGCGGCGAAGGACACCGGTGCCGACCCGCCCAGGACCTCGCCGGGGGCCAGCTTCCAGACGTACTTGTTAACTATAAAGGACTCGATCAACACTTCCCGGACAAAGTGGACGCAGCCCTTGGGCTGGCCGGTGGTGCCGGAGGTGAAGAGAATGACGCCGATGTCATTGGCGCCCAGTTTCACATTGGTGAACTGATCCGAGGCCGCGGCCATGGCCTTGGCGAAGGGAACGTAGCCCTTGGCCCCCACTTCATCGGGATTGCCGCCCACCACGATGATCTTGGTGGGGAATTCGAATTCGTGGGCCCCGTCTTCCACCGCCGCCATGAGGGGGAAACTCACCGCGAAGGCCTTGAATTCCGAGTTGTTCAACACAAAGGCCACTTCTTCCTTGGCCCACAAGGGGGACACGGGCACCGGGATGGCCCCGCACTTCAGGATGCCGAAATTGATGGCAATGGCTTCCGGCATGTTGGTCAGGCGGATGCCCACCCGGTCCTGGGACTCCACGCCCAAGCTGGTGAGGACGTTGGCGAACTTGTTGGCCGAAGCCAGCAGTTCTTTATAAGTGACCTTCTGATCCCCGAACAGGATGGCGACGTTATCTCCCCGACCTTCCTTCACGTGCTTGTCAAGAAATTCTTCCGCAATACTCCACTGTCCTTCTGCATACTGCTTGAACTCCTCGGGCGTGGTATATTCGGCCCAGAGTTCTTTGGGTGGTAAATAATCAGCCGGAATTTTACTCATAGACTGCTACCTCCTTGAGGATTTGGTTTACGTCGGTTAGGTCTTCACCGGATACTAACCCATGTGAAGCATATTACAAAGTCTTGGGCCAGTGTCAAGAAATTTATGAAGTTTCTACTTCCACCAAATTTTGTATAAGAGTTCAGATTTTACGTAGCTTTGACTGCCCCGAGGCGAATGCCGAGCAGGTTTCGAAAAGGAAAGCGGGAGGCAAGGAATTTCCTGAGCACGTAGGGCATGAGGGTGAGGAACCTTTCACCCCATTTGATGGCGAAAAAGGGGAAGGGGAAGTAATATCCCCTTACGCGTACGAAGAACCTTATTTTCGAAAAGCCGGCTCGGGTCAATAAGTTGCCCAGCTCCGTATTAGTATACTCATGCAAGTGAAACCCGGTGGCGATCCGGTCAAAATATCTGGAGATGTCATGGGGACCGTTTATCCGGTTGGGGGTGAGGCAGACATAGAGCCCTCCGGGTTTTAGAATGGCAAAGATACTCTGCAGCTGCTCAACGGCATCATCGGGATGCAAATGTTCCATTACTTGGTTGCTGTAAACGATATCCACGGTGCGGTTTGACAGGGGAAGATTACACCCGTCAAACAATGCGAGTTGAAAATTGGGCGAAAAAAAAGGGCGGCCGGCAATTTCCCGTGACACTTCCAGGCCCACAACGCCTTTCACCGATTTTGCCACTTCCAGGGAGAGGGAGCAATCACCGGGCCCCAGCTCGACAAAGAGGAAATGATCCTTTAAGAACCGACGCAAGAAACCGAGCTGGGGGGCCACAGCCTTACGGATCGCTTGCGGCGAGTCTTTGCGGACCAGTTGGGGATGATGAGGAACCCGAAGGAACAGTTCATTGTAAAGAGAGGAATAGAGACGCAGCCTTTCTTCTTTGGGAGAATGGAAAAGTCGCGCCGCCAGTTCCTTTTCTATTTCATAATGGGCCTTGATTTGTTCCAGAGGGCGGCTTTTCTTTTTCCTTGCAAACAGCATAAGACGGTCCCGCCGGATTATCCTGGGAAATCCCCCATGCTAACTACTTCAAGAAATTTATGAACTAGAGTTTTTTCCTTCCGGATTCGCCATTCCCTTTTGGGCTAAAACCGCCCAGCCCAGGACATCCTTAGGGGCCAACCTATCCAATACGCCGCTAAGGCCGTAAAACAGATACTGCAGCGGCAGGCCCAATACCCAGGCGGCTTTCCAGCGCCAGGGCCTGGGGAAAAGTCCCATGAGATTTATCACCAATTTGACGAATTTCTCCCCCAGCCGGGTAAAGAGAAAAGTGAATAACCCTCCCACCGGCTCCAGGGCCAGGATTTTCAGGCCGTGACGGGTCAGTAACTGCGTCAGGCCGTAACGGGTGTAACGGAAAAAATCATAGGGTTCATAATGCAGTTGACACATCTGAGGAGCGGTGAGGTAGAGATAACCCCCCGGGCGCAAAACCCGGGCGGCTTCCGACAGGGCCAGATCCGGTTGGGGCACATGCTCCAGGGTTTCAGTGAGGATGACTCCGTCAAAGTTCTTACCTTGGAAAGGCAAAGCCAGGGCGCTGCCTACCACCTGGATGACCGGGGTGGGGACAAAGTCCAGGGAAATGATGGTGCAGTGGGGGATTTCCCGGTGGTACGGTCCCCAGCCGGCCCCCACGTCGGCCACCCGGCCTTTCAGATGGGGGGCCGCCAGCCGCCGGAAGGCCAAAAGCTGGCGGCGCTTGATGGGGAAGAATTTGATCTCGTTTTCCCAGAGCATGTTAATGGCAGCTATCAGCTATCAGCCTTCAGCTATCAGCTTTTTGGTTTTTTGCGTTTTATCTTTGTCATAAAAATTGGTTGAGTCCCAAGGTGGAAAATTATCAGATAGCATCCAATAGCTGATACTGACTGCTGACTGCTGACCGCTAATTTCAAAAATACCCCATGCGGCGCAAGCGGTCCATGATTTCTTCCTTATCCCGGTCCCGGCCGCCCCGTTCCACCCCCGTGGCCGCGCCCCGCCGGGTGCAGGGTTCGCATCCCAGGCTGCGATACCCCTTGCGGTAAAGCGCGCAAAACGGCACTTTAAAAGTCTTGATATAGGACCAAATATCCTTTTCGGTGAAGTGGAGGATGGGCTGCACCCGCACATGGGGAGGATTTTCCCTGGGGGAAAAATAGGACTCCCGGGCCCGGTCCGGCTGCTCGTCCCAGCGGGTGCCGGTAATGAGGGCCTCCCAGCCGTATTTTTCCATGGAACTGATGATGACCGCGGTTTTCAGCAGGTGACAGCACTCCGCCACATCCCGGGCGTGTTCGATAACCTTAAGAGCCTCTTCATTCCGTTCGATGCGCAGGTCCAGTTGCCACTCCGCGGCCAGGCGGTCCCGGAATTCATAAATCTCTTTGAACTTGGCCCCGGTGTCAATATTAAGGACCGGGATGGGCACCCGGCCGCCGCCTAGGTCTTTAAGCAGGTGCAGGGTGGTGGTGGAGTCCTTTCCTCCCGTCCAGGCCAGGGCCATACGGTCGCCGAAGCGATCCAGGGCCTCTTGTAAGATGCCCTTGCTTTTCGCCACCTTTTCTTCCAGGGTTAGCAACATCTTTTCAGTCATTTAAGGGAAAATCTCCTGGATGGCCTAATTGATTATTCGAACCACCGAAGGTTATGTCTCTTGAGCCCCTTGCAAGATTCACTTCTAACTAAGAATTGTCATTCTGAGGGAGCGAAGCGACCGAAGAATCTAGATCCTTCGCTGCGCTCAGGATGACAGAAAGAGCAGTTTTGCAAGAGGCTCTCTTGTTTCTCTTTTCCGGTTTCCGAGGTACTATAACATGACCAAGGAGAAACCTCCACCTGCCGGAACATCCTCTTTCCCCCGGAGCCGTTGCATCCCAGCTGTCCCTATGGTAAATTCTCTGGGGACAGGGGGGATTTTATCCCCTCATGGAACGCCACTCCTGCCCACGGAAACCATAAAACCGAAACCCCACATGACTACTAGGGACCTCCCACCCATCATCCTCTTGCTTCTGGACGCGGCGGGGGCCAACCGTTTTTCCCTTTACGGCTATCATCGCCGGACCACACCGGAAATGGAACGGCTGGCGCCGGAAGCGGCGGTATATCGCTACTGCTTCACCCCTTCGCCCTGGACCATCCCCTCCCATGCGTCCTTGTTCACCGGTCTTTATCCCCATGAACACGAATGCAACAGTTCGTTAACGGGCATGCGGAGTGATCTGCTGGTTTTGCCGGAAATTCTCCGGGACATGGGCTATCACACCGTGGGCATCAGCAGCAATTTCCTGGTGTCCCGGCCCGTGGGGTTTCACCGGGGTTTCACTGAATTTTACGAAATGGGCACCCTGTTCCAGGATCCTCGTTACCTGGAGGCCAAGGCCCGATATTTGAAAGCCAGGAAGGAACTAAAAACCGATTGGGATAGGACAAAATATATTTTCAAGAGCCTAAGGGAAATAGGCGATTATACTTTCCCCATAAAAAAGAATATCGACAAACTATATCAAAAGTTTTTTGCAGACCCCAATGTCTCCACGGTGGTAATGACCCGGAGAACCATGAGATTGGCCAAGAAGCTCATCAAAAGATTTCGCGCCCACGGCTCTCCTTTTTTCATGCTTATCAATTTGATGGAAACTCATAGGGCTTTTGAAGCGCCCTTTCCTTTCAATCAAGCATTCCAACAGGTGAACCCCCAAGTCAAGAAGAGACTGGCTGATCCAGCTGTTAATGATTTTATTTATGAAGAAGATCCGGCCTTGCGAAAAGAACGGGCTGACTTATGGAATGTTTGCCTCGACCAGGAAATCCTGTTTACTGACAGTCTGGTGGGCGACTTCCACCGCTTCCTCCGCGGGGAAAATCTGCTGGACCGCGTGTTATGGATTATTACCAGCGACCATGGGGAGGGCATGGGCGAGCACGGCTTGTTCGACCATTATTTCTCCGTGTACAATGAGGTGCTGCACATTCCCTTGATCGTGAAGTATCCCAGGGACTTCGGGGTGCGGGGGGAATTTTCCCACCTGGCGCAACTCCACGACGTATTCGCCACCCTGTGCGAGATTGCCGACGCTCCCTGGCCCATCCCCTTCAGCTCCCACTCGCTGCTGAACGGCTCCCGGGACTTCGCCTTCGCGGAATTGCTGGACAACAGCCGCGGGATCGACTACATGCGGCGGCGGAAGCAAAGCTTCACCATTCATTCCTGCATGCTGCCGGGAGACACCGGGATCAGCGCCGACCTGTGGAAGCTCATCCGCTGGCAGGACGGCACCCGGGAATTGTATGACCTGAACCGGGACCTGCACGAAGAGGTGAATTTGATCAAGGATCCCCAATATGTGGACAAAGCGGCCTTTTTAGACCGGCAGCTTAAGGAAGTCCGAGATAATTCATAGATTACGTAGATTCGCACAGATTTCAATGATTGCTTTTAATCAGTGATGATCCGCGAAATTTGTAGTCCATATTTAATAGGTAGCCAGAAATGGAACCGGGAATAGTACATGCCGCGGCCGCGGCCCTGGGCGGGGTGGGGGTGTCGGAAGTGGTGGGCTGCGCGGTGGACGCCGCCTATCAAGCCGGGCTCCTTCAGCAGGCCGTGGTGTTTCGGGTAAGAAATCCGGGACGGGTGCCGCCTGCATTGGTAAAGACCGTCCGGTTCCAGCCTTTCAAGCTCCTCTCGTGGCTGCCGGCCCGTTATTACTACTCCATGCGCCGGGACACCCTGGACCGGGTCGCGGCCCGCTATATCCGGCGCCGGGGTGCGGCCCTGGTGCACGGTTGGACCAACGAATGCCGCCAAACCCTGAAAGCCGCCCGGCAGACCGGCGCCGTGGCCGTCCTGGAGCGCAATTTCTGCCACCCCCTCCAGAGCCGGGAAATCACGGCCGCGGAGTATGCCAGCCGGGGCGTCTCCTGGCCGCCGCCTCCCCATCCCTGGCTCCGGGCCTGGGACCATTGGACCCGGGAACAGACCTGGGCCTTGGAAGAATTTGACCTGGCGGACTATATCCTGGTACCGTCCCAGTTTGCTTATGACACTTTTCTCACCCGGGGCTATCCTCCGGAGAAACTGGTGCTTATTCCCCGGGGAGTGGATGTGGAGCGCTTCCAGCCCGATTCGCCTCCCCCGGGTGTCTTCCGGGTCCTTTTTGTGGGATTGCTGGGCTTTCGCAAAGGGGTCCCGTATCTTTTAGAGGCCTGGGAGCGCCTGGGCTTAAAGGATGCGGAACTGATCCTGGTAGGCTCGGTGCACGAGGAGATCCGCCCTGTCCTCAAAAAGTATGAACACCTCTCCGATGTGCGGATCCTTGGGTTTCATCCCGATCCTGCGGCTCTGTTTGCCCAAAGCGCGGTCTTTTGCTTCCCCTCTCTGAATGAAGGCAGCGCCAAGGTCACTTACGAAGCCCTGGCTGCGGGGCTGCCCCTCATCACCACCCCGGAGGCCGGTTCCGTGGCCCGGGATGGCCAGGAAGGCGTCATTATCCCGGCCCGCCAGATAGAACCCCTCATGGCGGCCCTGGAACGACTCTACCGAAACCCCGAAGAGGTCCGGGAAATGTCCCGCCAGGCTCGCCAGCGGGCGTTAGACTTCACCTGGGAGCATTACCGCCAACGGCTGGCAGCTTTTTACCGGCGGGTGGGCAAGTGGACTAACTCCGTTTTCCCCCTGGAGAGCCACTGAGGGCGGCGTCCAAGGCGGAAAAAGATTCCAGCCGACCCCGGAGATCCGACCCAGGCGGGATTTGTTAGAAATAATTTTATCCGGATATTGATGGCTGTCTCCAGAAAGACCGGCCTCCGGAAGTCATCCAGGCCTGATTTTTTCCCTTTTCCGCGGGGAAAATCACCCCCGCGCATGATACCGATTCCCCCAAACCCGGTGATTATCAGGGCCGCAGACCGAGGCCATATTCCAGCATATCTCAAGAATATACTGAATATAATCAATATGTTGTTATGTTGCTGGTTTTTATTAATTATTTGGCATGGATTTAGCTTATCTATGTTTTAAGTTGAGTCTGAGGGACATGTGCGCGCCGCCCCCCGGGGTGGTAAATACCAGACTCGGGGCGGTAGAAGCCTGCGGCTTCCGGAGAAATTCCCGCCAATTTTAATCCTGGATCGAAGAGTAACCAATGGCAGGAGGAGACGCTGTGGAAAAAAGGAGGACTCGCCTGATGCCAGAAATTATATGTGAGAATTGCCGGGATTTTAAAAGGATTTGCGACCCCCAGGTTTCAAAAGTATGTTATGGCCATTGCCGGGCCATTGAATATCCTTATTTCCTGGCCATTTTCAAAGAAGACCGGCTGGGCGCGTTTACGGCTCCCACCCAGTGCAAGTTTTTCCGCCGGAAAATAAGCAACTGTTAGTTTTGGGCAGTGACCCTTTAATGGTTGATAATATATTTGCCGCATGTTATCCTGGTTACCGAACTGGAGGTGAGCAGGATGGGCAAGCGCGGCAGAAAACCCAAATACCATCTGGGCGATGAAGCCTGTCCG
>VGSW01000167.1 GCA_016874915.1 Deltaproteobacteria bacterium
TAGCCCCCTCCCTCAACCACCTTTTCACTCCACCGTCACGCTTTTGGCCAGGTTGCGGGGTTGGTCCAC
Source organism: Deltaproteobacteria bacterium (assembly GCA_016874915.1). Classification (GTDB taxonomy): domain Bacteria; phylum Desulfobacterota; class Desulfobaccia; order Desulfobaccales; family 0-14-0-80-60-11; genus VGSO01. The sequence goes on from VGSW01000167.1 coordinate 70, forward strand.
GTCGGTGCCCCGCAGGTCGGCGATGTGGTAGGCCAGCAGTTGCAGCGGCGCCACCAGGACGATGGGGGACAGGTCCAGGGGCGCGGCCGGCACCGGGATGACGCTCTCCACCCGCTCCTGCACCTGATAATTGTCCGCCTCGGTGAGGGCGATGAGCCGGCCCCCCCGGGCGGCCACCTCTTCCAGGTTACCCTGCACCTTCTCCAGCACCGGGCTACGGGGCGCCAGCACCACCACCGGCATGTTCCGGTCGATGAGGGCGATGGGGCCGTGCTTCATCTCCCCCGCGGCGTACCCCTCGGCGTGGATATAGGAGATTTCCTTGAGCTTCAAGGCCCCCTCCAGGGCGATGGGGTAGTGCAGCCCCCGCCCCAGGTAGAGGAAATTGTGGGCGTGCATATAGCTCCGGGCGGTCTCCCGGATGCGGGCATCCAGGTCCAGGGTCTCCTGCACCCAGGTGGGCAGCTTCACCAACTCGTTCAGCCGCCCCCGCACTTCCGCGGCCGTCATACGGCCCAGGCGCGGGGCCAGGTACAGGGCGATGAGATACAGGGCCACCAGTTGGGTGGTGAAGGCCTTGGTGGAGGCCACCCCGATTTCCGGTCCGGCGTGGGTGTAGAAGACGGCGTCGGCCTCCCGGGCGATGCTGGAGCCCACCGCGTTGACGATGCCCAGGGTGCGGGCGCCCCGCTCCTTGCCTGCCTGGAGGCCCGCCCGGGTGTCCGCCGTCTCCCCGGACTGGGAGATGGTGATAAGCAGCGTGCGGTCATCCACCAGGGGGTCCCGGTAGCGGAACTCGGAGCCCAGGTCCACCTCCACCGGCAGGCGGCAGAGGCTCTCCAGCAGGTGTTTTCCCACCATGGCCGCATGGAAGGAGGTGCCGCAGGCCACCAGGAAGATTTTGCCAATATCCCCCAATTCCGCGTCGTTCCAGGGGATTTCCGGGAGGACCACCTGCCCTTCGTTCTGGAGGATGCGGCTGCGGAAGGTGTCGATGAGGGCCCGGGGCTGCTCGAAAATCTCCTTCTGCATGAAGTGCTTATAGCCCGCCTTTTCGGCCATGGCCGGGCTCCAGGTGATCTGGTGCTCCGCCCGCCGGCAGGTCCGGCCGTCCCGGTCCCAGATGCCGAATTCGCCGTCCCGGAGCACCACCAGGTCATGGTCCTCCAGGAAAATGACCCGGCGGGTGTACGGCAGGATGGCGGGGATGTCGGAGGCCAGGAAGTATTCCCCGTCCCCCAATCCCAAAATCAGGGGGCTCTCCTTGCGGGCCGCCACCAGCATGCGGGGTTCCCGGGCGTTGACCAGGACCAGGGCGTAGGAGCCCCGGATCTCCCGCAGGGTGTGGCGCACTGCGGCCAGATAGTCGGCCCCGGCGGACAGGTGTTTGACGATGAGGTGGGAGACGATCTCCGTGTCCGTCTCGGAGGCGAAGCGGTGGCCCTCCCGGAGCAGCTTTTCCTTGAGCTCCAGGTAATTTTCAATGATGCCGTTGTGCACCACGGCGATGTCGCCCACCTGGTGGGGATGGGCGTTGTTCTCGGAAGGGGGCCCGTGGGTGGCCCAGCGGGTGTGGCCGATGCCCGTCCGCCCCTGGGGTGGGTCCTGGGCCACCAGCTTGTCCAGTTCCCGCAACTTCCCCAGGGCCCGCCGGATGGCCAGCCCGTCGGGGCCCAGCACCGCCAGACCGGCGGAGTCATAGCCGCGATATTCCAAGCGCTTGAGGCCGTCCAGGATGATGGGCGTGGCCTCCTGGGGGCCCAGATAGCCGATGATGCCGCACATGTTCGCTTGTATCCTCCATCTCCACCGGGGGGCCTGGCGCCTCAACCCGGCCGAAGTTGCGTCACGAGAAGTTTGTGTGGGCCACCCGCCCTCGGGCGCCCCGGGTTCAGGCCGACGTGGGGCGGCGGCGCTGCACGTTCCTGCCCTTTTCCCTTTGCTCTCACCTGACCCACAAGGCCCAGGTCAGCAAGGCGTAGTACCTGGCCATGAGCCACAGAAACCGCCGGTAAGCCGCGGGCGACAGGTCATCCATGATCAGCCGGCAATTGAACAGCAGGCAGCCTTCGGGTCTGGCCCCCCAGGGCAGGAGGCAGCCCTGCTCCCCCAGGGCCGCACACCGACAGGCGGACGGAGGTTCGGGCCGGAAACCGTGTTTCGGGTGAAGGTCCTGCCGGTCCTCCGCACGGTTGCCCGGAAATCGACCCAGTTGGCAGATCACCAGGACGGGATTCAACCACGTGAAAAGGCACACCAGGTCCCGCAGCGGCGGTTTCGTTATTCCGGCCCACCTTTCAGGGAAAAGGTCATAAATAAGATAATCGTGAATCTTAAAAGGCGGTACGGGGAAAACCCGGCAGCACCCCCCGCCGCATTCCCGGCAGTGGTGGTGATAGGCCCCCAGGAAGTCGGCCAGTTCTTCCTGCCTTTTGCGGATCAGGCGTAAAAAGACGGCCCGCGCGGCCTGGTCCCGGGGGGCGCTCCGGGCCAGGTCCGGGGCTTTTGTTTTGGCCCGATACTGCAGCAGGCCTGACCAGGTGTAGAGGGCCTGCAGACCCAGGAGCTTGAACCGGTCCCAAAAGCGGCTTGACCACTCAGGAAGAGAGGACATAAACCTCAAAAGCGGCGAACGGAGCCCGCCCTAAATTTTTTGGCTGAAAGCCGACCTCTGTAAAGCTGTTTTCAGATAAAGTTTGATGCAGAAAGGGGCGGGGGCAGCGGCCCCCACACCTCCCCGCCCCCTTACTTTTCAATCCGGTGCTCCGGGCTGTTTCTTCCTGGTGAGGATGACCTGCCGCCCCCGGGCGATGGCCAGTTTGCCGGAGGGCACGTCTTCGGTGATGGTGGAGCCGGCCCCGATATAAGCGCCCTCGCCCACGGTCACCGGGGCCACCAGCGCCGTGTTGCTGCCGATGAAGGCGCCGTCCTCAATGACGGTGCGGTGTTTCTGCACGCCGTCGTAGTTGCAGGTGATGGTGCCCGCGCCCACGTTGACGCCGGCCCCCACCTCCGCGTCGCCCAGATAGGTGAGGTGCCCGGCTTTGACGCCTTCGTGCAGCACCGATTTTTTCACCTCCACGAAGTTGCCGATATGCACCCGGGACTTGAGCTCGCTGCCGGGCCGGAGGCGCGCCATGGGGCCCACGTCGGCCCCGGGGCCGATGCGGCTGCCTTCGATGACGCTCCCCATTTTGACGATGACGCCGTCGGCCAGGTGGGAGTCCCGGATGAGGACCTGGGGTTCCAGACGGCAGTTCTCGCCGATGCTGGTCTCACCTTCCAGAAAGACGTTGGGATAGATCACCGTGTCCCGGCCGATGGTGACCAAGGGGCCGATGAAGGTGGCCTCCGGGTCCATGAGGGTGACGCCCGCGGCCATATGCGCCTCGTTGATGCGGCGCCTGAGCACGCGGGTGGCCTGGGCCAGCTCCCGGCGGCTGTTGATGCCCAGGAGATTTTCCCAGTCGGGGTCCAGCAGCGCCTCCACGCCCCGGCCGTGCCGGCGGGCCAGGGCGATCATGTCGGTGAGGTAGATTTCGCCGGTGACCGGGCTGACGGTAAGTTCGCTCAAGGCCTGTCGCAAAAAGGCCGCGTCGAAGCAGTAGGCCCCGGTGTTGATCTCCCGGATGGCCAGGATGTCCGGGCGGTGGGCCGCGTCCTTGACCTGGACCACGTCCCGCACCTGACCGGTGTCATCCCGCACCACCCGGCCGTAGTGGGCCCCGTCGGGCAGCTCCACGGTCTGCACGGTGACTGCGGCCCCCGATTGTTGGTGCAATTGATAGAGATTGTCGATGCTCTCTCCGGAAATCAGGGGCACGTCGCCGCACAGCACCATGACGGTTTCGGTTTCCGGGGGCGCCGCGGGCAGGGCCACCTGCACCGCGTGGCCGGTGCCCTGCTGGGGCTCCTGGAGGACGAATCTGAGGCCGTACGGCGCCAGGGCGGCCTGGACTTTCTCAGCCTGATAGCCGACCACCGCCAGGATGTCGGCCATGCCTCTCGATTTGAGAGCATCGACGAGGTAGGCGATCATGGGCCGCCCCAGGATTTCGTGCAGCACCTTGGGGTGGGACGATTTCATCCGGGTTCCCTGGCCCGCGGCCAGCAGGACGGCGGTGACGTTGGGCATGGGTGTCATCATCATCATAAGAGGTCTGCAATCTTTATGCCGTTAGAAATTTTGCAGCTTTTCCATTATAATCTCCCCATCGGAGAAAAGCCACCGGTGCGGCCATGGCAAACCCCCCCTCCCGACCCTTCGACACCTCGCGGTGGGAACAAGCCCTGGAAGAGGAAGCGCGTCGCCGGGAGCGGGAGCGCCAGGAGGTCCTCACCCGGGCCCTGGCCCGCCTGCCGGCATATTTTGCGGGCAAGCGGGTGGCGGCCGCCTACCTCACCGGCTCGGTGCTGCGGGAGGGGCATTTTTACGCCTTTTCCGACGTGGACATCGCCGTGGAGGGCCTGGAGGAGGACTATTTCCGGGTCATGGTGGAACTGGAGGAATTGTTGGACCGGCAGGTGGACCTCATCGAACTGGAGCGCTGCCGCTTCGCCGAAACTATCCGGGAGCGGGGCTGGAGGGTGATATGATGCATCCGAACCTGGCGATTCTGTCAGCTTACCTGGCCAGTCAGGTGAAAACCATGGAGCGCCTGCTCACCGAGATCAAGGCCACGGAACCGGTTACCAGAGAAAAATCCAGTCATCTCGGATACCTGCTCCACAATTTGTACAGCGCCATGGAAGACCTCTTTAAGGCTGTGGCCCGAGCCTTTGAAAACCGGGTGGAAGATCCCGGGCGCTACCACCGGGAACTGCTGAAGCGTATGACCCTTGACATCCCGGGCATTAGACCGGCTCTCCTTTCGCCCCGGAGCCACACCCTCATCGATGAATTGCGGGGATTTCGCCATGTTTTCCGGCATGCCTATGACTATGAACTGGACGCCGACAAGCTGGTGAACCTGAAGGGCAAAGTGATGGAACATTGGCACATAGTGACGAGTGATCTGGACCAATTCCAGGACGTTCTGCAGGAGATTCTGGGGAAGTTTACTCCGGCTCAGTAAGATGCAGGAGGACGCGATCGGGATCATACTCCTTAACTCCTCGTACTCCAGAGCCGCTTTGGAACTAGTTGAAATTTAAAGACCCCAGAGTAAATAAACCATAGATTACCAATTTCTATATTGTACTGTTGAGCATTGAATTTTTTCGTAATATACATTAATAGATGACAAAACCATCTTTGCAGAGGCTTGTAAAAGTAAGGGGTTATGTAACCCTTAGCATATTCCATGGCTTTGTTATTATTTCTGAGTTCAAGGTATTTTCTAAAAATCTCCTTGGAATAACCTTTGGAAATACATTTGAACCGCAGCGGAGACGTTGGAAATTTTCTTGGTAAAGCTTCCTCAGCTTATTTGACCTGTCCATATTTGCCTTCTGAAATCATCACCCCATCACCGCATAATCCACTGCCCGGGGATTATCCATCCGCTTGGAAGCATCCAAAATCTCCATTCCCACGATGTTGCCATCTTTATCGTAGTCGATAATTATTCCCGGCTTGTCCTCATCCGACTCCTCGATAGGGGCATTGCTGAAGAGAATGCGAAGCACGTCGACTTCCGGGTCATAAGTCACCTTCATGGCATCCTCCAATATTTGCCGATCATTCTGGTCCGGTAGACGGTAACCACTAAGGCAGAGCCCGTCAATTCCGCCACTACGGCACGCAGCAAGAATATTTTACCACCCCCGAAATCAATTTGCGATTGGTAGACCTTCTTGCCATCCGGTTGATCAATGACTTGTTGGGGATTCTGAATGACTGATTCCAGCATTTTTTCCGGAATAGCCCGCCGTTTCAATTCCTGTTGCGCATGGCGGGAAAGTCTGAATTTCATTTTTTCCCCGGTAGATTCCATACAGGCTATATGGCGTCCTCACAGCATCCCAATGAAATACATTACTATGAATTCTGAAAAATATAAAGGCAAACCGGTTCCCCCAAGCTTGCCTGTGGATTGCAGTTTTTGTGATGAGGTTAGGACTTGGCGGCCGTCCCTACCCGCCGCCACCCTCGGGAGAGGGAGCGTGGTGCAAACCCTGCGGAACTTTCAGGCCCGACTGACCCAGGCCGAAGCTTCCCCAAAGAAGTTGGGGGAGGGGATGTGAGGTAGGGGCCAGGGGTGTCAAGACCCCTGCCCCCCAACTAAATTTCAAGACTCCATGGCCGGTTGTCCTGAATGATGGGGCAGGGACTCCGCACTTGCCGGTCCTGCACCTCGCCTGGCCGGCAAAAGCCCTGACAACCGGGTTCCGGGCCTCACTTCCCCTTTATTTCCTTCAACGACTCCGCCACCTTGGCGATCACGCTGTCCACCTTTTCTTTGGGGAAGGCGGGGTCCCAGAAGAAAGCCACGGCCACCTTATCTCCGTCGGACAGCGGCACCAGATAAAATTCCAGTTCCCCTTTCCGGGGGATGCTGAGGGTTTGCCCTTCACCGACGACCTTCTTTCCTAGGAAGGTCCGTTCCGTCTTCCTGGTGGCCGGCTCCACCGAGCCGAGGAAGGTCCCCTTGACATACTTGCGGATTTCTTCGTCCTTATTCTCCAGGCTTTCCTGCAACCCCTTGGACACGCCCACCAGGGTGATCTCCATCTGTCCCTTGCCCGGGGGGCTCTCCGGTGGATGCTGCATGGCCGCCGCGTCCATGCCGATCTCCTTGGGGCTGGAAAAGGCCAGGGGAACCTGGAAGCCGATTTTCCCCCATTGGTGTTCGGCGGTTTGAGCCCCGGCGGTGTGGACCGAAAAGAAGAAAAGCAGCAGCACGATCATGCCCGAAATCGAGATTGGCAGCGTTTTACCTTTCATGTCTGAACTTCCTTTCTGATTGAAATGAGCCCGTCTGACCGAAAATGTATCATAACTCCATCCGGGACCGCACCTGTCCGGCACCGAAAAACTGCTTTTCTGATGACGACCCGGTGTGCTCCCGGAGATTATCAGTTTAGAAGATAATTAATAGTTAAATGGGGGTATGCATTTCACTCAAGTACATACTATATCTAGTGTTATAAAAGATTCGGAAGAGAGGTTTTTTTTGCCCTGGCAATGGGTCAACTGAGACCAAATTCCTTGCAATGCAACAATCCACGAG
>VGSW01000168.1 GCA_016874915.1 Deltaproteobacteria bacterium
CACCGGGGGCAATGGCACTTGAGGAAATACAGAACTTCCGGCTTATGTGCTTTTACAAACTCAAGCAATGGCCGCACCACTGCGTGGTCCGGGTCACCAGGCCCTTGCCACTCATAGCGCACCTTTTCTCCTACAAGCTCGAAATGATAGCCCAGGCAGACGAGTTTCATCACCGCTTTGCCGGGTCTCACAGTTCGCCTCCCAACAAATCAATGGCGGCCACCTCACGCACTTGAGCCGCGGCTCGCTGTTGTCGCCCTGGATTCCAAAGGCGCAAGGTTGCCCCGGGGGGGGCGGGCCGGGATTGAAGAAAAATATTGTATGTTGAACCGCCAGGATGCTCCTGCCTACCTGCCGACCCGGGAAGAATATGTTGTGATTCCCGTTGGTTAAGGTCGGCACTTGGCGCTGCCGACTCTTTGCCGACTGCCGACCTACCTTCGGTTTTTGAACCTGCCGAGCCATCGGTAGGCAGTAGGCAACCAGTCGGCACTATGGGTTGCCGACCGTAACTATCAGATTTATCAGATAATTCGTCATCGGTAGGCAGGTCGGCAGTTGATTCCGTGGGGTTGGAAAAAATTTTTGCCGGGTTGGGCAGAACATCACGGGCATCTGGCAGGGGTTCACCGACGACAATTTTGGCGGCGCACCTGGGTTTGGTTTCTCGGTTCTCCAAATATCCCTTGCGGAAAGCAGTCTGAACCCTCCTCCTGGCGGCACTTTCATCAATACCAAGTTGTTTCCCGATTGCCGTATAGCTCACCCCATCGGGGGTCTCTGCCGTCAGGGTTTTCACCGCTTCCACGGTTTCCCGCACCTTCTCAGGCACCTTCTGGCCGGTGCCGTAGCTTATGAGGTCGGCCACCAAGTCGTAGACCGCCGCATAATCTTCTTGGGTGGCTATCACCCGCCCATGGGCATCCCTCTCCCGCAGGTGGGCATGGAGGATGGCATGGGCCTTTACCAGGCTCAGGACGGCCTTGAAATCCCGCCTGAGCCTTACCGACGTAGTATCGCACCCCTGGGCTATGGCCATGGCAAAAGGCACCACGGCCTGCGGCTTCTCCAGTTCCAAAATTCGTTGCAGAGCCTTGAAGGGGGTCAGGTCAATCGCCCTCGGTTCAGCCCCTTCGGGTTCCTCACCTTCTGCATGGGCCTTCAGCACTTCGCCGGTCTGCTCCGGGGTGTCGTTCACCTCCAGGCTGAGCATCCGGGTTTCGTTTTCCGGGTGCAGACCCGCCCTGGTGGTGGTGACGATAAGGCCGGTGGGGCCTTCCCGCTCTATTAGCCTGGGAACCAGCCCCGCCTTGGTTTTTTCCACGGTTTCATAACGCACCCGGCCCTCGGAAAGTAGGGAGCGCATCAGATATTGGCCGAAGTCGCCACCCAATCCTGCGGCCTCAAAAATGACAATAAAGCGGTGGCTTACGGGTTCCTGAGAATAGGCCAGGGCCTTCTCACTCATGGCGCTCAAGGCGTAAAATGCGGAGTCCGGGAAGAGTTCCAACACCACGTCCACCAGAAAAGACTTCCCCCCGGAAGACGGCCCTTTTACGGCCACATTCACCAGAACTTTTTCATTCAGCACCCTGCCAGTCACAGCCAGATAAAGAATTTTGGCTTCCCGCGCCTGCCCGGCCAGGCCCCGGCGGCGCAACGCATCCGCCACCTTCTCCAGGATGTCGGGGCATTCCAATAAGGGGGCGGCAAGGGGACGCAGAGTCTTCAGTTCTTCCTCCGGGGTTGGGGCAGCCTCGGGAGTTTGGGGTGCAGATTTCTTGCGCAGTTCCAGCTTGCGCAGTTCCATCACTTCCTTGCGGTATGCCATGAACCAACCCTTGGGGAGCGGAAACCGCTCGGCCAAGTCGAGGAAGGCGTCTTCCAGTTCAGTCGGACTTATATCGAGGAGAAGTATCTGCGCCGTCCGGAGCACAGCCTTGGCTTCTTCTGCGGGTGTCTCTTTTGTGAGCGCGGCGGTGGTGGCCTTGAAAGCCGAAACTTTATCAGACATGGCCTCCCTCCAATCCTGCCCTCAGGCCGCTTTGAACGGTGGCCCGCACCTCCCGCTCCCCCAAGCCGATATTGGCCCCTACGGGGAGCAGGAGATTAACAACGCATTCTTCATCCAGATGTCCCGCCGCTACCAATCGCCCCAGGCAATAGGCCGCGCGGTTCAGGGCATTATTGCGGCCTCCTTCAATAGTTTGGGCCAGCCGGGTTAGCTCTCCCCGCAAAGCCGCTCTGCCGTAAGCACTCCCTAATCCCCCTGTATCGACGGCGGGGATAGTTGATGGGGGCCGGTGCTCTGGACACTTGGCAAGCTCTAGGAGCCATTCCGGGCAGGGGGCTAAGGGAGTTGAATGGTGGGGTATCTGCCAGGCATAGCGTTGGCCGGATATGTGGAGGGAGGGCGGGGCCAAAACATAGCCGCCAGCCGCCTTGAGGTCAACACCTTCACATCCCGGCAAAGCCTTGGGAAACCTGAAGCCGTTCCCTGGGTGGGCCAGATAAAAATGCCACCCACCGCCACCGGTGGTGACGCTGGCGGTTATGGGAAGGTTACCGGGAAGCCGGTTGGGATGCCCGCCATTCCGGGGGTCAACATCCATCACCAGCAAGCCAGACTCCAAGCCGGTCACTATGCCGATACTGGCCTGGGGACACCGTCCCCACCACCTCCTGATGGTTTCCGGGGCTGTGGTTGCGCTGTTCCGACCTGCGGGGGCCAACTTGCCCAGGGGGTGCTTCCCCGGATGCTGGCAATCTGGTTTTTCACAAGCACACCGGCCCTTTTCCGGCCACCACAGCGGTAAAACCGGCCAGCCACGGGCGGCATAATCAAGGGCCGCACCCGCGGGCCCAGTCATTTCGCCCCCTCCCGCCGGGACCGGGGTTCTCGCTCGCAAGCTTTCAGGAAAGCCTCGATGTCACGCGGGTGGAACAGACAGCGTCTAAAGATTTTCAGGTGCTTGATTTTGCCTTGAGACACATATCCCCTCAAGGTATGGGGACTAATGTTTAAAATTGCGGCCACTTGATGCACATTGAGCAGACTTTCCATAACGCCACCTCGTATAGCATGAGATTTGTTTCACTTGTTTCCTGTCATTATTATAAGGTGGCATTTTGCTGCAGTCTAACCACGAAAAGGGGCACACCCTTTCCGTGGTCTGGAGGAATGGGGAAGGTCTTATTCTTAAGTGGTAGGGGTTATAGATGAGATTAGTGTCTCGGCTTTCTTCAAAGCTCTTTCCACTTTCCTTAAATAACTTCTGGCTTCTGGGCTGTAGTTTTCATCCCAATTCTGGTAACTCTTTCCTTTGGTGAATGGGAAAAGTTCTTGGGTAATCTCCCATGGAGTCATATCTCTTTTGTTGTGCATAAGCCAAGCTTTAAAAGGAAGTGCATCTTCATCCACTGCAACTCCCCTGCGTTTGATTTTTTTCCCAATGCTCTCTCTCTTTTGTAAAGCGTCATTCAACACCATTTCAAATACTGCCATTATTTCCTTTTTTGACCAAGAAAGATTGATTTTTATGTCCAAGGAATTAATCCCCTCATCTCTAACTGCCTGGAGGCAAGGAGACCGAAATATCCAGACCGTTTTGCCATCAATTTTCCCAAGAAACCCATCAGCATTTATCAGTGATACAATATATGTCTGCCCAGGAGTCGATAAAAGGCCAGGCTGATTATAATGGTAAGGGTATAGCAATCCGTACCTTTGCTGAACTTGGCGGGCATCTGGAGAATAGCAGTAGGCATTAAGCACCAAGGGGTCAGAGTCAGGCTCTTTCATAAGGCTCCCGAGCGGTGTGCAGGATAGTCTATTGCCCTGGGAGTCAAATTCGATTAATTCCCGATTCTTCAAAGAATCGCCTTCACGCTCCCAGAACTTGGAGAAAGCCGTGTCTGTTTCCTGTCGGAATCCTTCATTCCACCGCACGGCCTCTTGGAAGATGGCATATTTTTGGAGTTGCGTAAGATGGGTTTGGTGGGCTTTTCCCATTGACCACCTCCCTTAGTGGCTCCCCTGAAATAGATGACCCCCAAGACAATAAGGCCGACTGGAGGTCAGGCGGACGATTTTAATTGAGAGTAAATCGCAATAATAGGTGAATATATAGGTGAATATTCTCCCCATAATTCGGCCCAATTCAACCTATTTCAAGCACAATATCACAAAGGCTAACTCCTTACAAGAAATAAGAAAAGGCAACTTGGCATAACTCCCGCCAAGTTGCCTTTTAAGCATTAGAAGTCCGTTGCTCTATCCTCTGAGCTACAGGCGCTTAGTGGTTTTGCGGGTCGGTGAAATTCCTTGGTGTCATTATAGGTTTCATTGCGTCAGATTTTCTCCCACACACTGCGTCAGATTTTCTCCCCCACCAGGGCTTTCAATTCTTCCTTGCGCACGGTGTTATATCGCTTGAAAACGGTCATGGTTTTGTGGCCGGTCGCCGCCATTATACGAAAGTAGTCATGCCCCTGCAACCGCCAGTTATTCACGGCGGTGTGCCGCAAGTCGTGAAATGTGAAGTCCTTAATACTGGCCCGCTTGCAAGCCGTGGCAAAGGCCCGCTTGATGGAACTAATCAAAGGTCAGCCCCGCGCTGTCCGCGTCCACCACGATGGTGTCCCCCTCCTTGAACTTGCCTTCCAGGATGAGGGGGGCCAGTTTGTCCTGGAGGTGGCGCTGGATGGCCCGGCGCAGCGGCCTCGCGCCGTACACCGGGTCGTAGCCCTCGTTGGCCAGGAATTCCTTGGCCTTGCCAGTGAGTTCCAGGGACATCTGGCGCTCTTCCAGAAGTTTGGCCAGCCGGGCCGCCTGGAGCACCACGATCTGCCGGAGCTGGTCCAGGGTGAGGCGGTGGAAGATGAGGATGTCGTCCACCCGGTTTAAAAACTCGGGCTTGAAGTGCAGCCGCAGGGCCTCCATGACCCGCTCCCGTATGACCTTCTCGTCGGTGACTTCCGCGATGTACTGGCTGCCGATGTTGGAGGTCATGATGACGATGGTGTTCTTGAAGTCCACGGTGCGACCGTGGCCGTCGGTGAGGCGCCCGTCGTCCAGGATCTGGAGCAGGGCGTTGAACACCTCGGGATGGGCCTTTTCAATTTCGTCAAAGAGGACCACGGAGTAAGGCCGGCGGCGCACCGCCTCGGTGAGCTGGCCCCCCTCCTCGTAGCCCACGTAGCCCGGGGGCGCGCCGATGAGGCGGGAAACGGTGTGCTTCTCCATGTATTCGCTCATGTCCAGGCGCACCATGGCCTGCTCCGAATCAAAGAGGAATTGGGCCAAAGCCCGGGCCAGCTCGGTTTTGCCCACGCCGGTGGGGCCTAAGAAGATAAAGGAGCCTAAGGGGCGGTTGGGGTCCTGGAGGCCGGAGCGGGCCCGGCGCACTGCGTTGGATACAGCCTGGACCGCCTCTTCCTGGCCCACCACCCGCTTAGCCAGCCGTTCTTCCATGTGCAGGAGCTTTTGCCGCTCCCCTTCCAGGAGGCGGGTCACCGGGATGCCGGTCCACTTGGAGACCACCTCGGCGATGTCTTCCGCGTCCACTTCTTCCTTGAGCATGGCGCCCTCGGCTTTCTGGAGTTCGGCCAGCTTCTGGTTTTCCGTCTCCAGTTCCTTCTTAAGGTTGAGGAGCGCGCCGTAGGTCAGTTCCGCGGCCCGAGCCAGGTCGCCCAGACGCTCGGCCTGGGCCGCCTCGATCTTGGTCTTTTCGATCTTTTCCTTCACGGCCTGGATGTGGCTGATGACTTCCTTTTCCTGCTGCCAGCGGGCTTTGAGGGCGGCGCTCTTCTCTTTCAGGTCCGCCAGGGACTTTTCCAGTTTGGCCAGGCGCTCCTTGGAAGCCGGGTCTTCCTCCCGCTTCAAGGCTTCCCGCTCGATCTCCTCCTGGGTGATCTTGCGCTCCACCTCGTCGATCTCCGCGGGGCGGGAGTCGATCTCCATGCGCAGCTTACTGGCCGCCTCATCGATCAAATCCACGGCCTTGTCCGGCAGGCGCCGGTCGGTGATGTAGCGGTGGGACAACGTCGCGGCGGCCACGATGGCGCTGTCCTTGATGCGCACCCCGTGGTGCACCTCGTATTTTTCCTTGAGGCCCCGGAGGATGGCGATGGTGTCCTCCACCGACGGCTCCGCCACGAAGATGGGCTGAAAGCGGCGCTCCAGGGCCGCGTCTTTTTCGATGTACTTGCGGTATTCGTTGAGAGTGGTGGCCCCCACGCAGTGGAGTTCGCCCCGGGCCAGGGCCGGCTTGATCATGTTGGAGGCGTCCACCGCGCCTTCCGCGGCCCCCGCGCCCACCAGGGTGTGGAGTTCGTCGATGAACATGATGATCTTGCCTTCGGACTCGGTAACTTCTTTGAGCACCGCCTTGAGGCGCTCCTCGAATTCCCCCCGGTACTTGGCGCCGGCGATGAGGGCTCCCAGGTCCAGGGCCATGAGGCGCTTGTCCTTGAGGCCCTCGGGCACGTCGCCGTTGACGATGCGCTGGGCCAGGCCCTCCACGATGGCGGTTTTGCCCACCCCGGCCTCGCCGATGAGCACCGGGTTGTTCTTGGTGCGCCGGGATAGGACCTGGATGATGCGGCGGATTTCCGAATCCCGGCCGATGACCGGGTCCAGCTTGCCGGCCCGGGCCATCTCGGTCAAGTCCCGGCCGTATTTTTCCAGGGGCTGGAATTTTTCTTCCGGGGCCTGGTCGGTGATGCGGGTGGAGCCCCGCAAATCCGCCAGGGCTTTGAGGATGGCCTCGGGGGTGAGGCCGTGGCTCCGGAGGAGGCGGCCCACGTCGCCGGCTTTGTCCGCGGCCAGCCCGTAGAACAGGTGCTCCGTGGAGACGTATTCGTCCTTCATGCGGTCGGCCTGTTTGAAGGCCTCGTCCAGGACTTTATTTAACGCCGGGGAGATGTAGACCTGGGCTTCGCCGCTCACCCGGGGGAGCCGGGCGAGCATTTGGTCCACTCCCTGGAGGATTTGTTGAGGGTCCGCTTCCATTTTTTTCAGGAGAGGGCGGATTAACCCCTCCTCCTGGGCCAGGAGGGTGTGCAGCAGGTGGGCCGGCTCTAGCTGGTTATGGTTGAGCCGCCGGGCCAGCTCCTGGGCCCCTTGCAGGACCTCCTGGGCTTTGAAGGTTAACTTGTCGAGACGCATAT
>VGSW01000169.1 GCA_016874915.1 Deltaproteobacteria bacterium
AGGTTTCAAAAGTATGTTATGGCCACTGCCGGGCCATTGAATATCCTTATTTCCTGGCCATTTTCAAAGAAGACCGGCTGGGCGCGTTTACGGCTCCCACCCAGTGCAAGTTTTTCCGCCGGAAAATAAGCAACTGTTAGTTTTGCGCCGCTCTTAAAAAACCGGGGCGCCTTCTTTAAGGCGCCCCGGAACTTTTTTACCTTCCAACTTACCTTTCCCCTTATTTTCCACTTTCCCATTCGAGGCTCTTGAATTTCTTTTTAGGGAAGGGCGGCCTTGCCCTCCAGCCGTAAGAACTCCTTAAGCAGTTCCTCTTGCTTGGGGCTGAGGCGGGTGGGGGTCTCAAGGTGCACCTCCACCACTAGGTCACCCCGGCTATTTCCCCGAATGCCGGGAAGGCCTTCCCCGTGGATGTGAAACTTGGCGCCGGGCTGGGTGCCCGAAGGGATTTTCAGGCTGGTGTGGGAGTGCAGGGTGGGTACCTGGACTTCTCGGCCCAGGGCCGCCTCCACAAAAGACAAGTGCGCGGCGTAATGGAGGTCTTTGCCTTGCCGGGTAAAGTGAGAGTGGGGAGAAATCTGCACTTCAATGTACAGATCGCCGGAGGGGGCGCCTAAGGAGCCGGCTTCCCCTTTGCCCCGGAGGCGCAACCGGGTGCCTTCATCCACTCCGGGAGGGATGCGCACCTGCACCTGTTTCTTTTCTTTGACGATCCCTTTGCCTTTGCACTGCTTGCAGGGGGAGGTGACTAAGCTGCCGGCCCCCCGACAATGGGAGCAGGTGTTAAAGATGCGCAGTAAGCCCTTGCGCTGGGCTACCTGGCCCCGTCCCCCGCAATGGGGGCAGGTTTCCTTACGGGTGCCCGGCTCCAGACCGTTGCCGGCACAGCGCCGGCAGTGGACCCGGCGCTCCACGTCCAGTTCGACGTCTTTGCCGGAGGCCACCTCATTCAGGGTGAGGATCACCCGGTAACTCAGGTCGGCCCCGGCTTGGGGGCGGGGACGGCGGGAGCGTCCGAAGCCAAAAAAGTCTTCGAACATCTCCCCGAAACTCCCGAAGATATCATCAAAGCCGCTGAAGCTTTCCATTTCGGCCAGCCCGGCGTGGCCGTACAGGTCGAAGAGTTGCCGCTTCTCCGTGTCGGAAAGAACCTGATAAGCCTCGGAGACGCGCTTGAACTGCTCTTCGGCGATGCGATCCCCGGGATTGCGGTCCGGGTGGTAACGCAAGGCCAGGCGGCGGTATGCGGTTTTGATTTCTTCCAGTGTGGCGTTCCGGGTGACTCCCAGGGTCTCGTAATAGTCTTCCATCTGACGACCCGGCTCCCCGAAAATCCTAGGATTGACATGTCCCCCGAGTTTTGCTTGCACTAATAATTATCATCCCGCCGGGAGTTGTCAAGGATGAGAGCTCTCAGCTATCAGCTTTCAGCCTTCGGCTATCAGCTACCAACTATCAACTAAAAGGTTGGTGAAATGGGGAGGATTGAAAACCTGGCCTCTGAAAGCTGATAGCTGATTTCTCAGGATGCCGGTTTCGCGAGCTTCTCCAAACGTTCGCGCAATTCCGGCTCCAACCCCTGAACCTCTACTACCTTGGCCCGGCTCTGAGCGCCTAAGGCCAGGCGCAGGGCATTCCGGGGAACCTGGAGCCGCTCCGCCAGAAAAGCCAGCAATTCCTGGTTGGCCGCGCCCTTTTCCGGCGCGGCAGCCACCCGCACTTTGAGACGGTCGCCCTGGAGTCCCACCACCTGGGTGCGCCTGGCCCCCGGACTCACCAGGAGCAGCAGGCGAAACCCCTGGCAGGTGGGCAGGAAAAAGGAGGACATGCCTGGAGGTTCAGCCCACCAGGCGGGCCCAATCATGGAGGGTGGCCACCAGGAAGCTGCGCAGGAAGATGATGGCCAGGAGCACCAGCAAGGGGGAGAGATCCAGGCCGCCGAAGATCAGGGGAATCCGCCGCCGGAGCCAGCTCAGGACCGGCTCCGTGACGTTGTACAGAAACCGCACGATGGGGTTATAAGGGTCGGGGCTGACCCAGGAGAGCAAGGCCCGGGCAATAATGAGCCACATGTAAATGGTCAGGCCCACGTCCAGGACATAGGCCACGGCTTCCAGAAAGTGTCGCAGGGCTACTGTCCCCATACTCGATTTCCTTCAGGATTTGCCGTCATAGTACGTTCCGGGAGGCAGATTGTCAAGGCGGAAGGATAAGGCAACTTTCGGTTTTCAGTTTTCGGTTTTCGGAAAAAATTCGATTTATTACCGGATTAAGAGGTGCTCCGGGGAAAAAACCGCGATCACCCACGAAAACCCGAAGCATTGGCGGCATGTCCTGTCTGGTCTTGATAAGTCATCGAGTTCGGGGTCCAGGAGGATTACCGTTGCCTGAAGGTGGCTGTCTTTGCCAGGATTTCCTTTCAAATGCCATCGGCTCAGCAACTCCAACCTATTGCCTTCATATTTTTTCAACCGAAAACTGAAAACCGAAAACCGTCTTCTACCTCACCACCCGGCCCCGCACATCATGGTCATGATGGTTGACCGCTTCCCACAGGTCCTGGCGGTCGGCTTCGTGCTCGTAGCGGGTGACAAAACGCTCCGCCAGCTCCTCCCGGCACCAGCAGAAGTGTTGGGACAGATCCTCGATTTTCCTTTCCATCCGGACCAGCATCCGCCAGAGCAAAAACGCGCTCACCCCCCCAAATACCCCCATCAGGGTCACCAACGCGCCAACATGTTCTCCCAGGTCGTGGTAATTCATTTAATATACACCAAATTTTCTGGACATTGTTTAAGATTAGAAATAAGATATGCTAACTGCTAATAAATTCAGACTTTTCGTTTTACAACTTAAACCATTTATCTTTTATAGGTTGAGTAATGAATAAATTCATATTTTTATTTAAACGTATCTCAGATTTAATTATTAAAATTTCACTTATTATATTTAGAGCTATCTTTTTCATAATTCCTATCTGGATAATTTTCACTATTGCATTGCAATTCTATGTTTTGTCTATAGAGAATAGTGTTACAACAAAACAATATAATATTATCTTTGCAGCAATCGGCATTACAGCTACATTATCGGGTTTATCGTTTAGAGCAGCGGCTTCTAGTGAAGAAAATTATAAGAGAAGATATTATTATCATCAAGGGCAAAGATTATTACATGCTACATTGTTGTTTATCATGACAATGCCCTTAAGTTACATTTACAATGAATTTGGATTGATTAATAAATTAACAATAATTTCTTTCATTAGGAGTAATCTAAACTTTGACGTTTCTAACTCAGTAAAAACAATATGCTTTATCTTTTACAATTTCTTTTTCTATTTTGGATTACTATTAACTGCCATAGGAATCGAATGCTTAAATGAAATTTTATGGAAAGAAAAGCTCTTGGATTGATTCTTGCTCCTAATCTTGTTGGCTCATAATATACAATAAAACGACAAATGGATTTACAGGGGGTGGTCAGATCATAAATTTCTAACCACCTCCCCACCTTCTGAAAATGACTTAATCCATTTGCAACCCAATCGACTCTTTAGTGATTGTTCTTAAAAAAATATTTATGCCTGTCAATATAACTCCTTGTGCGGTGGCGTCCACGACAAGGCCATATCTTGCCTGAAGAACCGCCGCCAAGAGAGCTATGAAATTTAGCCAAATAGTTTTTGACCTCCACCAGACTTTCATTTAATCTTCCTCATTCTTTCCAGCCAGTGACCATCACCACCTGATTATCGGTATTGTCATTGTTCAGATAGACCTTGTTCCCATCCAGAATCCGGCATTCGAAGGGGATGGCCCCCCGCAGGCCTTGAAACTCGTAATTGGGGGGAGAACAATGGAGCACCAGGGCCGGGTTGCTGCCGTCATAGGAAATGGCCAGCTTCAGGTCATAACCGTATCGGGCCCCGGCATAGCCCAAGAGGCGCCGGGCCGTGGGGGGCGCGGCCAAGGCCAGATCGGTCAGGGTGTAGCCGTTGATGGCCCCCGCGGCCAGTTCCCGGGGAACCCGATACGTGGTGACCCCGCGCTCCTGGTAAAAAGCCGCCAGATCCCCCCCGGCGTCATTGAGGACTATGCCCAGGCGCCGGAAGTTGGTTTTGGGAAGGACCATAAACCAATCCCCCGGGGCCAAGGTCAGGGCGCTGCCGCCATAAGTGATGGTCCCGGCCGTCTCATTGTCGCTGTTGTTCCCGGTGACGGGCCGGGCCTGTCCCCGGGAGGCGCCGCTGAGCACCAGGATTTGGGCGTCCACCAGCTCATTGGCGGTGAAGCCATAGCCGATATTGCCGGTATTGGCGTTGTTCCGGAGAGTAATGACCTGGGCTTCCTGGGAAGACACCCGCATGGCCGGCATAGCCTTGAGGCTGAAAGTGGTGTCATTGGCCCCGGCCAGGGCATAGACGCAGTACCATTGGCCGGACTTTTCCGTCCCCCACAAGCTCCCGGACACGGCAAAATCCAAGGTGACCGCGGCCCCGTTCTCCCGGTAGCGGCCGTCGGCCAGGCCGGCATCCACCCATTGGCCGGGGTGCAGGGGCGACGGAAAGCCGCACATCAACACCCGGGCCGGGCAGGCCGGCGCGGCGTTGACCCGGACTTTTCCCGCGTCCACAAACTCCAGGGGCGGCGCCTGGAATACCTCGAAGCTCTCCAGAACCGCCTGCTCGATCTTATCAAAATCGCTTTTAAGAATTACCTGGCGGCCGGTGCCGCTCCCCCACTTGGCCTGGGGCAGATGAATTAAGGCCATGGTCTAACTCCTTGAACTTTGCGTCTTTGCGCCTTTGCGAGAATCAGGCATAGGCTCGATAATTCCAGTTGGGGTCATAGGCACTGGCCTGGTCGATGGCCCAGGAATCCTGGGCCGACCCGGAGCTGTCCACCGCCCAGGACCAGGACAGGTTCAACGGCCGGCTCAGATTCAGGCGAACCCGGCGCCGGCTTAGGTCCACTTCCTTGCCGAACACGGTGAACTCTTCCTGGCGCAGGCCATGAAAGTCGGAAGAGATCGCCACCGCGTCTCCCATTTCCACCCGGGCCCCCTCCAGCCAGGTTACCACCTCCGCCTGTTCCCAAGGAGCCGACAACCGCTGGAGCAGCCGGGCCGCCAGCACCTGGGCCACCTGGGGATTTTCCAGGACCACCGGGCCGCCGTAGCGAAAATCCAGGTCCATTGCGGCCTCGCCCCGGGCCGCCACGGCTTCCTCATCCCGGGCTTCGGCGTATTTGGCCGGGTCCCGGTCATAGTCGGCATACCTCAGGCGCACCAGGTTCTTCAAACCCGACTGGTCATAAGACAGGGTCAAGGCCTGGATTTGAGAAGGGACCAGGGTCAGGCGGTTGTCCAGCAGGATAAAGTCCAGCAGGCGCTGGAACCAGGTCCAGTCCGCTTGGGCCAGGGCATACTCCAGGGCCGCGCCCACCATCAGCACCACCCCTTCCAGGGTGCCCATCTGGCGCAGGGCCAGATAATGGGGGGCATATTCCCAGAGGTCCGCGTCCTCGCAGTAGGAGAAGGGAATGAGGTCTTGATTCAAGATATTGGGCTTCCCATCCCCGGAACGGGAAAAAGTCCAGGAAAGGAGCGCCTCAAAATGGTCCCGGTCTTCCGGGGTGGCCTCGAACATGTAGGCCTGCCCGGCCCGGCCGTTCACCGCCAATCCGAAGGCCTGGAGCACCAGAGCGTTGAGCCAGGCGTAATGGTAATCGCTCTTATATCCGCCCAATTCCGGGTCCACCCGGTTATCCCGCAAATCATCCAGGACGCGCCGGGCCCAAAGCCCGGCCCGGTCGTCACCCCGCCTGAGATAAATACTCAGGCATCCCAGGGCGATGGCCGCGTAGGCCCCGGGGTCATAGCCGCTGCCGTACTGGAACCCGAATTCCGAAAAATTCAGAGGGAATTTCCATCCCGAGCCCTCCGGGGCAGCATATTGGGCCAGCCAGTTGAGCCAGTGGTCCAGAATTTCCCAGGCCTGGGGATCATTGCTCACCAGATAATATTGGGCCAGGCGCATAAAGGCCCAGTACTGCCCCAGGCCGTAACCCACTTCCGGGTAGGCGCTGCCATTGAGGTTGCCCTGAATGATTTGCCAGTTGTCTTGAAGCTCGCTTTCGGACAAGGACCTCCCTTTGTGGATTCGGACGAGGTCGATATTTCCAGTGAAATAGTATTCCGCCCCCTGGGAGTCCCTGCCAATGCGTAGGTCGGTAGCATTGCTGATGTCCCCGGCCCGGACCGCCGCGATATATCCCAAGTCGCCGTTGACACAGACGGTAAACTGGTCATCCCGGTCGAAGGACACCGCCAAGTAGTTGGTCTGGCCCTGGGTCACGTATAATGGTGGAGTCGGGGTGAGCCAGGAGTAGCCGCTCGCATCTCCGATGAAGACTGTTACCGAGCCGTCACCCTCAATAACCAGGTTGTACCCCACCGCGCCGCCTTGTTTGGAGACGACGCGGGTATGGTCCGCCATGACATCGGGGCGAAGGACGATCTCTATGGTGAAGTCTTCGGTTCCCAAGTTGAAGTCGGCGTGGGAGGTATGCTTGAGACTGCGGGCTCCGTCCAGGCTTACCGCGGTCTGCCCCGGCTGGCAGAGGCCCTCAACATAAACCGGCTGGCCGCCGCCGTCCCAGGCGAGGTCGTGGCCCCGGCCCGAGGCGTCGGTCAGCGCGGCGTTAAAGTGCCAGAACCCCGTGACCTTGCCGTAGTCCCGGTACCGGGGCCACCAGCAGAAGCGGTTGAAGTTCTCCTCTCCGCACAACGGGATGTTCTCCACGTCATTGCGGGTGTGCACCGGCAGGATGGGTCCCTTGACCCCTTGATAGCGCCGGTGAAACTCCTCCTGGGCGTCCCGGTGCAGCTGGATATAGTTCTGGGCCAGGTTCAAGGCTCCCACCAGGTAAGGGGCCAGGGGGTGGGCATAGTGCACCGGGGTGGGCCCCCGCCAGGGGTTCTGGCCATAGGGGGTGAGGGATATGGCCAACCGGGGGGCGTAAGGGTAAAGGTCTTCCACCTCCAGGTTGACCCCCACTTCGTCCAGCCACCATTCATGCTCCGGCAGTCCCTGGT
>VGSW01000170.1 GCA_016874915.1 Deltaproteobacteria bacterium
CAGCTTTCAGCAAAAAAAACAGAAAACAGAAAACAGAAAACAGAAAACAGAAAACTGCCTTTATGGAACCTCCCATTTTGGTCCGGTCCCGACCGCATCTCATGACCATTGTCCTGAACCGCCCCCAGGTTCTCAATACCCTCAACCTGGAGATGGTGCGCCTGCTGCGCCGGGCTTTGGAAGAGGCATTGTCGCAGGACCGGATTCGGCTCGTAGTATTG
This sequence comes from Deltaproteobacteria bacterium, assembly GCA_016874915.1. Taxonomy (GTDB): domain Bacteria; phylum Desulfobacterota; class Desulfobaccia; order Desulfobaccales; family 0-14-0-80-60-11; genus VGSO01. The sequence continues at coordinate 222 of VGSW01000170.1, forward strand.
ACCGGGGCCGGGGACCGGGCTTTTTCAGCCGGGGGCGACCTAAAGGCCGCGGCCCAGGCGGTTAAAGCAGGCGCGTATGAGCAGGTGGAAAAATTTTTCCGGGAAGAATACGCCCTGGACTTGTTTATCCACCACTACCCCAAACCGTTGCTGGCCCTGGCCCACGCCATCATCATGGGCGGCGGCCTGGGGCTCGCTGCCGGGATGGACCTGACGGTGGTCACGGAGCGGACCCGCATGGGCATGCCCGAAACCCACATCGGGTTTTTCCCGGACGTGGGCGCCACCGGCTGGCTTTTTGACAGGTGCCCCCGAGGATATCCCGAGTTCCTGGCCCTGACGGGTTACGAAATGGTGGGCTCAGAGTGCCTCCGGCTGGGATTGGCCCACCTTCTGGTACGGTGGGAGCGCCGGGGGGAACTCCTGGAAACCCTGGAAAGGCTGGCGGAAAGGGTTCCTGTGGACAAAAAGGAGGCCGTGGGCCATTTGAGAGACTGCCTAGCCCCGCTTTCCGAAACCGCCATAACCCCCAACCCGGAGATGGACGCCTGGGTGGCCCGAAACTTTGCCGGGAAGGCCTCCGTGGGGGAGATCTTGGCTTCCCTGTCCAAGTGCGCGCCGGTAGATAAATTATGCCGGGAAGCTTTACAGCGGCTTTCGGGGGTCTCCCCCACGGCCCTGGCGCTGACCATTACCCTGCTGCGGCGCCATGAGGGCCGGGGGCTTCGGGAGGTTTTTGCCGCGGAAGCTCGGGCAGCCCAATTTATGATCCGCCACCCGGACTATCTGGAAGGCATCCGGGCCCGGATCCTGGACAAGGACAACCGTCCCCGGTGGCAGCCTTTCCGGGAAGAGGATGGGTTTCCAGGGTTGGCTCTATAAACCAGTATTCAGTGGCCAGTGATGAGTGATCAGAAAGAAATTTACCCTTTGCGCCTCCGATTTGCTATGAAAATGTATTCGGAGGCCTCCTTACTTGATAAAGATATTCTATATAGTGAGGCAGGCCTCCGTGCCTGACAAATCTAGCCTAGGGGAATTTGTTAATTTGGGCGGGCACGGAGGCCCGCCCCACCCATGAATGAGGTGCCCAAATGTCATATCAGACCATTATCTTTACAGTTGATGGCCCGGTGGCGGTTCTCACCTTCAACCGCCCGGAGAAATTGAATGCCCTGAATCCGGAGATGTTCGCAGAAGTCCGGGACGTCCTGAACCGGGTGGCCGCGGCCCCCCGGATCCGGGTGTTGATTCTTACCGGCCAGGGCCGGGCCTTCATTGCGGGCGCGGACATTCGCGTCTTTCTCGACCTGGACCCCTTATCCGCTAGGCGCTTTGCGGCAGAGGCCCACGAAGCGGCCTTCCAGATCCAAGAGATGGATATTCCGGTGATTGCCGCGGTGAATGGCTTTGCCCTGGGGGGCGGCTGCGAAATGGCCATGGCCTGCGACATCATCTACGCCTCGGAGGAAGCCCGGTTCGGCCAACCGGAGATCAACCTGGGGATCATCCCCGCTTTCGGCGGCACCCAGCGTTTGGCCCGCCTGGTGGGCAAGATGGCGGCCAAGGAATTAATCCTTACCGGCCGGATTATTAACGCCGCGGAAGCCAGGGCTATGGGCTTGGTGGCCCAGGTTTTCCCCGCCCCTGCCTTTATGGAGGAAGTTCGAAAGATCGCCATGAACCTGGCGGATAAAGGGCGGGTGGCTCTTAGGGCCGCGAAGCAATCGGTGGACCGGGGTTTTGATATGGATTTAAGGAACGGCTGCTCCGTGGAAATCGCCAACTTCGCCCTGTGCTTCGCCTCCCCCGACGCCAAGGAAGGGGCCGCGGCCTTCCTGGAGAAGCGCCCGCCGCGATTTAGCAGTTAGTTGCTGGCAGTTGGTTGTTAGAAGAAAGAGGTTGGCGGTTTGGCATCTTTAGTGGCACATCGCGGCCTAAGGCCGCAACCAAACTCAAAAATTGAACTGATTACTTAATCAGATCAATGGGATACATGCAAAATCTTTGTCAAAAAACAAGAAATTGAAGATTAGTAGCACAGGCCTCTGGCCTGTGGGCCCCGTCTGTCCTGCCAAGAAACCCTCCCACAGGCTGGAAGCCTGTGCTACTCATTTTGATTTTCATTTCAGCCAGAGTCAGCCGATCCTCCATCAGGTTGGGTAGAGGACTTTCACCTCCGAGCTGTTATGCATGCCCGGCACACAACAAATGGCCCAGGGATATCGCCTGGGCCGCTGTTTTTAGTTCTTCCTTTTCTGGAGGTTTGGGGTCATTTAGCGCGGATTAGTCTTCCATCAGGGAATTGACCAGATGTACAATTCGAATAGAAGTTCTCCGGGTGAACCTTCCTTTTACTTTCCTCGAATGGAGTCGCCTATCCGATAATCTTGTTGCCCCCTCAAGAATACGGAGGAAACGACCCATGGAGCTTTTTCACAGACTGTTTGGCAGCCTGCTGGTGTTTCTATGCCATGGCTTCGATCGCCTTGTCATTAACTGATCTCTAAAGCGCTTGTAACCCGACTTTTGGGAGCGTCTATGGGAAACTTGGCCATTAAACCTCGACTCCGGCTTCCGCGACAAAGGCTTCCAATATCGGCGGTTCGACTTGCAATACTTCTTCTCCAAAAGTTTCAAGATGGAATCGAATAGCCGAGGTCACATCCGACAGGGCTTCTTCACAAGAGTCTCCCTGACCACCACAACCCCTTTAAGTCCTAATGGATACGCCACATATCCATCCGGATGCCTTTCCACGATAATCTTAATTCTTTTCATACATCAAAGACCTTCCAGCTATCCTCAGATCAACACAAATTGTTAAATTTTATTAAATATTAAATCTGTGTCAATCCGGGCAATCTGTGGATATAATCAACTATATCCCATGGATGCGGAACTGAGCCAATTTTACCAGCACCTGGCGGTGGAGCGGGGTCTGGCCGCTCTCACCCTGGAGGCCTATGCCCGGGACCTCCGGGACTTCCAGGAGTTTCTCCTGGAGCGGGGCCTGGAGCAATGGACCCAGGTGGGACTCCCGGACCTCCAGGACTATCTGGCCGCGCTTTCCGTCCGGAACCTCTCGGCCCGCAGCCGCTCGCGGCGGCTGTCGGCCCTGCGCCAGTTTTTCCGCTTCCTGCAGCGGGAGGAAGTGGCCGCGGCCAACCCCGTGGAATTGCTGGATTCCCCCCGCCTGCCCCGGAAACTGCCTAAAGTTTTGACCGAAGGGGAAGTGGCGGAGCTCCTGGCCGCGCCGGACCCCAGCACCTCCGGGGGCCAGCGGGACGCGGCGCTGCTGGAGGTCCTCTACGCCACCGGCCTCCGGGTTTCCGAGTTGGTGGGCCTCACCCTGAAGCAAGTGGATCTCCGCCGGGGCATGGTGCGGCCCCGGGGCAAAGGCTCCAAGGAACGGGTGGTGCCCATGGTCGCCCAGGCGGTGGAAAAAGTGCAGGCATACTTAAACCAGGGTCGTCCCCAATTGTTACAAGGTCGCGACAGCCCTTATCTCTTTGTTAACCGCCGGGGTGGGCGCCTCAGCCGCCAGGGGTTCTGGAAAATCCTGAAACAGTATGCCCGCCAGGCCGGGGTGCGGGACTTGAGTCCCCATACCCTGCGCCACTCTTTTGCCACCCATCTGCTCTCCCGGGGAGCGAATTTACGGGCCCTGCAAATGCTCCTGGGCCACGCGGACCTGGCCACCACCCAGATTTACACCCACCTGGACGCCGCCCGCCTTCGGGAGGCGCACCAAAAGGCGCATCCCCGGCCATGACCCGTTCGAACCCGCCCTCGCAGCCGCCGCTCCGCACCAAAGAGGTGATCACCACCCACCTCAACGCCGACTTTGACGCCATGGCCTCCATGGTGGCCGCCAAGAAGCTCTATCCCGAGGCCCTCATGGTCTTCCCCGGCTCCCAGGAGCGGAGCCTCCGGGACTTTTTCATCCGCTCCAGCTTCTATTTCATGGATTTCGCCCGGGTGCGCCAGGTGCCCACCGAAGAGATCAAGCGCCTCATCCTGGTGGACACCCGTCAGGCCTCTCGCATCGGCAAGTTCGCGGAGGCCGCGGCCAGTCCCGAAGTGGACATCCATATCTATGACCACCACCCCGACTCCCCCGACGACGTCCAAGGGAGCGTAGAAGTGGTGGAGCCCCTGGGTTCCACCACCGCCATCCTCACCCGGATCTTGAGGGAGCGGGGCATCAGCCTCACGCCCCCGGAAGCCACCATCATGGCCTTAGGGATATTTGAAGACACCGGGTCCTTCACCTTTTCCTCCACCACCCCCGAGGACTTCGAGGCCGCGGGCTATCTGCTGCGCCAGGGCGCGGACCTCAACGTGGTCTCCGAAATCCTCACCCGGGACCTGGACGCCATGCAGGTGGCCCTCTTGAACGACCTCCTGGAGCACTCCAGCAGTTTCCACGTGGACGGGGTGGAGGTGGTCATCGCCTGCACCACCTCCCCGGAATACGTGCCGGACTTTGCGGTGGTGGCCCATAAGCTCATGGACATGGAAAACCTTCAGGTTCTCTTCGCCCTGGCCCAGATGGAGGACCGGGTTTACGTGGTGGCCCGCAGCCGCATACCCGAGGTGGACGTCTCGGAAATCCTGGGAGAAATGGGGGGAGGCGGCCACGCCTATGCGGCCTCCGCGGCCATCAAGGACACGCCCCTGGCCCAGGTGGAGGAAAAGCTGCGCCTGCTGCTCCAGACCCGGGTCCACCCCCAGCGCCGGGCCAAAGACATCATGAGCTTCCCGGTGAAATGGGTCTCCCCGGTAGTCACCCTGGAGGGGACCGAACTCCTCATGAACCGCTACTCCATCAATGCCATGCCGGTGATCAGCCAAGGCCGGTTGGTGGGGCTGATTTCCCGCCAGACGGTGGAAAAAGGGATTTACCACGGACTCAAAGACCACCCGGTGAAGGAGTATATGAGCACGGAGGTGGCGTTTGTAGGCCCCGAAGCCACCCTGGCGGAGATCCGGGAACGCCTGGTGATCAACAAGCAGCGCCTGCTGCCGGTGGTTCGGAATGAAGGCGAGGTGGTGGGGGTGGTGAGCCGCACCGATTTGCTCCACCTGCTCATCTCCCAGGCCGAGGAGGCCCAGTGGTCCCAGCCGCTGCGTAAGAAAAACATTGTGGGCCTGGTGCGCGAGCGCCTGCCCAAGGGGATTCAGGACATCCTTCGCCAGGCCGGAGAAGTTTCTCAGGACCTGGGCTATAATGCCTACCTGGTGGGCGGCGTGGTCCGGGACCTGCTCCTACGTCACGAAAACCTGGACATCGATATCGTCATCGAAGGAGACGGCATCACCTTCGCCCGCCGCTTTGCCCACCGCTACGGCGCCCGGCATCGGGAGTTCCAGAAGTTCAAAACCGCGGTGATCATCTTCCCCGACGACTTCAAAATCGATGTGGCCACGGCCCGCACTGAATATTACGAAACTCCGGGGGCGCTGCCGGTGGTGGAATACAGTTCCATCAAGATGGACCTCTACCGGCGGGACTTCACCATCAACACCCTGGCCTTGAAGCTCAACCCCGGGGAATTTGGCACTCTGCTGGATTTCTTCGGGGCCCAGCGGGATCTCAAGGAAAAAATCATCAGCATCCTTCACAACCTGAGCTTCGTGGAAGATCCCACCCGGGTTTTTCGGGCCATCCGCTTCGAGCAGCGCTTCAAGTTCCGCATCAGCAAGCTCACCGCCAATCTCATCAATAACGCGGTGAAAAACAACTTTTTCGACCGCCTCTCCGGGGCCCGGCTCTTTCAGGAACTAAGACTGATTCTCCAGGAAGAGAACCCCATTCCCGCCATCGCCCGGCTGGCGGAGTTCGACCTCCTCAAAGCCATCCATCCCCGGCTGGTCTATGACGAAGGCACCCGGGTGATGTTGGAACGGGTCCAGGGAGTGCTTTCCTGGTTCGATCTTCTGTATTTGGAAGAAAAATTCGACAAATGGCTGGTCTATTTCCTGGGGCTGGTGGAGCCGCTGAACCCGGCGGAACTGAAGGAAATGCTGTCGCGCTTCAAGCTCTCTCACCGGCTGGAGGCGAACATTGCCGGCGGCAAAGCTGCGGCGGACGACATGCTCCTCAAGCTGTTTCAACTGGGGCCGGAGCCTAACCGCCACCAGCTTTACCACCTACTGGCGCCCCTGGGCACGGAATATCTGCTTTACATGCTGGCCAAGTCCCGGCTGGCGGCCACCCGCCGGTCCATTTCGCTTTATTTCACCCACCTGAAGCACCTGAAGCCGGAGTTCAGGGGCCGGGACCTCCTGGCCCTGGGCTTTCCCCCCGGCCCCCACATCAAGGATATGTTGGAAGCCTTGCACGAAGCCCGCTTGAACGAAGAAGTGAAAACCAAAGCGGAGGAGCGGGAGCTTATCCGGCGGCAGTTCGGCGAGGCGCTGCGGTCCGCGGGGTAATATTTAACCGCAGATTAACGCAAATTAACGCAGATTCTTAATCCAATCCGCGTCCATCCGCGTTCATCGGCGGTTAAATACCGAACTCACCTTCTCCCACAGCTTTTGGGGCGCGTCAAAGGACGGCCAGAGGATGACGCTGACGATGTTGGAGAAGTCGTCGGTCCACAGCCGCGCCCCCGGTTGGCCGCTAAGGGCTTCCCATTCTTCTTTATGCATCAGGAATCCCAGGTCCTCCGCCTTGCGGGCCATCACCACATAGGTGGTGCGGACGTAAAAGGCGTTTTC
>VGSW01000171.1 GCA_016874915.1 Deltaproteobacteria bacterium
AAGCAACGCCCGACAAGAAAAAAATACCATAATCTTAAATTATTTCAAATAATTATATAAAATCGACTTTTTACGAATCCATCAAGGTTCAAAGTTCAAAGTTTAGACCGCCACCCCCGAGAACTTTTCATAATTTACAGGTGGGCCGAAGGCCCATGAGGAACTGCTTCGAAAAGATCTTGGCTGCACAGGCTGGAAAGCCTGTGCCACCAATACTTTTCATCATTTATGGGTGAGCCAAGGCTAATGTGTGACTGTGGTGAAATAAAAAGATTCACCGCAGAGGCACAGAGATAAACGAGTCCAATTATTTATGACGCTAAATATAATTATCCCGAATACCGCAACTGTCAAGGGACTGCCGGTTTAACTAAATCGCCGGTGGCAGCAACGGGCGCAGCCGGGAAAGAGACGCTTCGCCGCCAGCCGCCGGAAGTTTCGGTACGGGGAATTGTTCCATATCTCCCTCAAGGGCTCATGGACTATGTTTCCCATAACCAGGTGCAGACAAGGGGAGACGGTGCCGTCCGGCATGATCCGGACTTTCTGCCACAGGTGCCGACACACCTGGGGGAAGGCATAATCCAGGTCCAGGTAATAAGGCCCCAGGACCGCGTCCGGGAGGTTGGGGAAAAACATCACCGGGATTCTTCCCTTAGCCCGGCGGTTCACTTCCCTAATACTTTCCATGAGTACCGGCACGTCCGCCGCCGCGATTTTGCTCTCATAATATTCCCCCCTCGGCAGGGATGGAGGGATTAAGCTCAATCCTTGAGATTGGGCAAAATCCGCAGACAACATCAGGTTATGACGGTCCGCCATTTCCCGATTGAGGAAATCGGTGTGATTAAAATTGAGTTTATCCACCCCCATCTCCAGGGCAATGGGGACCAACTCTCCCAGGTGGGCCAAATTGGCCCGGCTGATAGTACCTAGGAGGTCCATGATGGGGGTGGGGCTACCTCGGCGCTCCCGGGCCGCAGACAGCGCCTGGACCCCCGCGGCGGTACGCGCAAAGGCCATGGGACCGCGGATTTGATCGTTAATCTCCGGTGAGCCGTCCAGGGATATGGTGACCATCTGCACTCCCAAATCCACCAGGTCTGCGGCCACCCGGTCCAGCAGAACTCCGTTGGTCTGCAACTGCACGGCAAGACCCCGGGCCTTGGCTGCGGCTAGCAGGTCTAAAATCCGCGGGTAAAGGAGCGGTTCCCCGCCGGTGACATAAAGGATGGGCCGCCAAACGGCCAATTCGTCCAGCAGGCTGACCCAGGCGTCCAGAGGCAATTCCCGGGAAGGGTCGTACCAGCTTATATTTTTCCCCGGTTTTGCCTCTGGGGCGCGGTATTGATTGCACATGAGGCAGCGGAGATTGCACCGCCGGGTGACATTAAGCCCGACGTAAGCCGGCAGGGCGCTGCGCCCAGAATGCCGTAACCGGTCCCACCGAGCTCCCCACCGCCCCCGGTATTCATACCGCAAAAAAGCCGGGACAATCCAAGGTTCCCGCCAGGCTAATCTTAGAATCCTGAAGAGCAGCGTATTGCGGCGCAGATTAATCATGAAAAAGACTCATGGCTGTTATGCAATAATGCGGTATTAACCAACATAGCAGATTTGGCCCTTCGGCCACAAGCCCAGCCGCGTTTTACCCTGGGGGCATATCCTATCGCGCTTATAACCCTTGAAGTTGCGTTATTTTTTGATATGATTTTAGAATTGCAGTCAAGGCGTCAGCCACAAGGCAAGGTTATGGAAATGAGAGGAAAAGTCCACAAGTTCGGGGACGACATCAACACCGATGAGATCATCCCCGCCCGGTATTTGAATACGTCCGACCCGGAAGAACTGGCGAAACACGCCATGGAGGACGCGGACCCGGATTTCATCAACAAGATGAAGCCCCGGGACTTCATCGTGGCCGGGAAAAATTTCGGCTGCGGCTCCTCCCGGGAGCACGCGCCGGTGGCCCTGAAGGCCGCAGGGGTGGCGGCGGTCATCGCCGGGAGCTTCGCCCGCATCTTTTACCGCAACGCCTTTAACATGGGCCTCCCCATCCTGGAATCCCCTGAGGCAGCCGCGGCCCTTAAGACCGGAGACGAGATCAGCGTAAACCTGGATACCGGCGAGATTACCCATCCCGCCACCGGGCAGAAGTTCCCCAGCCAGCCCATACCGCCTTTCATGCAGGAGCTGCTGGCCGACGGCGGTTTAATGGCCCATATCAAGAAATGTCTGGAGGCTGTAGCATGAGTTATCGCATTGCCGTGATTCCCGGGGACGGCACCGGCCCCGAAGTGGTGGCTGAAGGCCTCAAGGTGCTCAAGGCCGTGGCCGGCCCCCCAGGGATAAAATTTGATTTTCATTCTTATGACTTGGGCGGCGAGCGCTATCTGCACACCGGCGAGACCCTGCCGGACTCGGTGGTGGAAGAACTTCGCGGGTTCAACGCCATCTACCTGGGCGCCATCGGCCACCCCGACGTGCAGCCGGGCATCCTGGAAAAGGGTATTCTTCTTAAGGCCCGTTTTGAGCTGGACCAATACATCAACCTGCGGCCCGTCATCCTCTATCCTGGGGTGGACACTCCCCTCAAAGACAAAGGCCCTGAGGACATTGAATTTGTGGTGGTGCGGGAGAACACCGAGGGCCTTTACGCCGGGGCCGGGGGCCATTTGAAATACGGCACTCCTGACGAAGTGGCGATTCAGACTTCCATCAATACCCGCAAAGGGGTGGACCGCTGCCTGAAATTCGCCTTTGAGATGGCCCGCAAGCGCAACAAGGACAAAAAACTCACCCTGGTGGCCAAGACCAATGTCCTCACCTTTGCCTCGGGCCTGTGGTTCCGGGCCTTTGAAGCCATGGCCCCGCAGTACCCCGACATCACCACGGATTACGCCCACGTGGACGCCACCTGCATGTGGTTCGTGAAAAACCCCGAGTGGTTCGACGTGGTGGTCACGGACAACATGTTCGGCGACATCATCACCGATTTGGGGGCCATCATTCAGGGCGGCATGGGCGTGGCCGCAGGGGGCAACATCAACCCCGAAGGGGTCTCCATGTTTGAGCCCATCGGGGGCTCGGCTCCCAAATATACCGGCCTCCAGGTGGTTAACCCCATCGCGGCCATTGCCGCGGCCCAGATGATGCTGGAGACCCTGGGCGAAGAAAAGGCCGCCAAAGCCATCGAGGCCGGCATCAAGAAGTGCGCGGCCCAGGATATGAAATCCATGGCCGCGGGGAAAATGGGCCTCACCACCGGGCAGGTGGGGGATAAGATCGCCCAATACGCCGCGGAGGCGTTGTAGGCTTTTAGCGGTTTAGCGGTCTGGCTTTTTTAAATGCTAACCTGCTAAACCGCCGAACCGCTAACCCGCCGGTCTCGATTTAAGGAGATTTGAATACAAATGAGCAGGAATTATCGTGTGGCAGTAGCCGGCGCCACCGGCGCGGTGGGCCAGCGGATGGTGGCCTGTCTGCAAGAGCGCCGCTTCCCCGTGGCGGAACTGGTCCCTCTGGCCTCGGAGCGCTCTCTGGGAAAAACCGTGACCTTTAACGGCCAGGAAATCCCGGTGCAGGTCTTGACCAAAGACTCCTTTGCCGGGATCGAGATCGCCTTGTTCTCCGCCGGGGGGAGCATCAGCAAGGAGTACGCCCCCATTGCGGCCCAGGCCGGCGCGGTGGTGGTGGACAACTCCAGCGCCTGGCGCATGGACCCGGACGTGCCCCTGGTGGTCCCCGAGGTCAACCCCCAGGACATCGCCCAATATACCAAGAAAGGCATCATCGCCAACCCCAACTGCTCCACCATTCAGATGGTGGTGGTTTTAAAGCCCCTCCACGACGCGGCCCGACTCAAACGGGTAGTGGTGTCCACCTACCAGGCGGTCTCCGGCACTGGCCAGAAGGCGGTGGAGGAACTGGCGGCGCAAGTAAGGGCCTTGTTCTGCCACCAGGAATTGGTGAAAAAAGTTTACCCTCATCGCATCGCGTTCAACGTCTTCCCCCATATCGACGTCTTCCTGGAGAACGGTTACACCAAGGAAGAAATGAAGATGGTGAACGAAACCCAGAAGATCATGGGGGACCCCCATATACGGGTGACGGCCACCACCGTGCGGGTGCCGGTGTTTTACGGCCACTCGGAGGCGGTGAACGTCGAAACGGAGCGGAAACTCACCCCGGAGGAAGCCCGAAGGGTCCTGGAGCAGGCCCCGGGGGTCAAGGTGGTGGACAACCCGGCGAAGAACGAGTACCCCATGCCCCTGGACGCCGCCGGGCAGGACCTCACCCTGGTGGGCCGCATCCGCGAGGACTTCAGCATCGAAAACGGGCTGAACCTCTGGGTGGTGGCGGACAACGTGCGCAAGGGCGCGGCCACCAACACGGTGCAGATCGCGGAGATTCTGATAAGGGATTATTTGAAGTAGCGGTTCAGCGGTTCAGCGGTTTGGCGGTTCAGCGGTTCAGCGGTTTGGCGGTTAAAAAGTCTTTCGATGACTTGTAACTAGCCGATAAACTTAAGCCTTTTAATTGCTAATTGCTCTCCGCTAAACCGATAAACGTGAGGTAAAGATGGTAAAGACTCACAGGATCTGTTGGTCTGGAATAAAGCTATGGACTTGGTTAAAGAAATTTATCTTGAAACCCAAAAGTTTCCAAAGGAGGAAATTTTCGGTCTGACCGCCCAGCTCCGCCGAGCGGCAGTCTCAATACCCAGCAATATCGCTGAAGGACGGGGAAGGGCCACTAAAGGAGAATTTAAACAATTTTTAGGCAACGCCAGGGGATCGTTGGCCGAATTAGAAACTCAAGTTATTATCGCTAAAAGTCTAGATTACCTGGCCGAAGCCGATGCTAATAACTTGTTACTACTTTTGGAAGAATTAGGTCGACCGTTGAATGCACTTATATCGTCGGTTAGGCAGCAGTAGCGATTGGCGGGTTGCCTGGTTAGCATTTAACCAAACCGCCAAACCGCTAACCCGCTAAACATGCGAGTCATCGGCGGTTCCCTGGGCGGCCGCCCCCTGGCCCCGGTGAAAGGCCGCATGCGGCCCACCGCGGCCAAGGTGCGGGAGGCCATTTTCAATATCCTGGGAGACAGGGTGGCGGAGGCCCGGGTTTTGGACCTGTTCGCCGGCACCGGCGCTCTGGGAATCGAGGCTCTTAGCCGAGGGGCGGAAAAAGCAGTGTTTGTCGATGAAGACCCCGCGGCCCTCAAAGTCCTGCGCCGCAACCTGGAAAGCCTGGACCTGGCGGAACGCGCCGTAGTGCTGCCCCTCCCGGTGAATGCGGCCTTGAAAAAATTGTCTGCCCGGGGCGAGCGGTTCGGGCTGATTTTCCTGGACCCCCCCTACGGGAAGGGGGCTGGCGAAGCCACTTTGAAAGCCCTGGCCGCGTTGCGGCTCCCCCTCCCCCAAGCTTGGGTGGTGGCGGAACACAGCCGCCGGGAAAATTTGCCGGAAGACCTGGGCCAACTGCGCCGCCACGATTTAAGGCGCTACGGCGACACCCAGGTGGCCTTTTACCTGGCCGCGGAACTTACGGAAACACAGGAGTGAACAATTCAAATGCCCGATATCGTCGTTTACCCCGGCTCTTTTGACCCCATCACCAACGGCCACCTGGACCTGCTGCAGCGGGGACTTAAAATCTTTGATAAAATTATCGTGGCGGTGGCCAAAAATCCGGTGAAAAAGACGCTCTTCACCCCCGAAGAGCGCATGGAAATGATTCGCCTGTCCCTGGAAGGCCACCCCCAAGTCACCATCGACACCTTCGACGGACTATTGGTGGACTATGCCCGGCGGCAAAACGCCCGGGCCATTCTTCGGGGCCTTAGGGCGGTGACCGACTTTGAATACGAATTCCAGTTGGCCATGATGAACCGCCGCCTGGAGCCGGAAATTGAGACAGTCTTCCTGATGACCGGCCTGAGATGGGTATTCCTCAGTTCCAGCATCTTAAAGGAAGCCGCGATCCACGGCGGCAACATCGAGGGCATGGTGCCGGCGGTGGTTTATCACCGGCTCCGGGAGAAATTTGGACTGGAATGAAGCCAAAAATGCGCATCGGGGTCATTGACGGCCAGGGGGGCGGTATCGGCGCGGCCATCATCAAGCGCCTGAAAGAGGTCTATCAGGAGGACCATGAGGTCATCGCCCTGGGGACCAACGCGGTGGCCACCGCCCAGATGCTCAAGGCCCGGGCCAACCGGGGGGCCAGCGGCGAAAATGCCATTGTCCGCACCGTGCCCACCCTGGACGTCATCCTGGGGTGCCTCTCCATCGTTTTGGCCAACGCCATGATGGGGGAGGTGACCCCCCGGATAGCCGAGGCCATCGCCTCCGCGACGGCGCCCAAGATCCTGCTGCCCCTGACCCAGGAACGGGTGGAAATCGTGGGCCTCTCTCCTGAGCCTCTCCCCCACCTGGTGGAAAAAATTGTCAGCCAACGGCTAAAGGAGTTGATTAACCATGTGTGAAGCTGCCGCGTATATCTTGAAGGACGGAAAAGAAGAATTGCTCCTGGCGGACGTGGACACCATCGAACCCGACGGCGAGTTCCTGCGCATCATCAACATCTTCGGGGAGCAGAAGACCGTCAAGGCCACCATCCAAAGCCTCAACCTGGTAAACCACAAGGTGGTGCTGGTTGAAAAGTAATATCCTGTAATTCCTTTTTTTCAGCCAGAGACTGGTTAAAACCTTCCTCTGAAGGGGATTTTGCACGTTGGGGGGAATCATAATTGATTCCCCCAAAATTTTTCAAAATATCCTTTTTTTAAAATTATAGCGATTGCCAAAAGTTTTTTCCGATAAGGCATTAAAAAAGTTTACAAAAAACTAGACTTTTTATGAAAAATATGTTTTCCTTGATTCGTGCCCGGACGATGCAATGCGCCCAACCTAGAGAAT
>VGSW01000172.1 GCA_016874915.1 Deltaproteobacteria bacterium
GAGGTTTGGGGGGGGGGCCGGGGGCAAAAACCCCTGCCCCTCCCCCAAGCCCCCTCCCCAACCTCTTAGGGGCGAACCTTGTGTTCGCCCCGGAATGTTGGGCGAACATAAAGTTCGCCCCTACATCTTAACACCTTTTTGATAGCAACTCGTTATTAAACATGATTCCTTAAATGAAGCTCAACGGGGTGCGGATTCAAATAATACTGCTCCATCAAATCAGGCTGCCGGTATTTGCGGGCGTAATGGTTGCATAGAGTGACAGGCGCGATGAGAGGTACGCGGCCCTGCCGGTAATTCTCGATAATTTCCAATAATTCCTCTTTTTCCTCCGGAGACAGCGCTTTCTTGAAATATCCCAGGAGGTGCAGGAGCACGTTGGCATGTTTCTTAACCGTGGCTTTCAGACCCAGGGCCTCCAGGAGCAGGCCCAGGTAGCGGGCATATAATTCTTTTAGAGGAATTTCGTTCCCTTGGGCCGCCAGACGCCCTAAGAGTTGATGACGTCTGGGGCTATGGGCCATGATCAGGTATTTGTGCCTGGTATGGAAGGTCATCAGATTTCCCAGCCCAGGTTTTTGCGCGACCATCTCCCGCCAGCGTTTCAGGGTGAAGACCTGGTCGATGAAATTCTCCCGCCGGTCCGGGTCATGGAGCCGGATTTCGTCCTCCATCGGCGTCAGGGGGAAGTGTGCCATGAAGGCCCGGGCAAACAGCCCCATTCCTTTCTTCACCGGCCCTCCCTTTTCTCCGTAAACCTTGACCCGGGCCGCGCCGCAACTGGGAGAGTTGCTCTTAAAGATAAAGCCCCACAGGTTTTCGGCCTCAAGTTCCCGGACCCGCTTTTGAGCCCAGAACGCCAGGCGCGCCGTTAAGTCCTTGCGGCTTCGCACCGTCATCAGGCGAGGCCCTTCCGGGTCACCCTCCAGGCGCATGGCCTCCCGGGGCACCCCCAAGCCGCACTCCGCCTCGGGGCACACCCCCACTAATTCCACGAATCTCCCCAGGGTGTCGGTAAGGAACAGCTCCCGCTTGTGGCCGCCGTTGTATCGCACCTTCTCCCCCAGGAGGCAGGCGCTGACGCCTAATTTAATTTTTTCCATGGCCGCGATTTTTGAGAGCTAAAAGAATCCACCCCAAGACACCAAGGGCCGCAAAGAAATTATTTAGTGGCGTCCTGGATATTTTTCTGGTTAGTGAGCTCTCTCGAAATAGGGAGATTTTTTCCAAGATGCCATCTCTGGATTGCCTTTCCGGAGCAAAGGCAATAATCGAATTTTTTTAGCGAATCTTTGTGTCTTGGTATTTTTGGGGTGGATTTTTTTAACATGCTTTCTTATCCTAAAACCTTTCGCTACGGCACAAAATTAATATACAATGGCCCCTCTTGGAATAAAATCCTAACGGCAGGGGACTATTTGGAAGACACCGCCTCGGCCTTCCCCCCTTGACAACCTCCGCCGCGTATTCGATTAATTATACGATTAACCAGTTTTTTTCCGGCATCATCCCGGGGAGAACTTATGGAACAGGATTATCCGAAAAGAAGCGACTCCCAGCCATTGTTGGCCACCTGGATCAAGTGGACCATGGACTTCTGGGATTCTCTGATCCAAATGGGGCCGGGCCCCACCGGGGCCTCGCCCTCGGGGGCCTCGCCCTCCGGGGCCGCTTTGCCCGAAGGAGCGCCTTCGCCCCCTGTCCTGCAAGCGGCCATCAAGATGTGGGAGGCCTTTTTTTCCCTGCTCAGCGAACCCCAAACCGTTTCCGCTCTTTTTCAGGACATTCACGCGCCTTCGGAAATCATCCTGAAGATGGCGCAGACAGGCTGGGGGGCCTACTTTCACCTGCACCGTCTGTGGCTGGAAACCATCAGAGCCCCAAGCCGGGAGCCCAAAGACCTCCGGCTGGAAGGGCTGGACCAGGAAATCTTTAGATCCTGGATGGAGACCTATGAGAAAGACTTCCAGCGCCTCTTGAATGTTCCCCAGGTGGGGTTGACCCGTCTGAGCCAGG
This sequence comes from Deltaproteobacteria bacterium, assembly GCA_016874915.1. Classification (GTDB taxonomy): domain Bacteria; phylum Desulfobacterota; class Desulfobaccia; order Desulfobaccales; family 0-14-0-80-60-11; genus VGSO01. Next base: position 2,017 of record VGSW01000172.1, read on the forward strand.
AAGGAATGAACCGCCTGGCGGACAAATTCTACCAGTTCCAATCCGCGATGGGCGAATTTGTTTACACCATTCATCTGCCCATGAAGAAGTCCCTCAAAGATATGCAGGACCTGCTAAAGACTCATGCCCTCCAGGGAAAAGTTTCGGGAGACTTCAAGGACTATTATAAGATTTGGATTAAATACCTGGAAGGGGACTACATGACCCTGTTTCAGTCTGCCGACTTCACCCGGGCCATGAATAAGGCCCTCATCGCGTTTGGAGATTTCACCCTGGCCAGGCAGGAGATGTTGGCGGACACCCTGCGCGGACTGCCCCTTCCCACCAACCGGGACATGGATGAGCTTTACCGGGAGGTCTATCTCCTGAAAAAGCAGGTGAGAGAGCTGACCAAAATGCTGATAAAAACCGAAACGTCGCAGTGATCAGGAAAGATAGAAAAATGCCCCCTCCCAAAATTCCAGTGGACTTGATTATGGCCAGGCTGGCCCAGGAAGCCGGCGAAGCCCGCCACCGCCTGGAAAAGGCCAGGGACATCCTTATGGGCCCCCTGGAAACGGACATCGCCGCCACCCCTTACGACGTGGTCTATGAGGAAGACCGGATTAAGCTCAAATATTACCGGCCCGCTCGGGGGCCGCAAATTAAAACGCCCCTCCTGGTGGTGTCCGCCCTCATCCACCGGGAAACCATTCTGGACCTCCAGCCGGGGCGCAGCGTGGTGCAGAACCTCCTGAAAGAGGGCCTGGAAGTTTACCTCATCGATTGGGGCCACCCCACCCGCAAAGACCGGTGGCTCACCATCGACGACCACGTCAACGGTTATATGGACAATGTCATCGACTTTATCCGCCGGCGTCACGGTCTGAACCAGATTAACCTCATGGGAGTGTGCATGGGGGGGAATTTCTCCTTAATGTATGGCGCTCTCCATCCGGAGAAGATCAAAAACCTGATCACCGTTGTGACTCCCAGCAATTTCGACACCGACAAGGGGCTGCTGCACCTTTGGATGAAGGAGATTGACGCGGACCGGTTGGTGGACGCCTTCGGGAATTTGCCCGGAGACCTGCTGAACATCGGGCTTCTCCTTCTCAACCCGGCCCGGCTCATGTTTGACAAGTACGTGGGTTTTCTGGAAAATATGGACAACCAGGAGTTCGTGGAAAACTTCATCCGCATGGAAAAGTGGATCTTCGACACCCCTGCGGTGCCTGGTGAGACCTTTCGCCAATTTATCAAAGACTGCTACCAGCGGAACCTGCTCATCCAGAGCCGGATGGAGCTGGGGGGCGCCCGGGTGGACCTCCAGCAGATCACCATGCCCCTTCTCAACGTTTATGCGCGCTACGACCACCTGGTGCCGCCCGAGGCCTGCGACCGGCTCACCCAATGCGTCGGCAGCCGGGACACTGAGGACCTCTGCCTAGATACCGGCCACATCGGCATTTATGTCAGCCATAAGTGCCAGAAAGAGCTGGTCCCCAAGATCGCCCGGTGGCTGAAAGAGCGGGAAGGAAGTAAGGAAGCCCCGGCGGAAAAACCGGCCCGGAAGAAAGCGGCCCGGAAAAGAAAACCGGCGTCGAAGTAAAGTGAAGTAAGGAAGATATTATGTCCCCAGCAGATTTTTTTCAAACCCTGGTCCGGTTGAGCCAGGCTTTCGGCACGGCTCACAACCGCCGCGAGCTCCTGGACCTCATCTTTAAGGCCGCCATGGACACCCTGGACGGCCGGGCCGCCTGCCTCTATCTGGCCGAACCCGGAAAACGGGAACTCATCCCGGTGGCCCAAAAAGGATTGTCAGAGACTTACTTCCGTTCCCGCAAGTCCATGCTGGCCCGGAAAATCGTGGCCACCGTGCAAAAAGAGGGCTTTCTATACAGCCGGGACGCGGCCGCCGACCCCCGCCTGGAGCACCGGGAGGCCAAAAAGGCCGAAGGCATCGCCTCCATCCTGGCGGCTCCGGTGATGGTGAAGGGCCAGAACATCGGGGTCTTCTGCCTGTTCACCGCGGCGCCCCGGGATTTTTCTCCCGAGGAAATCCAATTCCTTACTCTCCTGGCCCAACAGAGCGGCGGGGTCATGGAACACGCCCGCCTCCTCGATCTCCTGCGCCGGGAAACCCAGCTTTTCCTGGACCTGGCCGCCAAATTCACCAGCACCCTGGACGTCCGGGAGATCCTGAACTTCATGGCCGCGGATCTGGCCGCGGCCCTGAAAGTTAAGGCCGCGGCCATCCTCTTGTTAAATGAAGACAAGCAGACCCTGGAACTGGTCTCCTCTTACGGCCTGAGTGAGCCATACCTGAAGAAGGGGCCGGTTTCCGCGGCCCAGAGCATTGCCCAGACCTTGAATGGGAAGCCCACGCTCATCAGAGACGCCACCACCGATAAGCGGGTCCAGTATCGGGAAATGAACAAGGAGGAAGGCATCGTTTCCATCCTGTCCGTACCTTTGAAGACCAGGGAAAAGGCCATCGGCGCCCTGCGCCTCTACACCGCCGCGCCCCGGGACTTCACCCGGGATGAGATCATGCTGGTAACCGCTCTGGCCTACCTGGGCGGCCTGGCCATCCAGAACGCCTCCCTCTACCTCCGCTGCCAGACGGATATGGAGGACCTGCAAGACGAACTCTGGAGCCACCGGTCGTGGTTTTAACGGATAGCTGTCAGCGTCCAGCTATCAGCGACTTAAAGAATTTTCGATTGTTAAAAGTCAACTAGAAAAAATTAGCGGCCCAGCCCTCTGGCTTGTCTGCGCCGTCTGTTCTCCCAAGCGACTTCTCCACAGGCTAGAAGCCTGCGCCACTCTGCTTTTGTTTTCATTAGCAAGAGGGAAGCAATTCTTCCAAGGTCTATTCCGGAGGTAAGGCAATAATCGGTTTTATTTTTTGGCTGAAAGCTGATCGCTGAAAGCTTTGTTTCAATCCTATGTCTGCCGCGGCTTTACTAATTAGAATGGCGCCCTTTGGGCCTTGCTAAAGGAAAAACCGGATAAGCCGCCTGTTCCATGGCTTGGCCTATTGAAAAGGAGATACCCCATGCCCCGAGGAAACCAAGAACGGGAGAACTACCTGGACCTGCTGGAGCGCCTCAAGACCTATTTCCCGGTTCCCGTGTCCAACCCTATCATGGACGGCTATTTCATTCACACCATATCTCACTTCCTAGACCGGGTGGACGACTTGAAGTCCGCCGCCCCCATCCTGGGCCACAGCCGGGAAGAGCACTATCATGCCATCCTGGAAGAAGCCTTCCCCGAGGACATGAGCAACGTGGAAGAGGTCACCGAACTCCTGGTGAATTACTGTCAAGGCATGCCCATCTGGGGGCACCCCAACGCCCAGGTCAACGTGGTGCCCCCCACCACCATCCCCAGCATCACCGCGTTCATCGCCGCGGCCATCTACAATCCCAATATCATCTGGGACGCTTACTCCGGCCATTTCACCGAGGCGGAAATCAAGGCCGTGGCCATGCTCTCGGACCTTATCGGCTACGACTCCCGGCGCTCCGGCGGGCTCTTCACCTTCGGCGGCACCGGCACCATTCTCTACGGCGTCAAGCTGGCCCTGGAAAAGTTGTTTGACGGCAAAGTCATGGAGGAGGGCTTGCGGGAAGACGTGAAAATCGTGGCCTCGGATACCTCCCACTACTCTCGTCTCAACGTGGCCGGCTGGCTAGGCCTGGGCATGAAAAACCTGGTGACCATTCCCACCACCCGGGACAACGAAATGAACCTCATCGACCTGGAAGATTACCTGCGCCAGGCATTCTCCCAGGGAGAAAAGGTGGCGGCCATCATCGCCACCTTGGGGACCACCGACGCTTTCGGCATTGACGATCTCAACGCCATCGTCCGCCTGCGAGACCACTTGGCCGAAGAATATAACCTCTCCCGGCCGCCCCACGTTCACGCCGACGCGGTCATCGGCTGGGCCTGGGCCGTATTCCGGGACTATGACTTCGAGGCCAACTCCCTGGGTTTCCGCGCCCGCACCCTGCGCTCTCTCCAGGATTCCCTGAAGCGGCTGAGCAACCTGGCCCTGGCCGACTCCACCGGCGTGGACTTCCACAAAACCGGCTACGCCCCTTACATCTCCAGCGCCTTCCTGGTTCGCGACCGGAAAGACTTAACCCTCCTCTCCCGGGAGCCGGAACAGATGCCCTATCTCTACCACTTTGGGTATTATCATCCGGGGATTTATACCCTGGAGTGCTCCCGGGCCGGCACCGGCGCCCTGGCGGCCTACGCCAACATGCGCCTCCTGGGCAAGCAGGGTTACCGCATCCTCATCGGCCACGTGGTGGAAATGGCGGAAATGCTCCGGGAACGCCTGGAAAATTATCCCTTCATCCAGGTGCTCAACGACTTCAATTACGGGCCCGTCACCCTTTTCCGGGTCTACCCCGACGACGTGAACGCGGCGCAGGCCCTCCAGCGGGAACTTTCCGACCCCGCCTACCGGGACCAGGTGGAGAAGCACAACGACTACAACTTCCGCATCTTCCAGACGATCCACGAGCGGGCCATGCGGGGCGAAGGCGTGTGGCTGTCCCGCACCGACGCCTACCGCCACGCCGACTATGACGGCGTCCCCGGCCCCCCCATCGCCGCGCTCAAATCCTTCATCCTCAGCCCCTGGACCGACCTGGCCGCGGTGGACACCGTGGCCCGCCAAGTTTTGGAAGCAAGGGAGCAGGTGGATGGATTAAAATGAGTTAGAATCACTGCATAGCTTTTTTATAAATATTCATCAGGCATTAAATTATAGGCAGTGACCCTTTAATGGTTGATAATATATTTGCCGCATGTTATCCTGGTTACCGAACTGGAGGTGAGCAGGATGGGCAAGCGCGGCAGAAAACCCAAATACCATCTGGGCGATGAAGCCTGTCCG
>VGSW01000173.1 GCA_016874915.1 Deltaproteobacteria bacterium
ACTCCTTAACTTTCCAGACTTCCTGGCCCACGTAGTTGACGATGGGAAGCTGGAGCTTCTCGTCTTCCTGGGTGAGGGCCGCCATGCGGTCCCGCTCCATCACGGAGTAGGTGTACTCCATGCCGTAACCCAACCCGCCGGTGGTGGGGTCCACCAGGATGTGGCTGTCTTTGACCCCCAACTGGCCCAGGAGGATGTTCAACTGCTTGGCCAGATTGACGTCGATGGGGGAAAAGGCGATGACCGTGTGGTTGTAACCCAGGCAGGCGGCCCCGATCTTCTTGTAGTTCTTGTCCTGCGCCGGCCCGATAATGAGGTTCTTATCGGCACAGGCCTCGGCCACTGCGGGAAGGACCTCCGCGTCCTTTTCCACGTTGCCGGTGCCGTACACGATGAGGGGTACGTCAATAGCTTCCGCCACCTTCTTGGCGGTAGCCGCGGCGGACTCCGGAGAGGCGTCGGCCCCATTGGGGTCGGTGCTCACCAGGACCAGGGCGATGGCTTCCGCGCCGTAATCCTTGACGCATTTCTGGGCCCAGGCCACCGGGTCCTTGGCCACATCTTTGAAAGGCTCGTAACAGGGCCCCGGCCATTCTTCTCCCGGGTCCGCATCCCACACCTCCATGGCCACCCGGGGGATGTGGGGCATCACCCCTTCAAACAGGTGGAAGGGGTAGGAGGTCTCGCCTCCCAAGGTGATAGCCTTGTCGCCTTTGCCGATGGTTACCGGTTTAATCGCCCCTGAGTAGATTTGTTTGGGAATCTCGAAAGCCAAGGTTGTTCCCTCCTTATTTGACCGGATTTTCCGGCTCTTTGCTTACTTAAACCTGGGAAGATATAAATCAAGGTATAAACATTGTGAAAATAATAATTTATTGGACGGCCTGTCAAGCAAAAAATCACGCCTGAAGGTTAGGGATTATGGAACTTATGGCAATAATCGCCCGAAGATGGCAAAAGCCGCCTGCAACGCCGGGGAATCCGCCGGTAGTTGGTAGGTGGGACGGCCCTGGCTGTCAAATTCGGCGATGAGGGGGTCTTCGGGGATGAGCCCGGCCAACTCAAGACCCTGGGCTGCAATCTCCTCCTGACTTCGGGAGCTGATGCCGTTGGTGGCCCGGTTGACGATGAGGACCGTCCGGCCCACCACGATTTTGAGCTGCTGGGCCAGGTCCTTGAGACGCCGGGCCGCCTGGATGCCCCGCCAGGAGGGGTCCGAGACCAGGACCAGCAGGTTCACGTCTTTGGTGGTGAGGCGGCTGACGTGCTCCATGCCCGCTTCATTATCCATGACGATGTAAGGATAGTTTTTCTGCAGGGCGTCCATGAAGCGGACCACCAGATTGTTGGCGGCGCAGTAGCAGCCGGGGCCTTCAGGCTGGCCCATGCTGATGAGGTCGAAGCCGTCGGCCTCCACCAGGGCCTGGTTGATGCGCATTTCAATGAGCTGGTCCTTGGTGATGTCCACCAGGCCGCCGCCTTTTTTCATCTCCTCCCGGGCCTGGCCCACCGTCATCTCCACTTCGAGGCCCAGGACTTCGTTGAAATTGCTGTTGGCGTCGGCATCCACCGCCAAGACCGGGGTCTTGCCGTGCTCTATCAGATAGCGCAGCGCCATGGCGGCCATCGTGGTCTTGCCGGTGCCGCCCTTTCCTGCCATGGCAATGAGAAAACTCACCGCCCGCCCTCCTTTGGCGTGAAATAATTCACAAAATTTATTATAGCCCAATTATAAGGGCGCGTCAAATTATCCTTTTTCCCCGAATCCACCGCCTCCGTTGGTAAACAAGGTTTGGGCGTGATTCTGGGGAGATTATTGAATTAACTACCATTTCTGGCCGGCTTTAGGTCACTATTTTTTCCCCTGGAGGCGAGGCGCCGACCGCCGCCGTTCTTGCCGCTTACGTTCTCTAAGGCCCGCCGCTTCTGCCGTTTCATCACCTGCAGTTCCACCCGCCGCAACATGGGGAAGGAATTAGGGAATAGGAAAAGCTTCGCGCCTTTGCGTGAGGATTTTAATAGTTAATATTATAATACAACAAATTCATGGAACTGGTTCTCCAAATAGCGACCCCGGAAGCCTTTAGCGCGGCCCTGGAAGCCGGGGCAGGAGGGGTGTCGGTGCGCCTGCCCCGGAATCCCGGCGAAGATTGGTGGGATGAGGTCGGGGTATGGCAGGCTGCGGCCCGGCGCCGGGATGTCCGGTTCTGCCTGGTATGGGACTGGCTGGTGGAGCAGCCGATTCTCTCCCGGGCGGAGGAAATGCTGGCCCAGGCCGCGGAGCTTCGCCCCCAGGCCCTGGTGCTGCGCGACTTAGGCCTGATCCGGGAAGCCCGACGTCGTTATCCCGATCTGCCCCTTCACGCTTCGGGAGCCTGGGGCTGCCATAATTCCCTGGGGCTGGCGGTGGCCCAGGCCCTGGGTTTTAGCCGAGTGATTCTGGATGCCCCTTTGAGCCTCAAGGATATGGCCCTCATGCGCCGCCAGTCCCAAGTGGCGTGGGAAGTGACGGTGCCGTCAAGCTTCTGGGGTTTCCCCGGACTATGCCTGCTTCCGGAATACCTGGGAATGGACGCGGCCTCCGAGCTGGCCCGCACCGGTTCGCCTTCCTCCGCCCAAATTTTAACGGCCGCCCTGGAAACCCTGGCAGGCCTGTCCCAGCTGGGGATGGAGGCCGTCCAGGTGGGATGGGAATTTAGGCGCGGCGAGTCCTTAAAGCAAGTGGTGAAGCTCTATCGCATGGTCTGGGAGGCTTCCCCCACGGCCCGGCTCGGGGTCCTGGCCACGGCCCGGGAGGTGCTGGCGGCTTTTGGAGACCTGCTGGCCGAAGTTCCCGGAGAGGACCCGGTTAATCCGGGACGCGGTCCAGGGACAAGGGATCGAGGCCGGGGCCCCGGCCCTGAGCGGACCTCCCCCAAGGCCACCCCTCCCAAAGACTTGTGGCTGGAAGCCCGGGACTACCCCGAGGCCGCGGCCCTGGCCCGGGACTGGCGAGGCCCTCTGGTGGTCAGCCTCACTCCGGAAAATTACGGAGCCTTCCTGCCGGAGCATCGCCGTTGGAAGCCCCGGCGCCTGGTCTGGCGGCTGCCGGCGGTAATTCGGGAATCGGCTCTCACTTTTTATCATAAGGCCATGGAGACCCTGCGGCAGGGGGGATACTCCCGGTTCATCGCCGGGGACTGGGGAGCCGCGGCTTGGGTCCGTAAATTGGGGGGAGAGGTTTACGGCGATCAAACCTTAGGGGTGCGAAATGTTTGGGCCTTGAAGGCCGCCCGGGAATTGGGCGCCGCGCGTACGTGCCTGCCTCCCGGAGACCCGGACAAGTGGCGTGACCTTATCAAACCAGATTCTGGCTTTTGGGGGTACCTGTCTCATATTCCACCACTGGCGGTGTGGCCCCGGGGGATGGAACCGTCCCTGCCCCGGACGCTGGCCGGTCATAGGTTGCGCCGGGTGGTGGAAGGCGAATTGGCGCTTCTCTGCAAAAGGGTCCCGGAGAATTTGGAGGCCCAGGCCGGGTGGCTCCAGCACCGGGGCGTGGCTCCCCTTATTGTTTCGCTCTCCCGTAGCGGACTCCCTTGGAACCGGGTCCCGGCCGGGCTGGAGAGTCGCCTTCAGGCAGGGCGTCCTTTCCGGAAATGAAATTGCAGGCATTGGCCCATTTTGATATATGTTTAGGGACAAGCCGTCTGTGAACATTAACCTGGGTGCACATGGCGCACCGTCATTTTTTTCTGACAACTGGCAACCGGCAACTTTTATACAGAATCCCCCTTGCCGGAAGGAGTGAGGGGGAATTAACTTTAAGGAGACAGCCAGGTCTAATTGGCCGGGAAGTCATAACCGAACCATAAGGAGAATTTGAATGCGTATTAAATCTTTGAGAATTCTGGCGCTGGGGGCTGTGCTCCTGGCGGTCGCGTCCCTGACCTACGCCCAGACCAAATCCGGCCTGGAAGGCAAGATGGCCGCGGATTTCACCCTGAAGGACGTCCTGCAGGGCAAGGAATACTCCCTGAGCCAGTACAAGGGCAAGGTGGTAATGATCAACTTTTTCACCTTCTTCTGCGCCCCCTGCCGGGAGGAGATGCCGGACCTGAATAAGATATATAAGGAAAATAAGGACAAGGGCTTTGTGACCTTGGGGATCGCCCTGAGTTCCGACTCCACCCAGATCCGGTTCCTGGTGAAGCAGTTGGGCCTGGAATACCCGGTGCTCACCGGCACCGATAAGGTGAGCAAGGACTACGGCAACGTGGAAGTCGTCCCCACCACGGTGATCATCAACAAGGAGGGCAAAATCGTCAACGCCATCCTGGGGACCCGGAAGAAGGAAGAATTCGAGAAGATGGTGAAGGCGCTGCTGTAGGATCGGTTTACAGTCTGAAAGCTGTAAAATGCCGGGGCGCACCACGTATTGCGCCCTTTTTCTTGTTTGGCCAGCGGGCCAACCTCTGTAAAGGAGCCGGGGGAGATAGGGCCATCCCTGTCTCCCCCGGCTTTTTTTTGCCTCCTTAAGGGGTTGGGAGGGGGTTTGGGGGAGGGCAGGGGCCGTCGGCCCCTGGCCCTCCCCCAAATATTTCATCCAAACTTCAACTCTACCTTCTCTAACACTCTGATCCGGTCTCGCAAAGCCGCGGCCTTTTCGAATTCCAGCTTCCTCGCGGCGGCCTGCATTTCCTTTTTCAGGCGGGCCAGGAGTTTGTCCGGGTCTCCGGTGAGGTAGGGGAGGGCTTCCTCCGCGGCCGCGGGGATGGTGACGTAGTCGGCTTCATAGACCGAGGCCAGGACGTCCTTGATGCGGCTCTGGATGGTCTCCGGGGTGATATGATGGCGCCGGTTGTAATCCTCCTGGAGGCGGCGACGCCGGTCGGTCTCGGCCAGGGCCGCGGTCATGGAAGGGGTGAGATGGTCGGCGTAAAACAGCACTTCGCCCCGGACGTTGCGGGCGGCCCGGCCGCAGGTCTGGATGAGGGAGCGGGCCGAGCGCAGGAAGCCCTCCTTGTCCGCGTCCAGGATGGCCACCAGGGAGACTTCGGGCAGATCCAGGCCCTCCCGCAGCAGGTTGATGCCGATGAGCACGTCAAAGACCCCTAACCTCAGGTCCCGGATGATTTCCATGCGCTCCAGGGTGGTGATGTCGGAGTGGAGGTAGCGCACCTTGAGCCCCAGGTCCTGGTAGTATTCGGTGAGGTCTTCGGCCATGCGCTTGGTAAGGGTGGTGACCAGGACCCGTTCGCCTCGCTGTAGGCGGGCGCGAATTTCTCCCAGGAGGTCGTCCACCTGGTTGGTGGCGGGTTTCACCGTGATTTTAGGATCCATCAGTCCCGTGGGCCGGACGATCTGCTCCACCACCCGGCCCGCGGCCATTTTCATTTCATACGGCCCCGGGGTGGCGGAGACATAGATGACCTGGCGCCCCCGGGCTTCGAACTCTTCGAAACTTAAGGGCCGGTTGTCCAGGGCCGAGGGCAGGCGGAAGCCGTAGTCCACCAGGGTCTGTTTCCGGGAGCGGTCTCCCCGGTACATCCCCTGGAGCTGGGGGATGGAAATGTGGCTTTCGTCAATGACCACCAGGGATTCCCGGGGCAGGTAATCCAGGAGGGTAGGGGGGGGCTCCCCCGGGGCCCGGCCGGTGAGGTGGCGGGAGTAGTTCTCGATGCCGTGGCAATAGCCCAGTTCCTGGAGCATTTCCAGGTCAAAGCGGGTGCGCTCCTCGATCCGCTGGGCTTCCAGCAGCTTCCCCTGGTCCCGGAACCAGGGGACGCGTTCAGCTAATTCCGCGGCGATGGCGTCCAGGGCTTGGGCCCGCCGCCAGTCGAAGGTGACGTAATGGGAGGCGGGATAGACGGTGACCTTCTTGAGAGTCCGGAGGGTAGTCCCCCGTAAGGGGTCGATCTCCCGGATGGCCTCCACCGTGTCCCCCCAGAACTCCACCCGGATGGCCTTGTCCTCTTCATAGGCCGGGAAGATTTCCACCCGGTCCCCCCGCACCCGGAAGGTCCCCCGGTGAAAGTCGATGTCATTGCGTTCGTAGAGGATGTCCACCAGTTTGCGCAGCACCTCCCGGCGGTCCTTCTCCATGTCCTCCTCGAGATAGAGGAGCATGCCGTGGTAGGCCTCCGGGGAGCCCAGGCCGTATATGCAGGACACCGAGGCCACGATGATGATGTCCTGGCGCTCCAGGAGCGACCGGGTGGCGGAGTGGCGCATCCGGTCAATGGCCTCGTTGATGGCCGAGTCCTTCTCAATATACAAATCCGCCTGGGGCACGTAGGCCTCGGGCTGGTAATAGTCATAGTAGGAGACGAAATACTCCACCGCGTTGTCCGGGAAAAACTCCTGGAACTCACCATAGAGCTGGGCCGCCAGGGTCTTGTTGGGGGCCAAGACCAGGGTGGGGCGGTTTACCCGGGCGATGACATTGGCGATGGTGAAGGTCTTGCCCGAACCGGTGACCCCCAGGAGCACGTAATGGGGATGGCCGGCTTTGACCCCGGCCACTAGCTTTTTGATGGCCTGGGGCTGGTCGCCCTTGGGGGTGAAGGAGGTGGTTAAATGGAAGTTGTCAAACATAGTTCTTGGGGGAGGGGACCAGGGGCCGGTGGCCCCTGCCCCCTCCCCCAAACCCCCATCCCCAACCCCTTAAGTTTATTTTTGGCTGAAAGTCGGGCCTCCGGCCCAGCTTTCAGGCCAATGGGCAAATCTTGCTGCTTATCGTTATATTTCGGCAAATTTAATAATAACATTTGGCGAGATTTTGGGGGAGAGGGCAGTGGGTGGGGGAGGGGGGCTAAGGTGGTCTGGGGGGGGGGGGGGGGGGGGGGGGGAGGAGGGAGGGG
>VGSW01000174.1 GCA_016874915.1 Deltaproteobacteria bacterium
ATAGGTTCCAACAGGTCTTGAAGGAAGAGGCTCAGCCGACGATCCAATGCCTTGAGTTGTTGTGCTTTCATGAGCGCATTTTGCGCTCAAAAAAGGCGAATGTCAATATATACTTAACCTAGTATTATTAGTCAACGTTTTGATTTTTATTGACCGCACCATGATAGGAGAATCTGAGCATAGGAAACCGATTTGAGGTGAACTTGGTCAACATTTGGTCAACAACATGCGGGAAATAACCCCCTATTTCACTGGGTTTCCCCACTTAACCCAAATGAGAGAATATGAAGGTAACTATTTGCAATTGCTCTATCTCTGGCTTTCCCTCTATCCCCCTGAATGTCCCCGCCCAAGAGCTACGAATCCGTGTGTCGGGGGTTCAAATCCCTCCGGGCGCGCCAGTAATGACAAGGGTTTAGCGATTTAGGCAACCCCTCTTTTTTGTCTTAGTGAATATATAGGTGAATATGATTACCGATTTTCACTCACCAGAGCCTTTAATTCTTCCTTGCTCACCGTGTTATATCGTTTGAACACGCTCATGGTTTTGTGGCCGGTCGCGGCCATGATCCTGAAATAGTCATGGCCTTCAAGCCGCCGGTTGTTAATGAAAGTGTGCCGGAGATCGTGAAAGGTGAAGTCCTCAATCCCGGCTTTCTGGCAGGCATTGAGAAAGGCTTTTCTGATAGACACCACGGACCGCCCCTGATAGTAGAACACCTTCACTCCCTGTAAGGGGACCCCGCCCAAGGCTACCCGCATACCTTTGAACATCTCAATAAGTTCCTGGTTAAGGGGCACTAACCGGGCTTCATTGGTCTTGGTGTCCTCTGGGTTCAGTCGGATAAAGCCTTCCTTCAAATCAACCTGGCCCCAGGTCAGCCCCAGGATTTCCCCCTGTCTTATGCCGGTGTGGTAAGCCAGCTTCACCACAGGCTTAAGGTGGGCCGGGCAATGGGCCAGGAGCCGGACATATTCTTCCGAACTTAACACTCGGTCCCGGTCGTTGTTCTCTTTCAGCAGCTTCACCCCATGGGCCGGGTTCTTTTCCGCCTTGCCGTTCTTCACCGCCTTATTGAAAATGGTCTTAAGGCAGGCAAGCTCACGATTTACCGTGGCGGGTTTGGTGAGATATTGGGGGGTCCTTCCGGAAGGTTCGACAAGTCGGGCTTGCTTGTAGGCTTCCACCATGGCCGGGGTAACGTCCTTCAGGAACCGGGCGCCAAAGTGGGGGAGAAGTCTGGTTATGGTTAGCCGATCCCGATCATAGCTCCGCTTGACCTTCACTTCGGGTAGTTCAAGATACCACGCCGCCAGGTCTTTAAAAGTGTTCTTGGTGTCGGGGCTTTTCTTGATATACCGCCCCTCTGTGCGGGCGCTCATGACTTCCCTTAGCCGGTGCTCCGCGGCCTCTTTGTTTGGTCCTATTCGCTCCCGCCTCAGCCGCTTGTCGTGGTCATAATACTCAATCCACCAAACCCGGCCCGAAAACTTCGCCAGGGAAAACCCGCACTTGCAGGTTTTCACTTTCTGGCTATTTCGCTTTTTGCACTCTGGGCATTCTGCCAGCAAACCCATTTTTGCCTCCTTTCATCAACCTATGTTCCAAGGCCTCCAGGGCCAGGGATAAATGAGATGGGATTCCACGTTTTTCTCGTTCCCACCTGCTTATGGTTTCTTGATAGGTTCCGAGCAACCGGGCCAACTCTATCTGAGTTATGCCCCACCTTTTCCGCCATTTTTTTAAATCTTGCCCTGTCATGGCTTGATAATATGACCATTGGTCATGTTTGTCAAGAAAAAAAAGGGAGTGAATTACTTCATCCCATGGGACTATATTCCCACCCTAACCCTGACAACTTGCCCACCTCTTACAGGTCGGCCCATGGTGTCCCGCCAGGTCTGGGCCTAGTCCTACCTTGTGCGGCCAAACTTGGACCGCCGCGCCGCTCCACCGGCCCCAGTGCTCCTCATCCATCCTGGGAACCCGGCCCCCTCCGTTCCCACCCAACCCTGGCACGCCTTAGGTACGTCCTCCTCTTCCCGGCCCCAAAGGGAAACCCGGAGACGGGACTCCTACCCCCCCTGGGTCAATATGATTGGCACGGAGCTTTTGTTAATTTTTCGATTCTATGGAAGGGGCGGTAATAGGGGAATTATCAATATTTGTTGATATTAAGGCCAGTTAGACGAAATCTTTCCTACTAGAATATGCCGACATTCTTAATGACTTGCATTAATGTCTGCAACGTCTGCAACAGGATAAAACCAAGGAATAGCGGGAGTTTGAGGACACAGACGTTGAAAAATCAATGTCTGCAACGTCTGCATTTCTGCAAAAATAATGCAGCTCCCCTTTGGGTAGGAGTAGGGGTTTTCCATAAAATCTCCAGCGCGGCGACGCCCCCGTCCCCCTCTTCCCGGCCTGAATCGGAAACCCGGGGACTGGGACTCCCTCCCCCCTAGTCAATATGCGCCGTCCGGACCTCAGCCCATTTTTCCGACGTATACCGTTTATGATCCCCAGGAAGATCCCGGCGGAAGACACCCCCCCGGCATCGACTCTCCCCAAAAATTTTATAAGCAAAATATGGGCGGTTGGCGGGGATTTCCTGCGGGTGATTTAAGCATTTCACAGGCCCCCTTTTCTTAACCTTGGGGTGACCGTTTGGGGGCCGTGATGGGGCTGTGAGTGGCCCTCAGCGCCGCAGATTTTTCGTTCCGGGGGGAGGTCTGGGGGGCATTTCAGGGTGCCGGTGCTCCCGGCGGGCAGTATTGGCCAGGAGAAGGGCGACGGCGTTAGCCACCGCTTTTGGCGTCAGCACTGCCCGGCCCCGCACCTCTGGTCTTGGTCTGAGTCAAAAACCGGAACACCTCGGGACAGCCCTCCCCGCAAGTCAATGTGATCTCCAATCCCCTATGCAAGGGTTTCGATATACGGACGGTATGGATAAATTAACGGAAGGGCGTACAGTGGCAAGATAATGGCTACTCTTCTAGGCCCTCGTTCTACAATAAATTTTCCATGTGACGTTTTAATGATTATGTAAATTATTTTGATTATATAGATAAAAATTGGTGATTGTGCTACTAAATTAGTACTACTGTGTCATATATTGCTTGCAAAAAGCTGCAAACTATGCGTATGCTGGGTGTATGAAAAATGCACCCTTACCCAATATCGAGGCCAGGTTTCATGCTTATGCGGAAAAGCTGTCCACCGCGTTGGGTCATGCAGACAGGGTGGAACCTTTTCAGGCGTATTGCACGGGCCTGCTGTTGCCTGTTGAGCGCAAAAGTGTCGAACCCATGGCGGCACAACTTGCTCCGGGCCAGGTGAGTGCCAAACACCAATCCCTACATCATTTCGTGGCCAAGGCATCTTGGAGTGATGGCGCAGTGATGAAGGCAATTCGAGATTATGTCTTACCAAAGATGCAGAGTCAGGGGCCGATTTTGGCCTGGATCGTGGATGACACCGGGTTTCCCAAGAAGGGTAAGCATTCCGTAGGGGTGGCCCGACAGTATTGCGGACAATTGGGGAAACAGGACAACTGCCAGTGCGCTGTGTCCGTCTCCGTAGCCAACCCCCATGCCAGCCTGCCGGTAGCGTATCGGCTCTATGTGCCCCAAGAATGGAGCGCGGATCGCGAACGCCGGACCCGGGCGGGAATTCCGGAGGAGGTTGCATTCCAAACCAAACCCGAGATTGCTTTGGAGCAAATGAGGGCCTTGACCAAGACGGATACGCCCAAAGGAGTGGTACTCGCCGATGCGGGCTACGGTAACGACAGCGAGTTTCGCCGGGGTGTCCGCAGTTTGAGCCTCTCCTACGTGCTTGGCATTCAAAAGAGCACCAAGGTGTGGCCACCTGGCACCGAACCCTTGCCTCCACCCGAGTATTCCGGCTGTGGGCGGCCGCCGAAGTTGCCGCGCCGCAGTCTGCAGCACACGCCGGTGAGTGTTTTACAAGCAGCTCAGGATTTACCGGATAGCGCATATCAGGCCATCACCTGGAGGGAAGGCACCAACAAGACGCTCTCCTCCCGATTTGCCGCCATGCGTGTCCACGAGGGGCATCGCTATTATTGGCGTAGCGACCGCCCTCCGGAAGAATGGTTGCTGATCGAGTGGCCCGAGGGAGAATCGGAACCCACAAAATATTGGCTTTCCAACCTTGATGCGGTGGTTTCCCTTGCAGAGTTGGTAGATACGGCCAAGCTGCGGTGGCACATTGAACGTGACTACCAGGAACTCAAACAGGAAATCGGCCTGGGTCATTTTGAGGGCAGAGGCTGGCGGGGATTCCACCATCATGCCACCCTATGTATTGCCGCGTACGGGTTTCTGGTGGCCGAGAGAAGTTCTTTTCCCCCCTCCGGCCCCGACACCCGGCCAAGCTTTGCGTTACCTCAAGTACCCGCAGGTTGGCAGGCGCGGGGATCCACCCCTCAGGCCGGAGCGACATAGTCCATCTTCCATAGCCACCATAAAAAGGGAACTCATGATTATTTTGTCAAACAATCTGTCTCGGTGTCCCTGTTGCCATCGTGGTAATAGCAGATGGGATTGGTTTATGACACAGTAGTAATAACAGGCTGTTGAAATACGTTTTTTTGTCATCCTGAACGAAGTGAAGGATCTAGAACTTATTAAAATGACTAGATTCTTCGCTTCGCTCAGAATGACAAATTCAAGTAACGGGGGTTCTTCAACAGCCTGCCAAATCAAAGAGGGCCAGGCATTGCCCCGGCCCCGGTGTTTAACCTATAACTTCAAAGGAACTGCGGATTTTTTCCCTGGTCTCGGGCGGCTTAATCGAGCAGGAGCAGTTCAAGCCCACTCGCTCCCCCCAACCGGCAGTTGTTGATGGTCACGCTGATTTCGTTGGCCGAAGCGACATCAAGTGAGTCACTCTGATTATTATTGTCGTCATAGGCGAAGCCGTAAATCTTGCCGTTATAAGAGATATTCTCGTCGTGCAGGGTTGGGAATATACGTTAGTCTGGTCGAACGGGTCGGTAAGCCCGTTAGCCTGGTAATATTATTGATTACCCAGCAGCAGCATCATTATTCCGGGTAAGGCTTTAGTCCCGGGAAGCGGAGCCCCGACACCGAGCACCCAGTAATTCACCTCTGTACCATTGAAAGACACGGTATTGACCAGTGGACCGGTGCCGAAACGATCACTGTACGGCACCCCGTACACGGTGTTGTGGGATTCGTCGAAAATCACTGCGGCGTAAAGGTTGTAGAAGGGATGAAGCGGCTGAATCTCGGAATAAGCCACCATCGGGTTCAGCGACCACCATTGATTGCTGTACATGTTCTTGAGGGCCACGCCGCCGACCTGGTAATCACTGTTGAAGAATCCGCCGAGCAGACCGGTGGTGACTTCGCCGATAAACATCCTGAGGGTGGTGTCATAGGCTCCCAGGTCATAAAGCGAGGGGTTGGTACTTGGGTTATGAGGCTGGCTTGGATCCTTCCGGGTAGCTTGGGTAAATGTTTTAAAATCGCTCCAGGCCTGTCCCGTAAAGATGACGGCACCTTTATTGTCAAGTGGAGCAGTCTGACCATAGACGGCGTTGTTGAACGCATTTGTATCTGACACCGAAAAAGAAAAGGTGGCCCCGGTCCATTGACCATCGGGGGGAAGGGAAGGATTGTTGGGCTTGATCGGGGCATTCACAGACACCGTGATGCTGCCGGTGATGGTGAGGCTGCCATTGGCGTTGGCAGTGGCGGTCATGTCGGCCCCGAACTGGTATACCGGGATGTTATCCGGCGCGGCAAAGTTGAATCCGTTGCTGCGCTTAATATGGGTTTGCTGTTTGGCCGCGTGGATGGACTTCGTGTAGGGAATGAAAGAGGGCCAGGGATTTGTTCCGGTGAAACCGTTGCTGGGCCCGAGATAACGGACAATCTTCCCGTTGGCATCCTTCACCACCGCGTTGGGATTACCGCCCGTGGCCGCGGCAAATCGCGCCCCGATTTGTGCGGCGGTGGCACTGCCGAAGCCGGTCTGCTGCAGCAGATTGTTATGTATATCGTAACTGCGGATGCTCAGCGGCGCGGTAAAGTAATTGATGGCGGTCAGATTGCCCTGGTCGCCGGATCCTCCCATCATGGTCAGCTCAAAAGACTGGAATCGCTGGGGGGATACCATAAAGGCGGGAGCAGCCGTGCGGTCATTGTCGGTGGGGTCGTCGTAATACACGTAAAAGACGGCACTTTGCGAGAAGGTGATATTCAAGCCGCCGGCCCCGATGTGCGAGAGCTTGACCGGCTTGGACATCAACACCGTAACCCCGCCGTCGGTGAAATCAATCGACTTCGTTCCATTGGCATAGGTGGCGTTAAAATTAAAAGCCAATGGTTTTTCAATTTGAACCCAAACGTTGCCGCTGTAGGCACTTTGGTCAAATTTCAGGGTAAAGGCGTATGCGGCATGGGTGAATGCCAACATGCCTATTGCCACCAAAGCCACGAACCCTAGTTTGAAAACGGCACTTTTGCAGTAAGTCAAGCGACGAGCCGGAGCATTCCGCAGATATGGCTGCATGGAGAGCCTCCTATAGTGTGCGTGATGGTACCGAGATTATGCGGCAACCCTGCCGCCGCAGTTTAAAAAAATTTTTCGGGGGCCCTCCCGCCGAATTAACCTCGATAGGTTTCCTCTTTTTTGTCCAGAATTTCATTTTTACATACTGCATAATAAAGGTCAAATCCATTTTCTCCTTCTGAAATAGATCAGCATGACCCCGGACACCAGAATCATGACTCCCCAGGTGCCGTAGTAGCCATAGGCCCATTCCAACTCCGGCATGTGCT
>VGSW01000175.1 GCA_016874915.1 Deltaproteobacteria bacterium
CCTGGAACCTTGAACTTTTCCAAACAGTAATTCATGGGCCTTCGGCCCACCCGAAAATCATGAAAAGATTTTTTGGGGGGAGGGCAGGGAGCAACGCTCCCTGCCCTCCCCCCAAGCCCCCTCCCAACTCTTTAAGGGGGCTGTGGAAGTGGGGGCCTGCAGCCCCAACTTCCACAGCCTGATTATTCCACTTTAAGGGATTGGGGGTGGGAGATTGGGGGAGGGGGGAAGGGGGGGCCCGGCCCCCTCCCCCAACAACAACTTTTCAAGGCAGCGGTTTTAGGAATTATTGGTAGGTAAAATTAATGTTGCCGGCCCAAAATGAATCTTGGAAAGACCCCTGGTATCTCATTCTCATATTTTTCATTTTGTCCATCGGGATTTTAACCACCGGTTACTTTTATTATAAAAATCAGGAGGCTTACATAAAAAAAGAGAAGCAGCAGGAACTTGCCGCCATCATCGCTCTCAAGATAGACCAGATTGTGTCCTGGCGCCAGGAACGCCTCGATTTTGCCAGCACGATCATGGACGATCCTTTTTTTGCCATGCGGGTCCGAGATTTTATCAGCCGGAAGTCGAACCCCAAAAAGACCACCCATCTCCAGGAGCAGATCCTCGAACGTTTGACCGCCCTGGCTTCCTACCAGTACCAAAGTCTGGCGTTAATCGATGCGGCAGGAAATGTGCCGCTGGCGGTTCCGGCGTCAAAGCAAGAACTTCCTCCTTACGTGAAATCCCTGGCTTACCAGGCCATGCAGACCAAAAAAGTGGTCTTTTCGGACCTGTACCGGGATGTGGACGCCAAGGTCAGGCTCAGCGTCCTTACCCCGCTGCTGGTCATTCAGGGAGATGAGAAAGTGATTGTTGGAGTTATTCTGATGGTGATGGAACCTTATCAGTTTCTCTATCCCCTGATTAAATCCTGGCCCACTCCCAGCCTGACCGGGGAGACCGAACTGATCCGCCGGGAAAATGATGAAGTGGTATTTTTAAATGAACTCCGGCATCGCCAGAATATTCCCCTGAACTTGCGGTTTGCTCTAGAATCGCCCGATTTGCTGGCCGCGACGGTGGCCCAGGGTAAAAAAGGCATCGTCGAAGGCCTGGATTATCGGGGGGTTCCGGTTCTGGCCGCCGCGGGAGTTATCCCTGATTCCCCCTGGTTTCTGATAGCCAAAGTTGACACCAACGAAATCTATGCACCGCTGCAAAAGCGCGTCCGGGAAGTCGTGTTCCTCCTGGTTATTCTAATTGCCAGCGCCGGCATCACGGTGGCGTATTTCTGGAGGAATCAACAAATCAGATTTTATCGGGGGCAATACGAGGTGGAGCGGGAGCGCCGCGCCCTGGCGCAACGTTACGAATACCTGACCCGATTTGCTAATGACATCATCCTGGTGGCGGATCAGAACTTGAAAATTGTCGAAGCCAACAACCGGGCCCTGACGGCTTACGGTTATGAATGGGAAGAATTGCTACAATTAAGATTAAAGGACTTATACCCCCCGGGGTCGGAGCCGGTTATAAACAACCTGCTGCGCCACGTTGAAGAGGAAAGGGGTCTGATTTTTGAAGCAAACCAGCAACGCCGGGATGGAACCACTTTCCCGGTGGAGGTCAGTTTACGCCTATTGGAAATGGAAGGCGGCAAATTGTTCCAGGCAATTATCCGGGATATCACCCAGCGCAAGCGCACCGAAGAAGTGCTCAAGGAATCGGAAAAAAACCTGCGCCAGCTGGCCTCCCGGCTGCTCAGCGCCCAGGAAGACGAACGGAAACGCATTTCCCGGGAGCTTCACGATGAATTGGGGCACGCCCTGCTGGCTTTGAAGCTCCAAGTGGAATCCGTGGAAGAGCAACTGCTGCCGCAGCAGGTCTCTCTGAAGCAAGAGGTGAGCCGGATGCTCGGTTCCATAAATGCCACCATAGAAGAAGTGCGGCGTCTTTATCTGGACCTGAGCCCGGGAGATTTGGAGGATCTGGGGCTGACCATCGCGTTGCGTTCCCTCATTGAGGATTTTGCTCACCTTCAAAAGCAGATAAAATGGAAGATCAATATGGAATACTTAGATGGCTTGTTTTCGCTTCCCATCCAGACGGCTATCTACCGGGTGGTACAAGAAGCTCTGACTAATATCGGCAAACACGCCAGGCCGAAAAATGTGTTTTTGGAAATTAAACGGGATAATCAAAAGGTCTCCTTTACCATCGAGGATGATGGCATCGGCTTTGAGCGGAACAAAGTCGTCACCGAGAAAAAAACCTTGGGGCTCCTGGCCATGGAAGAGCGGGTCAGGATCCTGGGCGGTTCTTTTGATCTCTGGAGTCAGGAAAAACGCGGAACCAGAATCACTTTTACCATTCCAGTTCCAGGAGGGGACTAAAGATGGGTCCTTATACCGTCGTTCTGGCCGATGACCATGCCATGTTCCGGGAAGGGATACGGAAAATCATCGAAAGAATTGAGGATGTACGCATCGGGGGGGAAGCCAATGATGGGCTCGAGTTATTGAATATTTTGAAAGACTCCTGTCCCGATCTGGTCATTCTCGACATCTCCATGCCGAATCTGCGGGGTTTGGAAGCAATCAGGGAGATTAAGCGAACTTATCCCCAGGTGAAAGTTTTGGTTCTGACCATGCACAAGAAAAAGGAGTTTATCCGGCAGGCCCTGACCGACGGCGCCGACGGCTTTCTGCTCAAAGAAGATGCCGGCGGCGAGCTGATTCGCGCCGTGACCACCATCAGAACCGGAGGCAAGTATCTTTCCCCCTTGCTTACCGGGGTCTTGACCAGCCTGGCTTTGGAGAAAGAACAAAATGAGATCTTGACCAGGCGGGAAAGAGAAGTCTTGAAACTCCTGGCGGAAGGCAAGAGGACCAATGAAATTGCCGAGGCTTTGTATATCAGTCCTTTTACCGTGCGCCGGCACCGCGCCAATATCATGGAGAAGTTGAACCTCAAGACTTTGGCCGATCTGCTCAAATATGCCATCTCCCAAGATTATATAATGTAGCACTATTAGTTTGACAGACTTATTATGGTCGAAATGCACCATATGAAATTGGTCACTCCGTTTATCGACTTTCTATCTTACTCCCGCCATTCTTAACACCAGCAGTTCGGATTCATTTCCCGTATTGCAGACCGCTGAAGGAAGTTGCTTAAGCTCCTTCAATCTCAAGGTGAATTCAAAAGAATATTTTTATGTAGCCGCAGGCTTTAGCCTGCGCTGCACCGGCTGGAAGCCGGTGCCACCGATTGATTGCGAATTGGTATAAGAGGGAGGTCTTAATGCCTGGGGCCGTGCGCTGCTCCAGTCAAAACAAGGCTTTTATGCAAGGGGGGAGCGGAAAATGAGAAAAGCGTTGGCCGTGATCTTTGCCGCCATCCTGTTCTCCGGGGGGTGCGCCGGAATGTCTTCCACCGAACAGCGGGTATTGAGCGGCGGGGCCATGGGCGCGGGCGGCGGGGCCCTCATCGGGGCTGTGGCCGGCTCTGCGGCCATTGGCGCCGCGGCCGGCGGAGGAGCAGGTCTCCTCGGCGGATATGTTTACGACCAGTATCAGAAATCTCGGGGATCCCGGTGATAGTGCCTTGACAACACCGAAGCCAGGGCCGGGCTTTGGTTCCACATAAATTCATCTCAATATATTGGAGGTCGAAAGGAGAGTATCCCATGGGAAAAAAGCTGAAAATGCACGTATTCTGCATAGCGCTGGCTGGGGCAGTGCTGCTGCCTCTGGCAGCCCAAGCCAACCTGATCGTCAACGGGGATTTTGAGGCCTCCCCGACCACGTTTTCCGAGGAACCGCTTTCCGCCGCGTCTTACGGCAAGTGGTTGGCAGGAACTTCCTGGACTCTGGGCAGCGAGGCCAACAATGATTTTGCCCAATACAGTGGGACCGGCGCCGATCTTCTCATCCAGGGAGCGCTCCTGCCCGCCACCTCCTGCATCGGGCCCGGCTGGAAGGTCAAGTTAAGCTTCGCTTACCAGTTGCCTCCGGAAAAAACCGGCGAGTCGGTTCAGCTTGCCTGCTTGAAGCCGGGAGGCGCCTGGGACCTGGCCGGGAACCTCACCAATGGGCAGGTTCTGGCCAACATAACTGTCCTGAACGACACCAACCCGGGAGAGTGGGGAATTTACCAGACTTCGGCAACCCTGCCCGACAGTTTTGAAGCCCTGGGCGTTGGCTTCAATCTCTCCCGGGTGGACAACGTAATCCTCGAGGTGGTGGCGCCCGTTGCCTTTAAAATTTCTCCGAAAACCTTGAATCTCAAAAGCCACGGCAATTGGGTCACCGGCTTCATCAGCAAACCGCCCAAATGCTACACCCTGACTGACATTAATCCGGACACGGTCATGCTCTCCTTTGGGGGGCAAAGCATCCCCGCCGACTGGATCAACAGCCATGGCAGGAAGTTCATGATCAAATTCGACCGGCAGGCGTTGATTGCCATGCTCAACGGCGCCACGGGACCGGTCACCCTCACTGTGTCCGGAGCCTTCAAGGACGGGATTGCCTTTGTAGGCGAGACCATCCTCAACGTTAAAGACCCCGGCAAAAAGAAAAAGCATCAAGAAGCCCAAAGCTCCCGGGGCCGGTTTCCGAATAGTTAACGGGTGGTCAGAGTAAGGATAGAGAGGCTCCCCTCCGCGAAAAGGGCGGCTTGTCTTTAAGGGGGTGAAGATGAGCCGCCCTCCAGCGGTAGAGTCGCAAATAACGGGAACCGCGTCTAATTCCGTTTTCGATTTTCAATTTTCAGCTAAAAATAGGGACTTTGACGAAGCAAAACCAGGGGGTACCGATATGCGCACCAGGTTTGGCCTATCTTTGGCATTGGCTGTGGGATTGGCTGTAGCGATGGTTTTGGCGGTGGGCCTGGCGTTGGCCTAAGGCCGGTCCTCATCCAAGGCCCGGGGCCATGGTCTTGAGCTTCATTTCTGGCAAGAAACCACCCGGTCTTCTCAAAATCAGACCCACTCGCATATGGCTAGCCAAGGCCCTCAGAGGTCAAGGCGGGGTAATCGGGGAAGAAGCGCCTCTGGTCACAGATGCGGATGTTAACCTCTAAAGGAAGGCGATACGCCTTCTGATGGACGGGGCCGACCCTGGGCCAGCAGGTTCGGCCCTCTCCTTTTATCAGCCATGAGGTGGCGATAATCGAAAACGCGGCCAAGAAAGCGACGTCTCGGCTTATTACCCAGAACTCAGAGTTATTTGCATTTCTTCAGTAGGAGCAAGGCGTGCCGGGCCCTTAACCTCCAATCCACCTGCAATTTCTTTCCGCCTCTATAAAAACACCTGATACGACGTGTTCAGGGCCTTGGCCAGGCGCTTGGCCATATCCTTGCCGATGGGCCGCTTGCCCTTCTCCATCTCCGAGATGTGACTGGGCTTGACGCCGATCATGGCCGCCAGTTGCGCCTGGGTCAGCCCCTCCCGGTGCCTGGCCCCCCGGAGGATGTCCCCCGGCTTCATATCAGGAAAAACCTCTTCCACGGTATAAAGCCGGTCTTCCTCCGCTCCCCCACCCTCAGGGCCAGTAATCAGGGCCAGCACGTTTTCAATCACCGCACACACCTTGGCGGCATGAGCCGCCGGCACTCGAACGCAGATATCAGCAAACTCTCCGGTAGTCTGCACCTTCATGTGTTCCGACATATTTCACCTCGATCACCTTTGTGTCTTTATCCAAGACCTGCCACACCGCCACATAGGTGGGCCGCCCCTTCTTTAAATGGCAGTGGTAGCAGTCTTCGCGCCCGTGCAATTTGCCGAAGTAGGGCCAGTTCCGGGCCATCGGCCCGTTAAGCTGGAGGTCCCTCACCAGGAACTTCACGGCCATCTGCATAGACTCCGGAAGCTCCCGAATCTGTTTAACCACCTTGCGTCTGAACCTGACATCCCAGGTCATGGTTATAAATTACCAATAATTGGTAATTTAATCAAGATATGATAGAAATTTTTTCGCAAATGGCTTAGAGTGCAAAAGTACTTTTCTTTATGAAGAGCGGCTTATAACTGGTTCCACCACCGAATGGGAATTCACGGCAGAGGTCGCAAGCTGGATCAACGAGCATCTGGCCCAGACTCCCCGTCTGCCTTTTTCCAGGGCGAAATGTGAACAACGTGACTCCGGCTCCCAAAAGCGCCGTGACCTGACCCTCCTCGATAAATCCCAGGTCATCGTCCTCACCGGCGAAGTCAAAATGCCCTGGGCCAAGGACGGCGGGAGCCCTTACATCGAAGCCGTAATCCAGGACGCCCGGCAAAAGGCCCAAAGAGCCGGGTCCAGGTTCTTTTTCACCTGGAACGTCAATGAATTCGTGCTGTGGGAAACCTTCCCCGCCAAGACCGCCCAGAAGGACCGCTCCTATAAATCCTGGAAGGTGACCCAACTCCACAAGCCCGAGCACCTGGAAATTCCCAGCACCATCCACGCCCTCAAGTCCTGGCTGGAAACCTTTCTCAGCGATTTTGCCAACATCTACCTGGGCACCACTCCCCTGGGCACGCAACTGCCCGATGAAAAGTTCCTTCAAATTCTCGAATCTTCTCTGCGACTCAGAAACAGGCGGAGATAGGGCAGGTATACGTCCGGATCTTTGGCTTATCATGATAGCAATACTCTTTAGTACTATAACGTTAAGTGTTGACAATTAATTTCCCATGTGCAAACATGGGGAGCATGGACAAACAAGAATTGCTCGAGGCCCGTGGTCGCCTGGAGGCTTTTCTTGAGCCGCTTTTGCTCATGTTGGG
>VGSW01000176.1 GCA_016874915.1 Deltaproteobacteria bacterium
AAACAATGGCCCGGATGGCCTTGCGGGCATCCCAGGTGCCTGTGCCGCCTTCGATGGGCACCAGCCCGGTGGCAGGGCAGCCGCCGCTGCAGGTGCCGCAGGTGAAGCAGCGATCGGCCAGTTCGGGAGCGATGCTCCCGATCTTGCGGTTTTTGCGGTCAATTTTGACTTCTAAAGGCGCCTCCATGGGCATCTTCCTCCAAGTTATTGGGTTTCCAGGGTTAATTCTATCAAACTTGTGCCGGATGGCACAAGGCCCATGCTACGTCAAGGATATAAGGGATTTCTATCAGGGAACCGATAAAAAGTATAGCAAAATTTCTTTTTGCAGGCAAAAAATTTCCCCAGGGGAAACCAACTCCCGAAACGGCTGGAAATGGCTTCAGGTCGCGGTTTTTGTCCCGGGGGATGAACCATGTCTCATTCACCTTGGCTCTAATTTATTCCCGGCCAGCCGATAGCGCACCACTTTTCGCACCGTGGGGCAGCAGGCCGGGTCGTCGGGGCCGTGGGTGGTGAGATCAATGACAATCATGCCGGACTGGATCGCCAGATGGTGGATTTTGACCCGGTCTCCCAACTCCGCGGAGGCCTGGTGAACCGGCCGGCCTTCTTTATTTACCACCGCGGCCACTTCGTAAAAGACGCCGCTGCCGCCCCCGGAGCTTCTCAGAATCACCGCGGCCTCTTCCCGGCCGTCGCCGGTTAGATCCCCCAGGGCCGCGGGGCCCATTTCCACCCGAAGATATTTGCCGGATAAAAGGGCCTTTTGGCTGGGCTTAACGGGTTCATAGAGGCCGTTTTTGAGCTTCACCGTTTGCTGGAAGATCATGATTCGGTATGCGCCGTCTTTCAAAGCCCTGGTGCTCAACGGACCTTCCGGCGCGGCCTGGGCTGCGGCCTCCATGGGGGCTATCCCTGAAAGAAAAAGTAACAGGCTCAAGAAGAAAAACCTCATGGTCATAAATCCCCTTTTAATCCTCATTCTCCAATTGCATGAGCCCGCCAAGGCGCCGGCGCTACAATCTTTTTTACCTTTGATCCAAAACCGCCAGAGCCCGGCGGGCCGCCTTCTGGCCCTGAACTATGGCCGCCTCGATGCAGGGGAGGCCCTCCAGGTCAGAGTGGGCCAGGATAATGCGCCCCTGTTTCCGGGGAAACCTGCCCCTGAGAAAGGTGAGAAAACCCGGATAGGGCAACACCTGGGCGTGGCCGAAGCGGTAGAGGCGGACCTCCTCCACCTCCGCCGCTATCCCGGGGAAGTGGTCTTCCAGGGCCGCCAGCAGGTTCCGGCCCTGATATTCGGCTTGGGCCTGCAGGAGCGGCTTCCGGCCCTGGGGGTAAGGCTGGGGCGCAAAAGCCACCATCACCCGGGGACCTTTCCCGGGGACGCGAGGCGCCAGGATGAAGTCGGAAATTTCCGCCGCTTTCGTTATCCAATTCTCATAGCCCGGGGCTTCCAGAGTAATTTGACCGCACAATGCCGCCACCACATAGCTGCTGTAGCGGAAGAGCTGAAAATCTTCCCAACGCCAGCCCCAGTCCGGGGTCAGGAGGCGCCGGGCCAGGAATTTCCCCACCGCCAGGATGACCGCGCCGGCTTCCCACCGGTAAAAGCCCGGGGCGGCCCCATTCCACACCAGCAGGTCCACCCCCTCCCCCCGGGGCCGCAGGCCCACCAGGGTATGCCGGCAGCGGGGCGGGTTAGGAAGGGCCTGGCTCAGGGCTTGGGCCAGGCGGGCATTGCCTTCGGGGAAGGCCACGGCTCGGGTGCCGGAAGAAAATTCCGACATGAGGAAAAAGAGGCCGGCCCAGGCGGAAATGGCCTCCGGACCAGCCCCCAGGCAGGAGCGGCAGTAGGGGGCCAGCAGCATGGTGACTTCCCGGGGCAGGCCCCGCTCCACTTCCAGGTAATGGGCCAGACTGACCTGGTCCAGCTCCGGCAGGGGCAGGGTATCGATTCCCAGGTCCCATACGTTTTCCAGGTTTATGAGGTCTTCGGCCAGTTTTAGCAGTCCGTCCACCCCGGCCCTTGGCACAGGCAGGCTCCTAATCCCCGCCTCGGAAAAGCAGTTGGGGTGCCAGCGTCCCTCATGGAAGAGGGCGCTCATGGGAGGGGCAATCAGGGCCTCGTCCAGCTCCAGCCCCAATTCCCGGTGCCACTCCTGCCAAGAGGCCTCCCAGGGGTAATAAAAATAAGCGGAGCCGGCCGGGTAGGGGACGCCACGATAATTTCCGGATTGGCACACGCCCCCCACCTGTTCTCCGGCCTCCAGGACCATCAGGTCCCGATGGCGCAGGAAATAGGCCGCGGTGAGGCCCGAGAGTCCCGCTCCCACCACCACGACCTCCGAATGGCCGCCCGCGGTCTCGGGCCAGGAGATTTTTTCGGTTTCATAGGGGTAAAAAAAGGGGTGGCAGGCCTGGGGCGTGTCACCCTGCCAGGGGATTATGCGGGGCAGTGAGCGTGACATGGAAAGGCCCCAGGTTCAATCCTTGCGATTGATGAGCGCGGCCAGATACCCGGCCCCGAAGCCATTGTCGATGTTGACCACGGCCACGCCGGTGGCGCAGGAATTGAGCATGGTGAGCAGCGCCGCCAGGCCGCCGAAAGACGCGCCGTAGCCCACGCTGGTGGGCACCGCGATGACCGGCCGGTCCACCAGGCCCCCCACCACGCTGGGGAGCGCCCCGTCCATGCCGGCCACCACGATGAAGCAGGTGGCCCGGAGGAACAGCTCCTGGTGGGCCAGAAGGCGGTGCAGGCCCGCCACCCCCACGTCGTACAGAGGCTCCACCTGGTGGCCCATGAGGCGGGCGGTGATGAGGGCCTCTTCGGCCACGGGAATATCCGAGGTGCCGGCGCTGATGACCACGATGACCCCCCGGCCCCGGTCCGGGATTTCCCCGCGGCTCAGGGTCAGGGCCTGGGAGTCTGGATAATACCGGGCTTCGGGAAACTCGGCCAGCAGCGCCTGGGCCTTCTCCGGCGCCAGGCGGGTCACCAGGACGTTGTCGTTCCGGAGCCGCAAAGCCGTGAGGATGCCCCGCACCTGCTCCAGGCTTTTTCCTGCGGCGAAGATCACTTCGGGGAAACCCTGGCGCAGTTCCCGGTGGTGGTCCACCCGGGCGAAGCCCAGGTTCTCAAAAGGCAGGGTCCGCAGACGCTCCAGGGCCGCGGCCACCGGCAACTTTCCGGTGCGCACCTGTTCCAGCAGCTCTTCCAACAACTTGACGTCCATCGCGTTCCTTATTGTATCCTGAAATGGTTGGTAGGGGCGTGATTTATCCCGCCCGCCTTTACGGGCGCAATGAATTGCGCCCCTACAAATTGATTAGCTTTCCCTCCCGGGAGACCCGAAAGCGCCGGCTCCCCCAATCGACCCGGCTTCCCAGGAAGCTCCACAGCCACAGCCCGAAGGCTAAAAGGTCTTTTACCGGCAGCAACCACAGGGCCGCCAGCGGCAGCTGGCCCCCCAGCCATCCCGCCTGGGACAGGTATGCCAGCCAGCATCGGACCCACAGGACCGCGGCCAGCAGACCCCCGGAAAGAAGGGTCAGTCCCTCCGCCACCACGAATAACCCACTGTACGCCAGGGCGTGGGTGATGCCGTAAGCCAGGTAGCCCCTGGGGCGACAGACCCTGTAGGTGCGAGTCCAGCGGAGCTGGTGGCTCAAATAATCCTGGAGGCGGGAAATATGATTCCGGGTTTCCACCACGTAAGGGATGAGCCGCACCCGGTAGCCGGCCTGGGCCACCCGCCAGCCCAACTGGTAGTCGTCCGCCAGGTAGTCGGCCAGGGGCGCCAGGCCGCCGATTTCGTCCAAAACCTTCCGGGGCAGGACCATGGCGGCCCCCAAGGCGAAGCGGATGCCTTCCACGTAATAGGCCACCGCCACCGAGGGGATGAAATCCCCGGCAATGGTCAGGGCTTCCAGGGCTCCCCCGAAGGTGGGCGCCCACGCGGCCCGGTAAGGAAAGGTGGCCAGGCCCACCCCCGGCTCCCTCAGGGCCGCCGCCGCCCGGGAAAGGAAGTCGGGGCCTACCTGGACGTCGGCGTCGGAGATCACCAGGAGGTCATAGCGGGCCTGAGGCTCCATCTGGCGCAGCTTGCTGACCTTGGGATTGGACCCCAGGGATTGGGAACAGACGATAATCTCCGCCTCCGCCTCCGGATAGGCCCTCAGCAGCTCTTCCAGGAGAGGCACGGCAGAGTCCCCGGGGTCCGACACTCCGAAGAGCACCTGATAGGGGCGGTAATCCTGAGTAAGGAAGCTTTCCAGACATTCCCGGGTAAAGTTGTCCACCTCTTTGACGGGTTTGAATACCGTGACCCCGGGACCGGAACGCGGGCCTTCCGGCATGACGGTCCGGAAAAACCGGAACATGGAAATCAGCGCCAGGACCTGATAAATCAGGGCCGCCAGCCCTAGGGCGAATAATATCCAGATCACGGAACCCTCGGGATTTCTTGAATAAATGATAGCATATCCCGGCAGGCGGCAAAATGAAAGGGGCAAAAGAGTTGCTTTTCGGGGGAAGGGAATTATCTTAGTGTGAAATTTCTGTAATATCCGTGGAATCTGTGGATAAAAAAGGAGGCTCTATGTCCGCCGTGGTTAAATGGCGCAACGACTTTAAAGACGCCCAGGAAGAGGCCAAGAAGGCCGGGCTCCCCTTGCTCCTGGAGCTTCACATGGAAGGCTGACCCCACTGCGCGCGGTTGGTCCGGGAGACCCACGCCGATGCCCAGGTGGCTAACGCCTTGAACACCCGCTTCATCCCGGTGCGCCTGGAAGGCCGCCAACACATGGACCTGGTGCAGCAGTTCAGCGTCCGGGGCGCGCCCACCACCCTGGTCTTTTCCCCGGATGGCCGGGAATTGCACCGCGTTGTCGGCTTCCTTCCGCCGGCGGAGTATCTGGCGGAATTAGACAAGGCAAAGGCATAGCGGCTTAGCGGTTCAGCGGTTCGGCGGGTTGGCTTGTTGGCAGAATTTCTCAATTTTATTGGGTAGCTAAAGCCGAATGCTAAACCGCTAAACCGCCAAACCGCCAAACCGCTCTTATCTTCGCCCTGCCCTATTCCGTTGTCGAATCCCACTTCCCCCCAAAGCCGCCGCATTTCCTGTTTGAAAGTGAAGGGTATTTATCATATAGTAACCCCTAAGGGGAAGATTTGCCTCGCAGCAAGCGCGCCGGGGGGGGGATTGCAATGACAGGACGGAAATGGCCGGGGATTTTTCTGGTGGCGGCTATGGCCCTGTGGCTGGCCGGGGCTGCCCTGGCGGAGGAGGACATGGAGATTTCGGCCAAGTCTTTTGTCATCATGGACGCCAAGACCGGCCGGATTCTGTTGTCCCTGCACCCCCAGATGTTCCTGCCCCCGGCCAGCACCCTCAAGGTCATGACCGCCATGTACGTGGTGGAGAAGCTGAAAATGGACGACAAAGTGGGGGTCAGCCCCACCGCCGCGGCCGCGCCGGCCTCCAAGATCAACATCAAGTCCGGGGACGTCTTTACGGTGCGGGAGCTGCTGTACGCGCTGCTGCTCTCTTCCGCCAACGACGCGGCCCGGGCCTTGGCGGAAAAAGTGAGCGGCAGCGAAGACGAATTCGCCCGGCAGCTTACCCAACAAGTGCGCCAATGGGGGGCCTACCGCACCACCCTGGCCACGGCCAACGGCCTTCCCGCGGACAACCAGTTTTCCACCACTCAGGACCTGGCCCTGCTGTTCCGGCGGGCCATGGACAACCCGGAACTGTCCAAGATCATGGGGACGAAATATTACACCATCCAGGGGGACCGGGAACTGCGCAACCACAACCGTTTTCTCTTCACCACCCACCTGGCGGTGGCCGGCAAGACGGGGTTCACCCGAGCCTCCAGGCACACTTACGTAGGGATGTTTCAGAACGGCGACAAGGCCATCATCATCGCCATGATGGGAAGCCAGAAGAAATGGGCGGATTTGCGCCCGCTGATTGAAAAAGGGTTCGAATTGAGCGGCGTCCCCATAGCCAAGCTGCCCCCGGCGGAAGAAAAACTCTGGTTCGCCAAGAAACATATGGGGAAATACGCCGCGGCGTCGCGGAAATCCAAGGTCAAAGTGCGCAAGGTCAAAGTGGTGATGGGGTCCTCCGGCTCCCTGCCCGCTAAGAAATCCACCAAGAAAAAATCCAAAGGCAAGAAACAGGATTCTTAAATAATAGGGGAAAAGGTTAAAAGGTTAAAAGGGGAAAGGGGGAGAAGGTAAAAAGGGAAGGAAAAACCAATTCTTTCCCTTTAACCTTTTCGCCCAAGAAGCTGCGTGATATGTTATTTAAGGCAACACCGCAATTATTTGAGGAGCTCATGGCTGTTATGCCACCCAAGGGTTTGTTCAATAAAGTCAAGAACCGCCTGACCCGGCGGCGCTACGTGGTGTCCACCATCCGCAAGGACGAAGACCGGTTCGAAACCGCGGTCTTTGAAGCCAATTTTTTCTATTTTCCCCGCAGCCTGAAAAATCCCGCGATTACGGTGGAGACCTACACCCGGGATGAAGCCTGGGACACCCATTACCATCTCACCGGCCGCCTCACTCTGGAATACCCCGACCGCCTTTTCCGGGAATACCGGGAATCCCGCTAAAAGCGCCCCGAAACCCCTGTTACGAAGAGTTCAAAGTTCAAGGTTCAAAGTTCAAAGTTCAGACC
>VGSW01000177.1 GCA_016874915.1 Deltaproteobacteria bacterium
CCGGGGTTAAAGCGAGAAAGGGGATGCACAAGGAAAGGTGGCAGACCTTCAAGGCCCGCATGTACATGAGCATGGCCGTCACTTCCAGCGGCAGCATGACGGCCACCGTCAGAAAAAATGTCAAGTCCAGGGACGGCGTGCTGACCCACAGGATAGCCAGCATTAAAAAGGGGGCGGCAAAGAGCAGCCGGGCCAGCCCCATGGTGTAAGGGGACAGGTGCGAGAAGAACCGCTTGGTCACCGCGTCGGCGCCCGCGTCCCCCACCGCCGCGGCCAGGCCCAGGAGTAGCCAATACATACGGTTGCCTTTGGTATTCGGGATAAGTGCAAAGAGCGGTTTAGCGGTTTGGCGGTTTAGCAGTTAGTCTTTTGCTGACCCGCTAACCCGCCAATCGCATTACTCAACTCCACAAACTCCGCCACGCTCAGGGTTTCGCCCCGGCGGATGGGGTCGATTCCCAGTTCCTGGAATATAGCCTGCATCTCTTCCCGGCTCCGGGCCCAGGCCGCGGCCTGGGCCACCACGGTGTTGTTCAAAGTCTTGCGGCGCTGGCTGAACGCGGCCTTAACCAGCCGGGCGAAGAGCGCCTCGTCCCAGGCCGCCGGGGCCGGAGTTGCCGGCGTCAGGCGCAGCACCACGGAGTCCACCTGGGGGGCCGGGTAAAAATTGGCCGGGCCCAGAGAAAAAAGGCGGGTCAGGGCAAAATGATATTGGATCAGGACCGACAGCACCCCATAGTCTTTAGTGCCCGGCGAGGCCAACAGGCGGTCCCCCACTTCCTGCTGCACCATGAATACCGCCCGGTTAAGCGCCGCCTTTTCCTGGATGAGCTTGAACAACAGGGGCGAAGTAATTTGATAAGGCAGGTTGCCCGCGGCCAGGAGAGGGTTGCCTATTTCCCGGCTTAATTCCAGAAAAGAAAAATCCATGACATCCTGTTGCAGGATCTTGACGGTGGGAGTGTCCGGGAAAAGTTCCTCCTGAAGATACCGGCACAGGGCCGGGTCCCTTTCTATGGCCACCACTTTTCCCGCGTCCTGGACCAGAAACACCGTGAGTGCGCCCAGTCCCGGACCCACTTCCACCACGGTGTCCCCGAAGGTCGGCTCCAGGGCCGCGGCGATGCGCCGGGCCTGATGGGGATAAAGGAGGAAGTGCTGGCCCCAGGCCTTTTTAGGCCTCAGGCCCAGCCGGCTCAGGAGGATTTTGGGAGAGACGAAGGACACCCGCAGCCTGTTTCGCCTTCTGCCTGCGGTAACGCTGCACCAGCCACAGGGTTAGGAAGTAGGAAATGATGGCGGGGGGCAGGGCGATGATGAGGCCCCCCACCTGCAGGGCCAGGCCCCCCCGCCATAGCAGGTCCATCATGGTTTGAAAATTATAAACTTCGGGCAAAGCCAGGGGGGCGTCTTTGAGCAACACCAGTTCCCCCACCTTGTAGGCCAGGAGATACAGGGGAGCCATAGTCACCGGGTTCATCACCCAGATGCCTAGATACGTGGTGACCGGAGAGATCCGGAGGATTGCCGCCAGGGTCAGGGCGCCCACGGTGTGAAAAGGCACCGTGGGAGTGACCCCGATGAACACCCCCAGGGCCATGCCCCAGGCCAGCTTTTGCGGGCTGCCCTGAAGGCGCCGGAATTTCAGCCAGTAATATTTGATGGTGCGCCGAAAATTCATAACTCAGATAACCGCGGCCCCGCGGCCTTCAAACTCTCTTCCTTCAACACCCGGCGCAGGACCTTCCCCACCAGGCTCTTGGGGAGCTCGGAACGAAACTCCACCATTTTGGGAACTTTGTAAGGGGCCAGCTCCCGGCGGCAGTGTTCCTGGATGTCGTCCACCGCCGGAGGCCGGCCGTCCTGGGGCACGATGACCGCCTTCACCACTTCGCCCCGGTAGGGGTCGGGAATCCCAAAGGCCACCGCTTCCTTGACCTGGGGATGCTGGTACAGGACCTCTTCCACCTCCCGGGGATAAATATTGTAGCCCCCGGAGATAATCATGTCCTTTTTGCGCTCCACGATATAAAAATAGCCCGATTCGTCCATGCGGGCCAGGTCCCCGGTATAAAGCCAGCCGTCCCGCAAGGCGATTTTAGTTTCTTCCGGGTTTTCCCAGTATTCTTGCATCACCTGGGGGCCTTGGAGAACCAGTTCCCCCACTTCCCCGGGGGGCAGTTCCCGGACTCCGGTCTCCGGATCCATGACTTTGGCCCGGGTCCCGGGAATGGGCATGCCCATGCTGCCCGGGGGACGCTGGCCCTGGATGGGGTTGAAGTGGGTCACCGGCGAGGCCTCGGTGAGGCCGTAGCCTTCCAGGATGCGGCAGCCGGAAATGCCTTCGAAGCGGTCCCGCACCTCCTGGGGCAAAGCCGCGGAGCCGCTGACACAGAGCCACAACTCCGACAGGTCCAATCCCGGCAGGCGGGGGTCGTTGATCAAGGCCACGAACAAGGTGGGGACACCCGGAAGCACCGTGGGGCGGTGCTTCTTCATGGCCTTGTGGAACATCTCCAGCTCAAAGCGAGGCAGCACGATGATCATCCCGCCCAGGGACATGGGCCAGTTGAGGCAGGCGGTGAGTCCGAAGGAGTGGCAGAAAGGCAGGAGCCCCATCACCCGTTCGGCACCGTAGCGCGCCTGGGGCATCCAGGCATTGAGCTGGACTACGTTGGCCATGAGGTTGCCGTGGGTCAGCATCGCGGCCTTGGGAACCCCGGTGGTGCCGCCGGTGAACTGCAACACCGCCGGGTCTTGGGGACCGGAGAGCACCGAGGGCTTCAGAGGCGGATTTTTAAGGGCCTGCCGCCAGGAGAGCCGGCCCGGGCCCGGCTTAAAACCCAAAGCCAGCCCCTGGTGCCGGGCCTTCAGGGGATAAAGGCATTTTAAGGCAAGGGGCAGATAATCGCTCAAGCGGGTGATGACCAGGTGGGTCATCCCCCCCTGCTGTTCCACGGCCTCCACCTTGGGGAGGAGATGGTCCAGAACCACCAGGTGCCTGGCCCCGGAATTGGTTATTTGAAAGGCCAACTCCTTGGGGGTTAAGAGGGGGTTGAGGAAGACCGCCACCGCGCCCAGGCGCAACGCGGCCTGATAGGCCATCACCAGTTGGGGGCAGTTGGGCAGCAGAATGGCCAGGCGCTGGCCCGCTGCCAATCCCTGGTTTTGGAGCGCCTGGGCCAGCCGGGACGTCTGGTCTTCCAACTCCCGGTAGGTTAGGTAGCGCCCCAAAAAGACCAGGGCCTTGGCCTGGGGTGAATTCGCCGCGGCCCGGGTGAGCAGGGAAGGCACCACGTCGGTGACCGGCCCTACCTCCAGGGGCACATCCGGGTCATAGTGGGGCGCCCAGGGCGCGTTCATGGGCGAAACTACCCTCAGTGCTGGTGTGGCGGTTTCTCCGCGCACGCCGAGCAAGTGCAGGGCTTT
Source organism: Deltaproteobacteria bacterium (assembly GCA_016874915.1). Classification (GTDB taxonomy): domain Bacteria; phylum Desulfobacterota; class Desulfobaccia; order Desulfobaccales; family 0-14-0-80-60-11; genus VGSO01. The sequence continues at coordinate 3,430 of VGSW01000177.1, forward strand.
AGGTCTTCCGGAGTGGCTTCCCGCACGCCCCGGACCGTAAACGCGATGTCCATCTTCCGTCCAGCCAGGGGATGGTTGAAATCGATGACTACGATATCCGGTTTCACTTCCTGGACTATAAAATGAATGGGATGGCCTTCATCGCTTTCCGTTTCAAAGACCATTCCCGGACGCAGATTATCCCGCTCGGCGCCGAAATCGGAACGAGGCACTTCCATGATCAACTCCTGGTCGATCTCCCCGTAGGCCGTTTCCGGCTCCAGGTGAATGACTTTTTTCTCATCCTTGGCCATGCCTATAAGGGCCTCTTCCAGTCCCTGAGGCATCACCCCGCAGTCCATGGCGAAAGAGATTTGCTCCGTCTGGCCGTCGGGAGGAAAAGTTTCGTCTTCTCCCAAACGGATAAGGTAATCTATGGTTACAAAAGAATTTTTTTCTATTTTCATGCAATTCTCCCCTTATCTCTGGGGAAGAGTGTATTCAGCGCGCTCCTTCCTTATGGAAGACGCGGCTGACCTTCCCCCATCAGGACTGCTCAATCTTCTCTCAAAATTATATGGGAAACCTGGTGATGCAACAAGGTTTTACTGCTAGATTAGGCAGGAGGGCAGGATGCCCCGCGGCCGCCTGAGGGAATGACGCCCTCACCGCCCCGGGGGTTTGCTTCCCATGATTATCCGGCCGGTATTGAGCAAGTTGCAGGGCACCGCCTGCTGCAAGGTAATGCCCACGTCCTGCATCACCCGGATGACGTCCAGATCCGTGGTGAAGCCGATGCGGACAAAGACGGGGGCCAGCAGGTCTTCGATGCGTCCCATCAAACTGCCGTTGCGGCTGCGGGTGTGGTTCACCGCGATGATCTGCCCCCCGGGCTTGGTCACCCGGAGAATCTCCCGGCATACCTGGTAGGGGTCCTGCACCGTGGTGATGACGTACGCGGCCATCACTATGTCAAAATGGTTGTCCGGGAATTCCAGGTGGGCGGCGTCCATGACCCGGAGGTCGAAGTGGCTGCCGTTGAGGCGGGCCGCTTTCTTCCGGGCTTGTTCGATCATGGAGGCGGAGATGTCAATGCCCACCACGGTGGTCTTGGGCGGATAAAATTCCAGGGTGGAGCCGGGGCCGATGCCGATTTCCAGGACTTTTTGGTGGGGGCGGCAAGAGAGGTAACGGAAAGCCCGGCGCCGTCCTGGCCCCAGCAGTTTGCCGAACACATAATCATAAAAAGGGGAGTAAAATGTATATAGTTTTTCCATGTAGCGGGGATTTACTCTTGATTTGGTCATTGTTTGTCCTCGACCTTGCAATGGAATTTTGGCCGGCGCTCGTGAACATGAGAGCCAACAAGGCGCGGGCGTGACCCAAAACACACAAATTCTAATTAAGTATTTTCCAAAAGTAAACTGAAATCTTTTTCGGATGGGGCAACCGGTGCATTTCTAAGGGAAAACAGAGCCGATTTTGGGGCCCTGGCGCCGGCGCCCGATGGGTAAAGGCGGTCAATGAACATGGGGGCTTTGGCAGGTGGAAATGGGCGGTATCGAAGAATCCGGCGGATTTGCCGGGGATTTTGGACCAAGCCCTATTAAAAATGCCAATATCTTCACCTTAAAATGAACCGCTAATTAATTGCTTGTTCCTTTCCCCCAGAAGAGTGTGCTTTCCCCAGCCGGAGCCAGAGAATAAGAACAACATTTTCCCTTACCTATCTCCCCCTATCTCCTGACAACTTGCATTAGGGAACAAGCTATTTTAAAATGAGAATGTTTAACTGACAGGATTCCCAGGTTGCCAAGTCGGGGCTAGGAAATCTTTAAACTATCTTGCCTTTCATGGAGAGTTAATTAATGATGGTTATTAAACCTATGGGACTGCGTCGGGTAGTGGTCACCGGCGTGGGGATGGTCACCCCTCTGGGGTTGGACGTCTCCACGGCCTGGCCGCGCCTGCTGGCGGGGGAGTCGGGAGTCAAACACGTCACCCGTTTCGGCGGCGATTTGGATGAGTTGCGAGTCAAGTATCAAATGCCCGACGACTTTCCCCTCATCGCGGGAGAGATCACCCATTTCGACCTGAAAGAACTCCTGCAGGCCCGCAAGAAAGAAGTCACCAAAGAGGATATCAAGCAAATTAAATACTCGGACCGCTTCACCCAGTTCGCCCTGGCCGCCAGTCTGGAGGCCATCCAGGACTCGGGAATCAACCTGGAAAATGAAAACCCGGAGCGCTGCGGCGTCATCATCGCCAGCGGCATGGGCGGGGTCAGTTCCTGGGAGGAAGGGGTCCATAAGCTCATGTATGAAGGGGTGCGCCGGGTGTCGCCCTTCCTGGTGCCCAAGATGATTCCCAACCTGGCCGCGGGCAATGTCTCCATCAGCTTCAAGGCCAAGGGACCGAATATCGCGCTGTCCACCGCGTGCGCCGCCGGGGCCCACGCCATCGGCTTGGCCTACCGCTCCATCCAGTTGGGGGAGGCGGACATGATGGCCGCGGGGGGCAGCGAAGCCGCAGTCACCCTGCTCACCATCACTGCGTTTTACCGTATGGGCGCCCTGGCCATGGGCTACAACGACCACCCCGAGGCCGCGTCCCGGCCTTTTGATGTCAAGCGCAACGGTTTTGTCATGAGTGAAGGAGCCGGCATTATGGGACTGGAGGAACTGGAGCACGCCTTGGCCCGCAATGCCAAAATTTACGCCGAAGTGGTGGGCTTCGGGATGACCGGCGACGCCCACCACATCACCGACCCCCACTTGGAAGGGGCCTCGCGCTGCATTAATCTGGCCCTGGAAGACGCCGGCGTCTCCCCGGATGATATCGACCACGTCAATCCCCATGCCACCGCCACCCCCGTGGGAGATAGAAATGAAGCCCAGGCCCTGAAACAGATCTTTGGGGCGAAAGCCCAGCGCCTGCTGGTAAGCGGCACCAAGTCCATGACCGGCCACCTTCTGGGCGCCGCCGGCGCGGTGGAAGCCATTTTCAGCGTTCTGGCCATTCGCGATTCCATGGTTCCTCCCACCATTAATCTGGATGAGGTGGATCCGGAATGTGAAGGCCTGGACTACATGCGCCATCAAGCCCGCCCCGCGGACATCCGCTACGCCCTGTCCAATTCCTTCGGGTTCGGCGGCACCAATGCGTCTCTGGTATTCAAGCGCTTTGAGGGATAATGGGCGGTCTCAGTGACCAGTGACCAGTAATCAGTAATCAGTGGGCGATTGGTTCATAATTCTTTG
>VGSW01000178.1 GCA_016874915.1 Deltaproteobacteria bacterium
CCCAACATGAGCAAAAGCGGCTCAAGAAAAGCCTCCAGGCGACCACGGGCCTCGAGCAATTCTTGTTTGTCCATGCTCCCCATGTTTGCACATGGGAAATTAATTGTCAACACTTAACGTTATAGTACTACTCCCTATTCCCTATTCCCTGCTCACTGCTCCCTGCTCACTGATTACTGATTACTTACTGATTACTGATTACTAAAATATTCCTTCACCTCGGACAAATCCGCGGCCCCGACGCGGACCCCTTCCCGCAACCGGTCCAGGCGGGCCGCGGCCTCCCGGGCCAAGGGAATCAGGGACTCATCCCGGGCCAGCAGCCGGGCTGCGTCCCAGGCTCCTTGAAAGTTGTTGCAGATTAACAGCAGGTCGGCCCCCGCGGCCAAGGCTTCCCGGGCCGCGGGGGCTACCTCCAGGCCTCTGGAGATGGCCCCCATCTCCAGATCATCGGTAATAATCACCCCGTCAAAGCCCACCTCTTCCCGGAGTTTTCCCTGCAAAATTTTCCGGGACAAAGTGGCGGGCCGGTGGGGGTCCCACTCCGGCACCAGGAGATGGGCGGTCATCATCATGGGAACCCCCGCGGCCGCGGCCCGGCGGAAGGGGAGGAGGTCCATTTCCCGGTGGGTCTGGCCCGACTCCGCCAGGGCCAGATCCTGGTGAGAGTCGATGACGGTGTCGCCCAGACCGGGAAAATGCTTGGCCGTGGGGATGACCCCGCCGGTCAGGTATCCCCGGATGGCGGCAGTTCCCATAAGGGCCACCCTTTCCGGATCGGGGCTGTAAGAGCGGTCCCACAAGGGGCATTGGGGACCCCGGGCCACGTCCAGGACCGGGGCCAGGTTGACATTTAGGCCCACCAAGGCCAGTTCCCGGGCCACTTTTTGGGCCAGCCGTTCCACCTGTTCCGGGGTCGCCGCGGCTCCCAGCTCCCGAGCCGGAGGGATGATGGTAAAAGGGGTCTTAAGGCGCTGCACCGTGCCCCCTTCCTGATCCGCGGCGATGAGCAGGGGCCGCTTCCCCGCGGCCAGGGCTTCCTGCTGCAGGTCCCGGTTCAGTTCCCACACCTGGGCCGGGCTTTCAATATTGCGGGCGAATAGAATCACCCCGCCCACCCGGAGGTCCCGCACCAGTTCCCGGGCCACCGGGTCCATCCGGGGGCCGGGAATTCCCACCATGAGCAGTTGGCCCCAGAAGGCCGTCTCTTCTTCCATGAAGCAATCCTCAGAATTTCTCACGCCAAGTCGCAAAGGCGCAAAGGACGCAAAAAATTATCGGTTTAAAATCTCCACTAGGTGATAAAACTGCATATCCCAATCCCGGGCGGCGGCCACGTCTTTCAGGTGCAGCAGACAGCTGTAGTCCAAAGAGACCAGCCCCTGGGCCCCCGTGGCCCGCACCGCCTCCAGATAATCTTGCCCCATAATCCGGGACAACTCCGGGTGCTGGACTTTAAAGGTGCCCCCGAAGCCGCAGCAGGTGTAATGGGGCGGCACGGTGAGGAGCCTAAGCCCGGCCACCTGGGACAGGACTTGGGTCGCATCGTCCAAAACCCCTAGTTGCCGCGCCTTGCAGGATTGATGCAGTACCAGGGTCCCGTCAAAGCGGGGCGTCCAGGCCAGGGGGCCCCTGGCCGCCAGCCATTGGCTCATCTCCCAAACCCGGCCCCCCAGGGCCTCCGCTTGCCGGCGTTCCCGGAATTCCCCCATTACCGAGGGATAGCCGTTACGCACCATGTAAACGCAGGAGGCGCTGGGGCAGAGAACCTCTCCTTCCCCGAAGACCCGGAGGAAATGGCGGGCCAGGCGCCGGGCGGTGGAAATATCCCCCAGGGTATGGGCGAACTGGCCGCAGCAAGTCTGGTCCCGAGGGTATTCCCACGCCACCCCCAAGCGGTTAAGGATGTTCGTCAGCGCCTCTCCCAGCTCCGGCGCGCCCTGGTCGATGAAACAGGGTATGAACAGCTTAATGGGCACCTTTTTCTTTTATCACAAAAGGAGGGTTCAGCGAAGAGTCAGGTTTTAGGTTTTAGGTTCCAGGTTCCAGGTTCCAGGTTTCAGGTTTTCAGTTTTCCGTTTTCAGTGGAGTTTAGACTAAACCGCTAAACCGCTGAACCGCCAAACCGCATCCTCCTTACACCTGAAACCTGAAACCTAAAACCTTATACCTGTTTTCTTGACACTTCTAAGGCGTATTTAATAGAATAATGTCAAGGAATTATCAGCCTATGGTTGACGCCCCGGCTCAGATCCTGGTAATTGACGATGATAAGGCCATGCGGGACGCCTGTTACCAGACCCTCACCCGTCAGGGTTATCAGGTGGAAGTGGCCGCCAACGCCCGCCAGGGCCTGTCCACATTGGAACGCACCACTTTTGACGTGATCCTCCTGGACCTGGTGATGCCCGACCTGGACGGCCTGGAATCCTTGAAAAAGATCAAGGCCCTGGACCCGGAAGTGGAAGTCATCATTATCACCGGCTACGGCACCATTCAGTCCGCAGTGGAATGCATCAAGGCCGGAGCCTTCCACTTCCTCTCCAAACCCTTTGTGCCCGAGGACCTGCGCAACCTGGTGGGCCGCGCCCTGGAAAAGCGGCGCCTGGACCTGGAAAACCTCTATCTGCGCCAGGAGTTGAAGTCCAAGGAAGAACGGGCCACTCTGGTTTATGAAAGCGACTCCATGAGGCGCATCATGGACATGGTCACCCGGGTGGCGCCCACGGACAGCACGGTGCTCATCACCGGGGAATCGGGCACCGGCAAAGGGGTGGTGGCCCACAAGCTCCACCAGCTCAGCCATCGGGCCCGCCGCCCCTTCATCACCGTGGACTGCGGCACCCTGGTGGAGACCCTGTTCGAAAGCGAGCTTTTCGGCCACGTCAAAGGTTCCTTCACCGGCGCCGACACCAACAAGATCGGCAAGTTCGAGATGGCCCATAACGGCACACTCTTTTTTGATGAAATCAGCAACATCAGCCTGGAAGTGCAGGCCAAACTGCTACGCGCCGTGGAGGAGCGCAAAATCTCCAAAGTGGGGAGCCATCGGGTCATTACCGTGGACGTGCGCATCATTGCGGCCACCAATAAGGACCTGACCCGGGCCATCAAGGACAGCACTTTCCGGGAGGACCTGTTTTACCGCCTCAATGTGGTGCTCATCCAGATGCCGCCACTGAGGGAGCGGAAAAGCGACATCCCCTTGCTGGTCAACCATTTCTTAGAGAAATACAACTTCCGGGTAAGGAAAAATATCCGGGGCGTCTCCCCGGAGGCCATGGACTTGCTGGTGCGCCATGACTGGCCCGGCAACGTCCGGGAATTGGAAAATACCATGGAACGTCTGGTGGTTCTGAGCCACGGGCCTTACCTGGAACCCGCGGACATGGTCTTTGCCGGCACCGTTCTCACCCCCTCTGCCACGCCCGGGTCTTCCGCGTCCTTGCGGGACCTGGAGCGGGACCACATCCTGGAGACCCTCCAGCGGTGCAACGGCCACAAGAGCGAAGCCGCCCGGGCCTTGGGCATCGACCGCAAGACCCTGCGGGAGAAGCTCCGGCGTTATAATATTGAATGAGAAAAACTTAAAGCTTTCAGCTATCAGCCATCAGCTACCAGCCAAAAATTTCTTTAAGAAGCTGACTGTCGATAGCTGACCGCTGACAGCTAATATGCCCCCACCCCCACCCTTCTCCCGGACCGCGGGAATAATCCTGGCTTACGGCGCCTGGACCATGGTGGCCCAGGTTCTGGTCCTTCGGGAACTGCTGGTCCTGGCCCAGGGGCAGGAATTGAAGCTGGCCCTGGGTCTCTGGTGCTGGCTGGGATGGACCGGCCTGGGGAGCCTCCTGGGCGGACGATTAGCCCGGTCCGAGGCCTCCCCTGCCCTTCTGGCCGCACTTTTAAACTTCCTGGGGCTGCTCCTTCCCGCCACCATTCTGGCGGCCCGGGCTTTGCCCGCCCTGGGGATTTTACCCTGGGGCCAATCCCTGCCGCCCCTTACCGCACTCCTCATTTTCCTGGCGCTCACAGCCCCGGTGGGGCTGATGTCGGGGAACTTCTTTCCCCGGGCCTGCCAGGTCCTGGCCGCCGAGTCCCCCGCGGGGAGCACCGGCCGAGTCTATTATCTGGAGACCCTGGGCGCGGCCCTGGGAGTGGCGGTCCTCCAGCTTTTCCTCTTCGGCCGCTACCCCAACCTGTTTTTAAGTTTAGGGGCCGGTCTGCTGGCATCCCTTACCGCCTGGTGGCTGGCCGGTCTCCCCAGGGCCATGCCCCGGCTGGGGTTTGCACTGAATATTCTGCTTTTAGGGATTGCCCTGATATTCACGCCCCGGTTGGAGGAGGCGAGCCGCCAATGGCAGTGGCCGGGGCGCCAGGTGGCCGCGGCGGTGGATAGCCCTTATGCCCTGCTCACCGCCACCCGGGAGGCGGAACAGTACAGCTTTTTCGCCAATAACCGGTGGTATTTCACCTATCCGGACCCATTCACCGCGGAGCACCAGGTGCAGTGGGCCCTTCTGCAGCATCCTCACCCCCGGCGGGTGCTGCTCCTGGGGGGCGGCGTCGCCGGTCTGGCCCCGGAAATCCTCAAAACACCCGGCATCACCCGCCTGGATTACCTGGAGGCCGACCCCCGGTTGGTGGAACTGGCCCAGGGTCTGCTGGGAGACGCTCCCGGCCTGGCGGGTGACCCGCGAGTCCACATGATTTTTCAGGACCCCCGTCATTTCCTGGCCCGGACGAAGGAGCGTTATGACGTCATTCTCATGGCCCTGCCCGAGCCGGACAGCGCCCAGGTTAACCGCTTCTATACCAGGGAATTTTTCCGCCTGGTGGCCCGGCGTCTGGAACCTCAGGGGGTCTTCAGCTTTTCCCTGCCGGGGGCCGCGGCCAGCCTGCCGCCACTCCGGGCCGCGTACCTGGCCGTCAGCCGCCGCACCCTGGAGCAGGTCTTTCCCCAGGTATTGGCTTTCCCCGGAGAGCGGGTGCGGTTCTTTGCCTCCATCACCCCCGGGACCCTGTTATCCGAGCCCGGGGAATTATTGGCCCGATTGAGAGAACGAGGGTTAAATCTCTCTTACGTCCGGGAATATTATTTCATTTTTGACCTTTCCCGGTCCCGGATGGAATACCTGGAAAAAATTCTGACCCAGCCCCCGGTGGAGGTGAACGCGGACCTTAATCCCCGGTGCTATTTTTATGACCTGTCCCTGAGCAGCCTCCAGGAGGGCCTGCCCTTGGCCGGCATGTGGCTGGCTCTGAGCCGATTCCCGGCTTATGTCCCCGTGGCCGCGGCGGCGCTGTTGAGCCTGGTGGCCGGAATCCTGTGCCGCCGCCGTCCCGGTCCTGCTTACCTTTACCAGGTCATGGTGATGGGGCTGGGGACCATGTCCCTGGAGATCGTGGTGCTCATCCTTTACCAGATCCATCAGGGATATCTTTACCGCCAGATGGGCGTTCTGTTCGCGGCCTTCATGGCCGGCATGGGGGTGGGGGGAGCGCTGGTCCATCGGGCCGCGGCCCGGGGTCGGGCGGGGCCTTTGCTCCTGGCGATCCTCCAGGGCGGGTTGGCCGTTTTGGCCGCGTTACTGGCGTTGGCCTTACCTAAAGTTTCGGGACTGGTTCTACCGGATCGGGAAACCTTAATCCTGGCGGGGCACGGGGCCATTCTGGCCCTATCCGGGGCCGCCGGGGGCGGAATCCTGGTCCTCAGCGCCGCCCTCTGGACCCTGGCAGTCCCCGAAGCCCGGGAACAAGGCGGCGTCATCTACGCCGCGGACCTCCTGGGCGCAACCCTGGGGGTCCTGGGAATGGGCCTGATCATTCTCCCCGTATGGGGTCTGTTGCCAGTCCTTTATGCGGTGGCGGCGCTGCACGCCGGGGCCGGGCTGGCGGCCCTGGTTCGAAACTAGGTTGGGCCTGAGCCCAGGCCGGCCCTGGAGAAATATTCCCCATGCCTGAGTTAGAGCAGTTAGTCAGGGAATATGGTTATCTGGCGGTTCTGGTGGGAACCTTTTCCGAGGGTGAGACCATTTTAATTCTGGGGGGCATAAGCGCCCGTTTAGGTTATCTGAAACTCTCCCTGGTGATAGTCGCGGCTTTTATGGGAGGTTATCTAGGCGACCTGGTTTTCTTCTTTCTGGGCCGCCGCCAGGGGCCGGCGATCCTGCAGAAGTTCCCTCGCCTTCAGACTCGGGTGGGCAAATTCCAGCAGTTGCTGGAACGGTATCATTACTTTCTGATTCTGGGTTTCCGCTTTCTTTACGGGCTACGCACCGTGGCGCCCCTGGCGGTGGGCCTCAGCCGGGTGCCGGTCAGCCGTTATCTGATCCTGGACGCCATCAGCGCCCTGGCCTGGGCTGCGGTCGTAGGCACCGCCGGTTATTTCTTCGGCAGCGCCCTGGAAATCTTCCTGGGCGACCTCAAGAAATATGAACTGATAATTTTCGGGGTCATCTTTCTCCTGGGCGCGGTCGTCTGGCTCCTGCTACACTGGCGTCGACGCCGCACTGCTGCTAATAGGTATTAATGCCTATCACTACAACGTTAATTACCGGCTGCTTCAGTACAACTCTTTGTATTTATTGTCATTCTGAGCGAAGCGAAGAATCTAGACCCTTCGCCTACGGCTCAGGGTGACAAAACTGATTGTCA
>VGSW01000179.1 GCA_016874915.1 Deltaproteobacteria bacterium
AGGCCGGCTGTTTATCAAAGGCGAACATCTCTTTCACCGCCATTTCGTGGGCGAAGCGGGTGATGTCGTGCAAAGTCCGGCATTTCTGGGGCTTAAAGTCGGGGCGGTCCGGGTTGGTAAGGTTTAAGGGGTTTATGAGGGTCATGACTTCCTTGAGGGTCTCGTGCACCGGGGTGCCCACCATCAATCCCCGGCGGGCCACGGCCAGACCCAGCAGCTCTTCCACCCGGCCCCCGTAAACCGCCTGTCCGTCCGCGTCCACCGTCACCACCTCGCCCGGGCTAAGCCGTTGGGTGGCGTCGCCGGTGTTGAACAGGGCGGGGATGCCAAATTCCCGGGCCACGTTGGCCAGGTGGCCAGTGATGCCCCCCCGGTCGGTGACTACCGCCGCGGCCCGGGACAGCAAAGTGGCCCAACCGGGATGGGCAAACGCGGTGACCAGCACCGCGCCCTCGGGAAACTGGAGGAGGTCCAGGTTGGTTTTCACCAGAAACACGGGCCCCGCGGCCACCCCAAGGCTGGCCGTGTCCCCGCCCCGCAGCAAGGCGGGGCGGTCTCCGGTTTCCGCCGCCGCGTCCTCTCGCCGGGCCGGAGCTAGCTGCTTCAAGGGACGGCTCTGAAGGATGAGAATTCTCCCGTCCTCATCGAGACACCATTCCACGTCCTGGGGCGCCTGGAAATGCTCTTCCAGGGCCAGGGCCAGGCGAGCCAAAGCCATCGCCTGATCGTCGGTGATGGCCGGCTCCCGGCCCCGGTCGTCGTTTTCCATGACGGTGCCTTCCCGGGGCAGGCACACGGCTTTCTGTTTCTTGTCCTGAATCTCTTTGCGGATGACGGCCGGAGTCTCCCCCCGGGAAACTACCCAGAGGTCGGGGTTTACGGAGCCGTTCACCACGGTCTTGGGGAGGCCGTGGACTGCGTTGATCAGCACCTGATCCCTGCGGATGTCCGTGGGGTCCCGGGAATACATGACCCCCCCGGCCGCGGCCTCCACCATTTCCATGCAGCCCACGCACATGGCCACGTCCTCGTCCCGGAGGCCCTTATGGAGGCGGTAGCTCACTGCGGTGAGGGCGTACTTGCTGGCCAGGATCTCTTTATAAACCGTAAGAATGTTTTCCCGGCAGACGTTGAGCTCCGAGCGGTACTGGCCGGCAAAGGAGGTCTCCGCGGTGTCTTCCCCGATGGCGCTGGAGCGCAGGGCCACCCGGACGCCGGGGCTGGCCCGATCCTCCAGTTCGCAGTAGGCCCGGAAGACGGCCTCCATCAGGGGCGGAGGCATCTCTCCCCCGATGATGAGCATTTGGATTTCCGAACTCAGCCGGTATAGGTCGCCGATGTCCTCCACTTCCAGGGCCTGGAGGCGGCGGTTGATTTCGTCGTGGAGAAAATTATAAGTCAGGAACTGCTCATAGGCCGCGGCGGTGATGACGAAGCCGTCGGGAACCAATAGTTCCGGCAGCCGGGCCTTGATTTCCCCCAGGTTGGCCATCTTACTGCCCACGCCGTCGGCCATTTCCCGGTGGACCTGGCTAAGAGGCAGGACCAGGTCCTGGATGGGGGGGAGTTCCCGCCTTTTCAGGACTTCATCGATTTTTTTCTCAATGCCGGAGAAGACCGGCTCCAGGGCCTGGTACTTGCCGCCGCCCAGTTCGTTCAGGTACTTGATGATGGAGTAAACATTGACGCAAATCGCGGTGGCGTGGGAACGGATGAAAGTCATGCCGAAACTGTGGGTGCCCTGAAGCGCGGCCTCCATGTCGGTCATGAGTTGGAGCGCGGTGTTGTTGGCCGCCAGGAGCAGCTTAAAGGCGTGGTAGCGGGCCTTGAATATGGCCCGCAGCCCCTCTATGGACATGGGGGGAGGTTTTTCCCGGGAGAAATAGCCTTTCAGGCGCTGGAAGAGAGACATTTCGGGTTTCGGGTTCCAGGTTCCAGGTTCCAGGTTTCAGAATTCAGAGTTCAGGGTTTAGGGGATACCCGGCAACGCGCATTTGGAAGCCGGTGAGCGATGCATGCCCTTCAGTTAATGGAGAGGGCTCCCGTTTCCGTCAAACCCTCCCGACGTGGAGGGCTGACACGTAAGGCTGCCGCTGCTCTCGGGCGAGCGGCAAGTCGCCCGCTCCCGCGCCGGCTGAATCCGCGGCTACATTCTTAGAGCGGTATTACCGAGGTTATCCAGGGTTACTGTAAGGGCGGTTCGTGCATCGCCCTGCACTGCCCATCCGTATGAGCCTGCTACCCGGACCTGCCCCAGGGCGCCAGGAGAAAATGCCAGAGTCCGTTTTTCCTTGGCATTATGTGCATTCCCCCAGACCGCGGTCTCAGCATGAGGCGGCGGGCCGCTTCCGGCCGGGCGGCCCCGCGTTGCAAGGCCAGCATCTGGTGCACCCCGGAGATAAAGGGCTGCCAGTCTCGAAATCGAGCCATGGCTTAACGGGATAAAACCCAAGACAGGGTGTAGAGGCCCAGCCAGATGCTGAAAAGTTCCGCCGCCAACCCTGCGGCCAAGAGCCGCTCCCGCCAGGTGCCGCCTTTATAGGGCCAGAGATAGGCTTCCATGAATGTTCCTCCTGCATTTCGGTGATAGGGAGTTTTTTTTAATTAAGAGTGTCCAGAGTACTAATTTGCTAGCTCCCTGTCACATTTGCCGGCTTTTACATTCCTCGCCTTCTTGGGACCCAGCCAGCCGCTTGGGGTAATGGTTGCCGATGACCTCCGCCACTACCGCCTTAAGCAGGTTAGTGTCGCCTTTTTTTTCCAGAAACGCGGCCGCCGCGCCAGCGCCGTTTTGATTCACCGACTCCGGCAGACAGGTATGAATCACCACCGGGACCGGAGGCCGGCGGGCCTTGAGGCGGGCCAGGACCTCCAGTTCCATGACGTACGGCACTTCCAGGTCCAGGATAAGGAGGTGCGGCGGGGACTCGCGGTCAAAGCGCAGCAGCACCTCCCGACCGTCTCCCGCCACCTCCACCTGGTAGCCTTCCGCGGTGAGCTCCCGGCGCAAGAATTCCCGCACATGCCGGTTGCGGTCCGCAATTAAAATTTTAAACGGCTGCACCACAGGCTTCACCTTGGCTCACAAGGGAGCAAGGCTTATGCCAATTAAATAAAATGTGGCTTGAAGGATAAGGGGCTGAAATTACTTGAGAAAGATTAGAAGGAAAAGGTTCCTGGGTTTTACCGGAAAAAGCAAGCCTGTCGCCATTTTTTACAGTTTGTAAAATACCGGGATAATCCCCAGATTACGCAGATTAACACAGATTTTAAAAATACCGATTGTTGCCTTAACTCGGGGAAGGGCCTCTGAATTATCGGCTGCCTCTGGCTGAAATGAAAAACAAAATGAGTGGCACAGGCTTCCAGCCTGTGGGATGATTTCTTGGCAGAACAGACGGCGCCCACAGGCCAGAGGCCTGTGCCACTCATATTTTTTGATTGGTGGTCTCTCTCGAAATAGGGAGATTTTTTCTAAGATGCCCCCCTGGATTGCCTTTCCGGAGCAAAGGCAATAATCGAATAAAAATATATTTGCGCAATCTGTAAAATCTGCGGATTAAGACCCTTCCATTTTCACTGAAGTCTCCACCTTAAGGCGGTATTTGTCAATTTTGGCCAGGAGGGTGGGGCGGGAGATGCCCAGGAGTTTGGCGGCCCGGCTGCGGTTGCCGCCGGTCAAATCCAGGGCTTCGGAGATAAGCAGCGAGGCGAAGCGGTCCATGAACTCATCGAAGACGTGCTTGCCGTCTCCGGATACCAAACCCTGGCGGATCCACTGGCGGATGGATTCCTGGGTCTGGGGTTCCTCCTCCCGGACCGGCGCCTCCCCGCCGATGGCCCGGGACAAATCTTCCGGGTGAATGGGGTAGCCCCGGCTGAAAATGAGGGCCTTCTGCATGGCGTTGGCCAGTTCCCGGACGTTGCCGGGCCACGGGTGGTTGCTGAGCATGACCTTGGCGGCTCCGGTCATCCCCGGGTTGGCCAGGCCCATCTCCCGGGAAAACCGGGCCAGGAAATACTCGGCCAGGAAGGGAATGTCGTCCCGGCGCTCTCTCAAGGGGGGCAGCCACAAGGTCACCACGTTGAGGCGGTAGTAAAGGTCTTCCCGGAAGCGGCCCTGGGCCAGGGCGGTCTCCAGGTCCCGGTTGGTGGCGGCGATGATGCGCACGTCCACGGGGATGGGTTCCCGTCCCCCCAGGCGCTCGATGCTCTTTTCTTGCAGCAGCCTGAGAATCTTGGCCTGGATGCTGAAGGGCATATCGCCGATTTCGTCCAGGAACACGGTGCCGCCATGGGCCTGTTCGATTTTGCCCACCCGGCGGCTCACCGCGCCGGTGAACGCGCCTTTTTCATAGCCGAACAGCTCGCTCTCCAGCAAAGTCTCGGGGATGGCCACGCAGTTGATCACCAGGAAGGGCTTCCCGGCCCGGAGACTGTGTTGATAGATGGCCCGAGCCACCAGTTCCTTGCCGGTGCCCGATTCTCCCCGGAGGAGCACGGTGGCGTCGGTGGGGGCCACCCGGCCGATGGCCTTGTACACCTCCTGCATGGGCCGGCTCTTACCGATGAGGGCGTCGGCCGCAGCCTTTTCCGGGGCCACGTCCATTTCCACCGGGCGGCGCATGAGGCGCCCGGCTTCCAGGGCCTGGCCGATGAGGCTCAGAATATCGGGAATTTCGAAGGGCTTAAGGACGTAATCGAAGGCTCCCAGCTTGGTGGCCTCGATGGCGGTTTCGGTGGTGCCGTACGCGGTCATGATGATGACCGGCAGCCGGGGTTCGATGAGGTGCATCCGCCGGAAGGTTTCCAGGCCATCCAGCCCCGGCATGCGAATGTCCATGATCACCAGGTCGGGAAGGCTCTCCCGGACCTGTTCCAGGGCCGCCTCGCCGCTGGCCGCGGTCCGGACCGTGTGGCCTTCCGCGGCCAGGAGCTTTTTGAAACTCTGGCGCAACTGGTGGTCGTCATCCACTATCAGAATATCGCCCATTGGTCCTCTTCCAAGAAGGGCAGGGTGATGATGAAGGTGGCGCCTTCATTCTCCCTGGAGGCCACGTTCAGGCTGCCGCCGTGCTCCTCCACGATGCGGGAGGCGATGCTCAGACCCAGGCCCGTGCCCTCTTCCTTGGTGCTGTAAAACGGCTGGAAGACCTTGTCCTGAATGGACTGGGGAATGCCCGGCCCGTTGTCGCTCACCTTGAGGACCACGGCCCTGCCTTCGGCCCCGGCTCTTACTTCTTCGGAAATGGCAACCTGGCCGCCACCGGGCATGGCCTCGCAGGCGTTGACCAGGAGGTTCACCAGGACCTCTTTCAACTGCTCAGGGTCCGCCAGGATTTCCGGCAGCAACCTTAGACGCTTCACTTCCACCTTAACTCCGTACAAGTCCAGGCGGTGGCGCAGGAGCTGGAGGGTCATGTCCACCACTTCCGAAGGGCTGATTCGGGCCATCTTCAGTTTGGGGGGCCGGGAAAATTCCAGGAAGTTGCGGACAATGGCGTCGATGTGGCGGATTTCTTCGGAGATCACCTCAAAGTCTTCCTTCTGGGTGGAAGAGAGATGGAGGTGGCGTTCCATGGAAAAAAGCCGCATCTTCACCGAGGTCAGGGGGTTGCGGATGGAGTGGGCCACCCCCGCCGCGAGTTTCCCCACCATGGCCCACTTCTCCGATTGGAGCAGATACTCCTGGCTCCGCTCCAATTCGGTCTGGGCCTGGTCCACGTCCTCCATGAGGCTGTGGACCCGCCGGCTCAAGGCCGTGACCTCATCGGACCCCACTTTGACCGGATTGGGCGGACCCGTTTCTATGGCCAATCGCCGGATGGGCTCCAGGATTTGCTTGAGTAAAATATAAGATAGGACCAGGGCCAGGACCACCACGCTGGGCATGATGACCAGGGCCAGGGTGTTGATGAACCGGGCCCGCCCCTGGCTCTCGGTACGGGCCCGGTTGATGGCGTATTCCTGGATCAATTGATAGCGGTTGCAAAGGTTCGAGAGTTCATTGAACTGGAGGCGCACCGCCGGGTGCAGCCGGGCGCCCTCATCCCGCTTCCCTTCCCGGTAAAACTGGATTACCTGGTTGCGGTCCTCGTAGTAGCGGCCATACCGGGTGTCGATCTCCTGGATGAGTTCCCGCATGGCGTCGGTATAGGCCGACTGCCGGGCCTTCTGCAGCCATTCCAGGAAGGTTTGGTGGTACCGGTCTAATTGCTGCAGCCACTCGGTATTGCCGTCCAGGAAATAATAAGTGGCAAACCCCTTTTGCATCAGCAGCGCGGCTTCCAACTCCCCCGCGGCCTGGAAGGACCTGACGTTGTTGTCCACCAGGGAGGTGAACAGGGCGTCCATGGCCTCGTTGTGCCAGATGGTGACCAGGCCGCCGGCCAGGGTGGTCAATACCAGGGCCGCCAGGACGAGGAATATTCGGGACCTAAGACTGAGTCGTTTCCACATGTTAGTTGTCAGTTGTTAGAAGTGAATCTAGTAATTTCAAGGACTAGACCCTTCGCCTGCGGCTCAGGGTGACAAAAAATCGGTTTTGAAATAGCTTATAGTTTAAGGTGACGGCTCACTAGCAAAGCCGGCATAACTGATTAATTATACTAAAATTTATGTTAAATTGAAGGTTTTAAAA
>VGSW01000180.1 GCA_016874915.1 Deltaproteobacteria bacterium
TTGAAGGAATGGCGTTGAGCGAACCTCGCTCCAGGCGGGTGGCCCCCCGGCTCCGATCCCCGGTCTCCGGTCCCCGGTCTCCGGTAACATGGGGACTGTCTTTTTGTCATTTTCGATTTTTGCCTTAACTCCGAAAAATGGAAAATCTGGGTGAATATAATAAAGAAAGCCTTATAAATAAATACTGATTACTGATTACTGCCTCATCCCGGCACCACTATTTCTTCCTCCGGGTTGATGGGGTTGAAGATCAGGCCGGTCATCACCTTGGGGTAAAAATAGGTGGACTTCCGGGGCATGATGAACCCGGTGGAGGCCACCTCCTGGACCTGCTCGATGCGGGTGGGGTTGAGGATAAAGGCCATGGAGGCCTCCCGGCGTTTTAGGGCCGCCAGGACGTCGGGAATCTTGCTGGAATATTTGCAGGTCTCCTGGTCATCCTGGGCCTTGGCGTCCAGCCCCAGGATCTTTTCAAAAATCAAGAAGTTCAGCACCGTGACGTCCAGTTGGGCCAGGGAGCGGTGCATCTGGCGCTCCAGGACCTTTTCCCGGATGCCCGGCTTGAGCTTCACCCGCCAGACCTTGTTGCCGAAGCCCAGGACAATGAAGACCGTGTCCCGGGGTTGAGCCTCTTTCAGCTTCTGTGGCAGAAATTCCTCGTAGGGTCCATTGGCCTGGCCCAGGGGGGGCAGCGGCTCAATCTCAAAATACTCCGCCATCCGCTTCAGGAAGGCGCCCTCTTCCAGGGTCTTGAACCGGGGGCCCCCCAGCATGCGGTGGGCCATGAGAATGACCAGGTGGGGATCGAAAATATTGGAGAGGTACATCAGGGTGAATTTGAAGGACGCCAACGGGGAAGCGTGGGGATAGCGCTGCTTCATCAATTTCTGAAAGTTAAGGGAAGTCTCGTAGCGGTGGTGGCCGTCGGCGATGAATAGGGCCTTATCCAACAGGGCCTGGTGGACCTCTTTCAGAACCGGGGGCCGGCTCACCCGGAAGAGCCGCTGGCGGTAACCGCCCACATCGGTGAAGGCCATGAGAGGCTCCGGCGGCCGGGCCTGGCGCAGGGCCTCCAGGACCCGGTCCTGGGGGTCGGAGTAGAGGGAGAAAATGGGGGAAAAATTGGCCTGGGCATGTTTCAGCAGTTCCAGCCGGTCGGCCTTGGCCGCGGAAAAAGTCTGCTCATGGGGCCGGATCACCCCGCCGGTCAAAGACTCCAGGCGCACCAGGGCCGCAAAGCCGGTGCGGTTATGGGTCCGACCTTCCACCTCAAATTCCGTCTCCCAGTAATAAAAAGCCGGCTCCGGATCCCGCACCAGGATGGAGTCCTGGAGCCATTGCCGATAAAGGGCCGCGGCCCGGGTATAGCGGTTGTGGAACTGATCGTCCCCCGGCTGGGGTTGGGGCAAGATCAGGTGCACCATGTTGTAAGGGTGCCGGGCCGCGAAAACCTCCCGTTCTTCCGGCTTGATGACATCATAGGGAGGAGTTACCACCTCCTCGAGGTTGAGCCCCTTCTGAGGATTATAATGGAGCCCCCGGAAAGGGGCGACATAAGCCACCGCATCTTCCTCCTGACTGGTAGATAACTGGTTTAATTTACCACCTGTCCCGGCGCCGTCAATAGCTAATGACGCCCCGGCCGATTTATCTCCTTCAACCGCTTTAGAAGTCACAAAAAAATCTTGACCGGCCCACTCATAATGGATACAGTATCTTAATAAACTTGCTGGGTGAAGGATTGGGTTATGCTGGGTAACCCCTGAAGCCCTCAACGGGCCGGGGTTACAAGGTTTCGAAGGTAAAAATATGGGGCGGTGCTCCTTTCCTCGTGCTCTTCGAACCGATGCCGGGGCCCAATACTTTTTTTCCCGGGACCTAATCCGGGACCTCGCCGGCAAGAGTCCGAAACATGAAACCACATGGGTGTTCCCCGGTGGCGCCCTGAAACTAGTGCGAGGAGGACGCAACCTTGAACAAACCGCCGATTGGCTTCGGAATGCATCTTACCTTGGATGGCTATGGCTGCAATCCGGAGCGGTTAGCGAATCTGGACTTGATATATGAGTTTCTGGAGCGGTGCCCAGACCTGATTGAGATGACCAAAATCATGCCTCCTTATGTCTTCAAGTACTACGGTAAGGTGCCGGAAGATTGGGGGGTCTCGGGCTTCGTCCTCATTGCCGAAAGCCACATCAGCATCCATACCTTCCCGGAACGGAACTATCTCAGCCTGGACATTTTTTCCTGCAAAGATTTCGACT
Organism: Deltaproteobacteria bacterium; assembly: GCA_016874915.1. GTDB lineage: Bacteria > Desulfobacterota > Desulfobaccia > Desulfobaccales > 0-14-0-80-60-11 > VGSO01. The sequence goes on from VGSW01000180.1 coordinate 2,265, forward strand.
ACGGCCAAGCCGTGGCTTACGCCAGCGAGATCTTCGGCATAACCCGCTACGAGCACCATCTCCTGGACCGGGGTCTGGAATTCCCCCGGGAAGTCCGGACGGTGGAACGCCTCATGCGCCAGGAGCGGGAGCAGATGCGAGGTTGAGCATGGAGGAGGCCGAGAGGTCAGCCCCTGGCTTCTTAAAACGCCTCCGGCAGCGCTGGTTCGCCCGCCGCGCCATCACCCAGCCGGAAGACCTGGAACGGGAAATCCAGAGCATCCTGGACGTGGGGGAAGAGCGCGGTTTTATCAGCCGCCAGGAAGGCGAACTCATTGAGAGTATCTTTGAGTTCAGAGATACCCTGGTCCGGGAAATCATGGTCCCCCGCCTGGAAATGGCGGGAGTGGAGCGCCATACCCCCCTGGACCAAATAATCGCCCTCATCCTGGAAACAGGCCACTCCCGCATCCCGGTCTATGAGGGCGACATCGACCATATCGCCGGCATCCTCCTGGCCAAAGACCTCCTGGTCTTCTGGCAGCAACCCCCGGAAACCTGGGACCTGGGCCGGGTGCTGCGCCCCGCCTACTTCATCCCCGAAAGCAAAAAGATCAGCGACCTGCTGCGGGACCTGGTGGCGCGCAAAACCGCCATCGCCATCGTCATCGACGAATACGGGGGCACCGCCGGCCTCATCACCCTGGAAGACATTCTGGAAGAGATTGTCGGAGAGATTTACGACGAATACGACCGCATGGAACCCCGGATCGTGCCCCGGGAGGACGGGTCCGTGCTGGTGGACGCCCGCCTGGACGTGGAAAACCTCATGGACCACTTCGGCCTCCCCCGGCCCGAAGGCAAGTTCGAATCCGTGGGCGGCCTCCTTATCCACCTCCTGGGCCGGGTCCCCCAAGTCAACGACCGGGTGATGGTGGAAAACCTGGAACTCACCGTCACCGCCGCGGACGAACGCCGGGCCAAACAGGTCCGGGCGCGGGCGGTAATGCTGGAGGAAGAATAAAGTTTACGTGGGGAAGGGGGCTAAGGGCATAAGCCCTTACCCCCTCCCCCACACCCCCTCCCCCAATCCCTTAAGGCCTTACACGGGTTGGGAGGGGGGTGTGGGGGGAGGGCAGGGCCAGTGGCACAGGCGTCCCGCCTGTGAAAGGCCCTGGCCCTCCCCCCACATCACATTTTAAAAGGTTCAATATGCGTATAGGCTTTTCACACCTCCTGGCCGCGGTTGTTTCCGGTCTGCTCATGGCCGCGGCTTTTCCCAAGTGGGATTATAATTGGCTGCTGCCGGTGGGTTTGATTCCACTGCTGTGGGCCGTCCGCGGGAAGTCCCGGAACGGCGCGTTCTGGCTGGGGCTGCTCTCGGGGCTGGCCTTTTATTGCGGACTGCTCTACTGGATCGTCTATGTCACCACGGTGTACGGGGGGTTGCCGTTGCCCCTGGGGATCGGGGTTCTGCTGGTCCTGGCCGGGTACTTGAGCCTCTACCGGGCCTTGTGGGCCTTGGGGGTCAATTGGGCCGCGGCCCGGGGCTACAGCCTCTTGTGGTTTGCCCCCGTTTTGTGGGTGGCCCTGGAAATGGGACAGACCTACATCATCAGCGGCTTCCCCTGGGAACTGCTGGGCAACGGGCTGTATCGGTTTCCCCTGCTCCTCCAGGCCGCTGACGTCACCGGGGTGTACGGCCTCTCTTTCCTGCTGGTCCTCATTAACGTGAGCCTGTTCGCGGTGTTTTATCCGGAAAAAGGGCGGGGGCTGCAACTTCGCCACCTGCCGGTGGCGGCGCTATTGGTTCTCGCCTGGGTGGGTTATGGCCATTACCGTTTAGGGGATATTGAGCAAAAGATGGCTCAGGCCCCCAAGCTGAAGGTGGCCGTGGTCCAGGGGAACATCAAGCAGGGGGACAAGTGGAAAAAGGAGATGGTCCAGGCCACCCTGGAGCGGTACGGGGAGCTGACCCGGAAGGTCAAGGGCGCCCGCCTCATCATCTGGCCGGAGACCGCGGCGCCATTCTTTTACCTGCGCACCCCCCAGCTTTCGGCCACGGTCCAGGAAATCGCCAAGGAGAGCGATGGTTACCTCCTGTTCGGCGCCCCCGCCTGGGAGCTTACCCCCCAGGGGGAGAGCTATTTCAACCGGGCTTACCTGCTGTCGCCCCAGGGGGAAGTGGCGGGCTATTATGACAAGGCCCACCTGGTGCCCTACGGCGAGTATGTGCCCCTGAAGCGTTACCTGCCCTTTTTGGGGAAGATGGTCCCCATGGTGGGCGACTTTGCCGAAGGCCCGGTGGGCAAGGTGGTTGATTTGCCGGAAGGTCCGGTGGGGCCGCTGATCTGTTATGAATCCATCTTTCCGTATTTAAGCCGGCCCCAGGTGGAGAACGGCGCCAAGCTGTTGGTGAATATCACCAACGACGCCTGGTACGGCACCACCAGCGCGCCCTACCAGTCTTTGGCCATTGCCGTCATCCGGGCGGTGGAGTCCCGGGTCTCCCTGGCCCGGGCCGCCAATACCGGCATCAGCGCATTCATTGATCCCGCGGGCCGCATCCTGTGGCAGTCGGATCTCTTTGTCCCCGCAGCGGAGACAATGGACCTGCCCCTCCTCACCGGCGGCACCCTTTATACCCGCTACGGGGATTGGTTCGCCTGGGGTTGCGTCATCCTGGCGGGCCTGACCCTGATCCTGCCCCGGCGCCGGGAACGGTTTTAAACGGATTGGATTCGGCATCAGCACCTCCACGTGTAAGATAAGAGTCTTGCTGAATATGTTTGGAATTAACGAATTGATCGTTATATCCACCATATCTAAAGTTTTTACCTATCAAGCGATAATTGTCGATCATGGCAAGTTAACCGCTATCCTTGAATACCGCCTCTCCCCAGCATATAGCCAGTACTTACACCCCCAAGTGGTCTGTCCATATCGCCTCGGCCTTTCCCCTGCCCACCATTACCGGGCGGTGCTGGCCTGGGGCGCCTAGGCTCCCCAGCCAGACAGCATCTGCTCGCCAAGGGATTGGCATGCCCGAAATCTGGAGAAAATTGACTTTTCGCCGCAATTTGCGCTATGTTGCCCCCTGGGAGGAAAATTGGCTTTGAGATGAGGACCGTTTGGGAGATTTTACTAGGCCATAGAACTCCCAAAAACCATTTTTCGAGCGCTGTGGACAAGACTGCGGCATAATTTCGGGAGATATTATCCGACAGGTATGCGCAGAGAAAGGGATAACGGTGGTGAAAGGCAACGTTAGACCTAACCCTATCCATATCCTGCTTAGTGCACCGGCATACTTGTCGCCAGCTAAGATAGCTCAGTATTTGAAGGGGGGTCGTATCTACTGCAGAGGGAATTCCCTCAACTACAAAAGCAATATTGGGGACAGCACCTATGGGGGTTGGGTTGCCCTTGAATAGCACAGTAAAAGGCTGTACAGAACAAGGCGCTCAAGTGGATCGGCGAGGATCCCGGCGTGATAGACTTCGGGTTGGTATGTGGTGTCCACAAGTGGTTGCCATTAGGCTGGCCGCCCGCTTAGCTTCGCCGTTGGGAAGAAAGGATGAAGCTATGAACACGAGATCCACATATAACAAGCTGCTTCTTATGCTGTTGGTAATGATAGCAATTAGCGGATGCGTTGCCTCCCAGAGCGCAAATCTGCGGAAGGCTGACACTCGTAATGAGATGCTGCCGAATGAGGTTGCCTCAAAAGAACAACAGATCAAGACGATCGGCATCATAGGTGGAGTGAGCTGGGCGTCGTCCGCCGAATACTATCGGCTGATGAACGAAATGGTACGCGAGAAATTAGGCGGATTGCACTCCGCGCAAATACTGATGTTTTCCATCGAGTTCGGAGAGTTTTCCAAGCAGGAGCGAATGGCTGACCGCGGCGACTGGGCGCTGCTGATCAAAACGATGTTTGATGCCGCGCAACGGCTGAAACGTGGGGGTGCGGATTTTATCGTCATCGCCTCCAACACGTTAAATTCTCAAGCCGATCTCATCGAAGCAAAAGTCGGCATTCCCGTCATCCATATCGCCGACGCCACGGGCGAAAGGATACGAGGAAAAGGGTTACGTACCGTAGCATTGCTGGGCACGAAATACACAATGGAGCAACCCTTTTATCGAGAGCGTCTGGGAAAATACGGAATCAAGGTCGTCACGCCCGACGAACGTGAGCGAGACTATATTAATACTACTCCGACAGATTATCTTGCTTATTAAAGGATATTATAGTATGTTAGCTCCATGTCCAAGGAGGTTATTTTTCCGGATATTGCCGATTACTTTGCGCCCTATGCTCGCTATTTCCGCCGTTTGGAGGGCCAGGAATTGGCCC
>VGSW01000181.1 GCA_016874915.1 Deltaproteobacteria bacterium
TCTGAGCGAAGCGAAGAATCTAGACCCTTCGCCTACGGCTCAGGGTGACAAAACTGATTGTCAGTAATATCCAATGGTTGGCCTATCATGGGCGATATGGGAGATATTATCTAACGTAGTAGTACTACTGACTACTGATCACTGGCAACTAAAACCCCGTATCTTCCGGCTCCCATTCCGCCGGGCCGGGGGCCAACAGGACCACCGCATAGGCCGCGATGCCCTCCTCCCGCCCGGCGAAGCCCATGCCCTCGGTGGTGGTGGCCTTGACGTTCACTGCGTCCTGGGGCAGGCCCAGGACCGCGGCCAGGTTTTCGGCCATCCGGGGGATGTAAGGAGCCAGACGGGGCCGTTGGGCCACCACGGTGGCGTCCACGTTCACCGGGTGCAGTCCCCGGGCCTCCACCAACTCCATGATGCGTTCCAGGAGAACGAGGCTGGAAATATTCTTATATTCCTGGTCCGTGTCGGGAAAGTGGGTCCCCAGATCCCCGGCGCCTATGGCCCCCAACAAGGCGTCACCCACCGCGTGGCACAGCACATCCGCGTCGGAGTGGCCCAGAAGGCCCAAGTGGTAGGGAATTTCCACCCCCCCCAGGATGAGGCGGCGGCCTTCCACCAAGCGGTGGGCGTCATACCCCTGGCCGACCCGCACGGGATTTCCTCCTGGGTTTTTGGCGGAACAGCGGCAGCAAGGCTTCCGCCAACTGCAAATCCTCCGGGGTGGTGATCTTCATGTTTAAAGACGACCCCGGGACCACCATCACCGGCAAGTTGAGGGCCTCCACCAGGGAGGCCTCGTCGGTGCCGTAAAAGTCCTGGCTGTAGGCTTCCACAAAGGCCCGCCACAACAGAGGCGCCTGAAATGCCTGGGGTGTTTGAATCTGCCAGATATCCCGGCGTTCCAGGGTATTAATCACCTGGCCCTGGGAATCCACCCTTTTTAAGGTGTCATGGGCCGGGATGCCCAGGATGGCGGCCCCAAAGCGCCGGGCGCCCTGGATGACCCCCCGGACCTGCTCCGGGGTGATAAAGGGGCGGACGCCGTCGTGCACCAGGATGATTTCCAGGCCCTCTTCCCGCTGGATGCTCTTGAGGGCGTGATATACGGTGTCCTGGCGTTCCTTGCCCCCGGGCACCAGGCGGAGCACCTTCTTGAAACCGTATTCGCCAATCACCCGTTCCTGGCAGTAATCCAGGTTGTTGGGGTGCACCGCCAGAACCACTTCCCGGATTTCCTTCATGGATTCAAAAACTTCCAGGGTGTGGGCCAGGATGGGTTTCCCGCCCACGAGGAGATAGGGCTTGGGGGTCTGCTTCCCCATGCGCGCGCCCACGCCGGCCGCGGGAATGATGGCGGCTACCATGGGGACCGGCCCTCCCGCGGCCCCTGGCCGGACACCCGTCCGGCCCGGCCGGGCAGGCGGATGGATTCAACCCTGGATACGGGAAGGTCCTGGGGGTTCAATAACAACTCCCTGGCCCAGTCTTCCAGGCGGAAAAACTCTACCCCCAGGTCCCGGCCTTGATGGAGCAAGTTGGCGAATTCCCGGAGAAAGGGCCCGCCTTCCATTTCGGCATGGACCGTCAGCACCTGGGGGCTGGACGCCTCCAGGCGTTTAAAGACCAGGCGGGTGAAATCCTGGGGGAGGCAGCCATCCAGACCCAGGAGTTCGTCCAACGTCTGGAGTGTGGTGGGAATCTCCAACATCGGCAAAACCCGCTCTCCAAATCGGGGAAAGTAAGGGGCCCGGCCCCGGGTGTCACTGGCGTAAAGGAAACCTCTAGCCGCCAGGGCTTCCCGACTCTCCCGGCTGCACTGCCAGCCCGGAGCCGCGAAAGACCGGGCCGGCCACCCCAGGAGCGCGGTGAAGGTCTCCTGGGCCAGGCTGATTTCCCGGGCTACTCCTTCCCTGGTCAAATCAAATAAATGGTCGTGCCAGCGCACGTGGTCGTAGCCGTGGAGGCCCACTTCGTGGCCCTGGGCCGCGATGCGGGGGAGAATCTCCGGGGCCGCGGCGCCGATGAGGGGCGCTTTGAGCAGGGTGCCGTACAGCATGGTCTTGATACCGTAAATGGCCGGGGCCCGGGTGCGCAGCATTTTGGCCAAAAAACCCTGGTGGCGGAAAACGCGGAACACGGCCTTGCCGGAATTATCCGGGCCCAAGGCCAGGAAAAAGCTGGCCCGGACCTCAAAATCCGCCAAAACCTCCAAAAGCGCCGGCACCCCCCGGAGGTAGCCCTCCAGGGTGTCCACGTCTATTTTGATGGCCAGCCGCGGCGACAAGTGGTCTCCGGTTTGGTTTTTCAATTTAGGTTCGGGTACATCAGATAGCGGTTTGGCGGTTTAGCAGTTTAGCGATTAAGCCGTCAATGATCAAGTTATCTGCTTCGGGTTCAAAAGATCAAAACCAATAGTAACTACTAACCCGCTAACCCGCAGAACCGCTAAACCGCACTTCCCTTAGCCTCCTCCAGGAAGGCGTCCAGGGTGATCTTCAAGGAGGTGCCCAAGTCGGTCTTGGGTTCCCAGCCCAGGAGCTGGCGGGCCTTCTCGATGGAGGGTTTGCGGCTCACAATATCCTGGTAACCCTTGCCGTAGTAGTCTTCGTGGCGGGTCTCCACAATTTCCGAATAAACCCCGTCATGGCGGTGGTCCGGGTGTTGCACGAACAGGTCCCGGAGCAAGTAGGCCAGTTCCTTCACCGAGGCCTCGTTGTCGGGGTTGCCGATATTGAAGATCTGGCCGTCGGCGATGCCGCCGGGGTTCTGGATAATGGCCATGAGCGCGTCGATGCCGTCTTCCACGTAAGTGAAGCAGCGCTTCTGGAAGCCGCCGTCCACCAGCTTGATGGGTTCCCGCTGGAGAAGGTTGAGGATGAACTGGGTCACCACCCGGGAGGACCCTTCTTTGGCGGCGTCCAGGTCGTCCAGCTTGGGGCCGATCCAGTTGAAAGGGCGGATCATGGAGAACTGGAGTTTGCCCTCCTGACCGTAAGCCCAGATGACCCGGTCCAGGAGCTGCTTGGAGCAGGAGTAAATCCAGCGCTGCTTGTGGATGGGCCCCAGGACCAGGGTGCTGTCGTCTTCGGAAAACTCCGGGTCGGCGCACATGCCGTACACTTCCGAGGTGGACGGGAAAATGATGCGGGTGCCGTATTGCACGCACTGACGCACGACGCGCAGGTTTTCTTCAAAGTCCAGCTCAAAGACCGTCAGGGGCTTTTTCACGTAGGCCATGGGGGTGGCGATGGCCACCAGGGGCAGGGCCACGTCGCACTTCTTGATATGGTATTCGATCCACTCCTTGTTGATGGCGATGTCGCCCTCCAGGAAGCGGAACCGGGGGTGCCCCAGGGCATGGTCCAGCTTGTTGGAGTAGAGGTCCATGCCGTAAACGTCCCAGTCGGTGGTGTGGAGGATGCGCCGCACCAGGGCGTTGCCGATGAAGCCGTTGACTCCTAAGATTAATATTTTCATAATAGTTCCATAAGAAATTGTTTTTTAAACAATTATATATAATAGCATACTCATGTGCCTTAAAGTAGCAAATGATTTGCATCTTAAATTTACATTTATTAAGCTAGTTCGCTCTTCTTCCTCAACTTCCACTTTAAGAAATCCTTTAAATCGCGGAAAAATAAATTTACATAGATGAATTATTATTCCCAATATCGGTACCCAAAAAAACCAAATAAAGGAAAAGATATATAATATCCATGCCCCATAAGTTAAAGAAAGAGGTAAGGTAACAATAAAAATAAATAAAAGAGGAAAGGTAACAATAAGACTTATAAATAACCCAGATATTAAGCATTCCCGCCAATGTGGCAAAGAATAAAAATGTATAGATTTATCATTATATTTTGCTTCAATTTTAAATTCACAGAAATTAATTATAAATCTATTTATTTTATCAATTATATAATAATATAAATTGGCAATCATTATAGCAGCCATAGGAATTAGAAGACAATAAAGATAATATTCTTTATTGTTATATAATAATATAGTGGCTAATGCTGAATTGACCATTATGGCCCACAAAGACATCCAAAAGATTGGATAGAATTGATCTGGCAGGAATTCATACTTTAACTTTCCATCATCATAGAATTGTTTCATTTCTGAGGGATCCTTTATCCATCTTTCCATTATTTCTTTTTGATCGTCATTAATATTTCTTAATTTTTCGCTAAAATAATATTCTTTTTTGGCCGCCTTTCCTTGAATGATTCGATAGAGAAAGCCATGCGAAAGGCTATATTTACTTATTAGCCAAAAAACAATATTACCTAGGAAACCTGCAACAAAGATTGCAATAGTTAAAAAAGGAGACTCAAAATCAATTTGCCTTTTTATATTTAAGCAATTATTTATTAAATTGATCCAAGATACGCTTTTGTGTAAAATAAAACTATAAGTTATTCCTAATGAAGCCAATGCAGCCAGAAAATACCATTTTGCTTTTAATAAATCATCGCTTATATTATTAAGATTTTCGATCAACCTCCTATGCTCGGCAGTATAGAAATTATCTATTGTCTTCATAACTAGATTACCCCAGTCTTTCCCCCACCAAATGCCGCCAGGTGGCCAGGATGGGGCCGGAGAATTCCGGCTCCCCTTCCCATTGGGCCTCTTGCACCAGGAAGTGGCCGTCGCCGGTGGCCACCAGCAGCCCGTGGCCCGGCAGGCCCGTCAGCACCCGGCCCGGAGGAGCCGGGGCGTGGGCCGCAGAGGCCGCGGCCTTAATGGGCTGGCCCCGCCAGATGAACAGCTTTTTCCCCCGGTAATAGGTGAAGGCCCCGGGATAGGGATGGGTGACGGCCCGGATCAGGTTATAGATTTCAAAGGCCGGCCGGGCCCAGTCAATGAGGCCGTCTGCGGGGCGACGGCCGCCGTAATAAGAGGCGTCGTTGTGGTCCTGCTGCATCCGGGGGGCCTGGCCGTGGCGCAGCAGCGGGTAAGTCTCCCGCATCAGGTCCTCCCCGGCGGCAGTGAGGCGGGCCAGCAGCGTCGCCGCGGTGTCGTCCAGGGCGATGGGGACGCACCGTTGGGCCACGATGTCCCCCTGGTCGGCCTTGGGCGCCATGTAATGCAGAGTCACCCCGGTTTCGGTTTCGCCGTTAATCAGCACCCAGTTGTGGGGGCAGCGGCCCCGGTAGCGGGGCAGGAGACTGCCGTGGAGGTTCAAGGCCCCCAGCCGGGGCAACTCCAGCATCGGCCTTTTCAGCATGTGGCGGTAGTAAACGGAAAAGAGGAAATCCGGCTGGAGTTTGGCCATGGCCCGGACGAAATCCGGGTCGTTGGGGTTGTCGGGCTGATAGACCGGGAGATAATGGTTAAAGGCCAGGTCCCGCACCGAGGCGAACCAGATGCTCTCCCCGGGGTCGTCGGCATGGGTGACCACCGCGGCGATTTCATCCCCGTACTCCCGGCACAGGTCAATGAGGGCCTCCAAACAATAGTAGCCCACATTGTGATAGCCCATGAAGATTAGGCGCATGTTAAAGTTTCCGTATTTTAACATCTAGTTCCCAAGCTAAGCTTGGGGACGAGAAGAAATGAGCCTCGACTTATTGTTACCTCAGTATCTTTTAACCGAAAACCGAAAACTGAAAACCGAAAACTGCCTTATTCCCCCGGCCCCAACGTCTGGCGGATGACATAGCGGGGCCGCTGGCGCACCTCCCGGTAGATGCGGCCCACGTATTCGCCGATGAGGGCCAGGCCCAGGGTGTTGAGCCCCACCAGGACAAAGAGGATGGCAAACAGAGTGAAGGCCCCTTCCACTTCCGGGCCGACGAAGAACCGGCGGATGAACAGGAACAGGCCGAAGGCCAGCCCCAGCACCGCGATGGCGATGCCCATCAGCCCCACCAGGTGGATAGGCAGGAAGGAAAACCCGGTCATCAGGTCGAAATTCAGCCGGATGAGCTTGATGAGGCTGTATTTGGACTGGCCCCGGGTCCTTTCGGCGTGGCCCACCGGGATTTCCGCCACCCGCCGGGCAAAGAGGTTGGCCAGGGCCGGAATGAAGCTGGAGGACTCCTGGCACCGGTTGATGGAGTCCACCACTTCCCGGCGATAGGCCCGGAGCATGCAGCCGTAATCCCGGAGCTTGACGCCGGTGACCTTGCTCATGATGTAATTAATCGCCTGGGAAGGCAGGCGCCGGAAAATGGAATCGTGGCGGTCCTGGCGCCAGCCGCCCACCGCGTCGTAGCCCTCCTCCAGCTTAGCCACCAGCCGGGGGATTTCTTCCGGGGGATTCTGGAGGTCCGCGTCCAGGGTGACTATCACCTGGCCCCGGGCGGCCTGGAACCCCGCGAAAACCGCGGGGTGCTGGCCGAAATTGCGGTGGAACTGCACGGCCCGGATATGGACGTGATCAGGATAACGCTGTCCTGGAGGATGGCAAAGTTCGGTGAGGATTTCCCAGGAGCGGTCGGTGGAGCCGTCGTCCACAAAGATGATCTCAAAGGGCCGATCCATTCCCGTAAGGGTGCGGATCAGGCGCTCCCCCAACTCCCGCAGATTGTCTTCTTCGTTAAATACCGGGATGATGACGGAAATGTAGGGGGCGGGCT
>VGSW01000182.1 GCA_016874915.1 Deltaproteobacteria bacterium
CAGGCCGCCGGGGTCAGCCCCCCGCCCCCTGTGCGAGCCTGGGAAAATGTGGTGCCGACAGACAATCGCGCCCTCACAACTTACTGATTTTACATTACTTTACATTATTGACTGTAGAACTTGGGTTTGACGGGGATAGTATCCGGGCCATCTTCACGCCCCGGTACCAGCCCGTGGATAATCTGGAGGTTGTGGAGCGCTTGGAGCAGCTGGGGTATGGCGGGGAGGTCCAGGTCCAATGCCGCCTGGACGCCCAGTTCCTGTCCCTGTCCATCCCAGACAGTGGCAAGACCTTCTCGGTCAACGGCGACAAGATCACTCCCGGCCTGTCCATCGCCAACTCCGAAGTGGGTCTCTCCTCCCTGCGCATCTCGGCCTTCTTCCTCCGCCTCAAATGCACCAACGGCCTGATCGCCCGGACGCAGATCTCCGCCGCCTATCGCCACGTCTCCCGGCGGATCCTGGAGGAACTCCCCACGGTCCTCTCCCAAGTGGCCGGCCAGTTGCACCAACAGCGGGATAAGTTCCGCATTTCCCTGGAAAGCCGGGTGGATGACCCTCTGACCACCATCAACAGCTTCAACCGCCAGTTCCAGTTGGGCAAGCGAGAACAGGAAGCCGTCCTCCGGGGCTACCACCACGAACCCGGCCCCACCCTGTTCCATATCATCAACGCCTACACCCGCGCCGCCCAATCCCCGGACCTGTCCGCCGAAGAAACCCACCGCCTCCAAACCGTGGGAGGCAACATCCTGGCCATGGCAAAGTGAAAAAAAGGGCCTCCGGAATAAAACCGAGCTTCAACTCCGGAGGCCTTTTTTGAGGGAAAACCTCATCAGCAAGCAGATATGCGTTGATTATGGCAATCTATATTCTTTTCAATGGGTTACTGATAAAGGGCAGTGAGAAAAACAAAGAAAAGAATAGATAGCAAAACCGCACCGACCTCTTCGCCATGAAGACCGCCCTGGGCCTGTTCGAGGCCGTGGCCGTACCATATCTGACGAGCAGGAAGGAGTAGATCATGGACCCGGTGTTTCTGGCGATGCTGGCGAAGCTGGGGGTGGAGACCGTCATCGACGTGATCGGGGCCTGGAAGCGGGCCGGGGAACCCACCGAGGAGGAAATCCGGGCGCTCTTCATAGAGGACAAGCCGGAAGACCTGCTCAAGACCTGAAATAAAGGGGCATGAGAACTTTGGCGTGATTCCGATACCACCTGTTTAGCCGCCGACTTCGGCCCGCCTAAAATTTTCGGTAGGCTCTTCCTCGGGGTCTGACTGCGGTAACGTTGACTGTGCGGGCGTCATCGTCGATTTCGTAAAAGATGCGCCAGTTCCCAACCCTGGATTTGCGCTCCCCTTCTTCGCTCATCTCCACCGGGTCTGATAGGCGCGGGTCAAGCGGATCTTGCAACAATTCCTTCAGTCGTCTCAATATTCGATTTATGGTAGTTCGGTCCAGGCTCTTGATAGTCTTGGCGGCGGATTTGTCAATATGAAGAAAATAGCTCATAGGCCAAGTTCTTTTTCCAACTCTTCCAAAGTGAGAAATTCACCGCGCCTTATGGCCTCCCTCCCTTGCCTTATGGCAGCCCGATCCTCTTCGGTCACAGGTTCCCGGTCATGTTCCTCGTGCCGATAATAGAGCACGTCCAGAAACTCCCTCAATAAATCAGCGTCCGGCCCTTGGGCCACGGCCTTGAACTTATCCAATAAATCTTTATCTATCCCTGTTTGCATGTAAGCCGCCTCCTTCTTGGGAGCCTTTTATAAGCTCTGGCAAAGCTCTTATACCAGACCAGCTTAATCACTTTCCAGGACCTTCATCAAATCGTCCACCGTCCCTGTTTTGGCCAAACCTTTTCTATAAGCGCGCATGGTTTCTCGGGAATCCTTTAAAATCCGTTCCCGTTTTCTTTCAATATGGCGCTGTTTAACGATGTTCAACAGAATCTCCTCATCTTCAAGGGACAAGGAGGCTATCTCGTCCAAGATTCGATCAAGGTGGGACTGAGCAGCTTCCATGGGCCGCCTCCGATGAATACTTAAGGCCATTTTAAACATGCCGGGGGAATTATGCAATTCGAATATCGACGTGATCGGGGCCTGGAAGCGGGCCGGGGAACCCACCGACGAGGAAATCCGGACGCTCTTCATAGAGGACAAGCCGGAGGACCTGCTTAAAATCTATTAGCTTTTTGGTGATTAAAGGCGTATATTATCATATGGCACAATACCAATACAGCCCGTATTTTGAGAATGAAGTACTGCGTAAAAGGCCCTATCTTCAAAAGGAATGGTGTATTCAGGTTTTGGAGAATCCCATCAGAATCGAGCGGCAAGAAGGCAATCGGTGGCGATTCTGGGGGCGGGTTCAAGAGCTTGGAGGAAGAGTCCTGAGGGTTGTCACCCTTGAAGACCAGGTCACCATCCATAATGCGTTTCTCGATAGAGGATTCAAAGAATGAAGATCAGCTATTATCCTGATACGGACTCCCTGTATATCGATCTATCCGAGCAGCCGAGTGCAGAGAGTCGTGAGATTTCCGAGGGTGTGGTGCTGGATTACGACGCCCAAGGCCGTTTGGTCGGCATCGATATCGACAATGCCAGCAACAAGGTTGAGCTTAAAAAGCTTACCCTGAGCAAACTCCCCGCCAGCGAAAAGATAATCGTAGCTTAATTTTCCTTAGGCCAGAAATGACCATGCTGGCAACGGAGTATGAATATGTATAGAGTCGATATCCATAACAAGAAACTAATAGAGATTCCAGCTACGTCGTTCAGTGAACTTAACCTGAGGGAACGGTTCGACATCCAAGAGTGGATTGCAGACAAACCCGAAATACTTGGCGAGCCCCTCCTTATCATCGGGAAGGAACTGGTACTTCCGTCTGGCCGCCGTCTTGACTTGCTTGCGGTAGATAAAAAGGGAGCATTGGCCGTCATTGAGTTGAAACGAGATAACTCCGGAGCGGATGTCGAGTGGCAGGCAATTAAATACGCTTCTTACTGCTCCAGTTTTTCGCAGGATGAGATTTATAAGCTTTTCGCGGAGTATCTTGGTACGGACAGCGACGATGCCCAGGTTAAAATCGAGGATTTTATCAACTGTGAGCCAGAATATCTGAACCAGAGTCAAAGGATCATCTTGGTTTCCAAAGAATTCCACTCCGAAGTGATCTCTGCCGTACTGTGGCTTCGTGAGTCAGAGATCGACATCGAATGTATCCGATTGACTCCCTATCGCTATCAGGAAGGGGAACTTTTCATTAATCCTGAGATTATTATCCCCCTCCCCGAAGCAAAGGATTACATTCAAAAAAAGGAAACCAAAACGAAAGAGCAGAAACAACCAGGAAAGAGTTCCTATTCGCTTGAGAAATCGAATCTGGAGCCAACCGAGTTAAAGGCTCGGATTGTCGAATCACTCACTCGTCCCAGCGATCTTACTCCACGCTTCAGAGCTTTTTTGGACATAATCACCCAAGAGGATCGAGCCTACAATCGAGAGGAAGTCAAACAGGGGCTATACGAAGCTGGTATCGGAAACGATATCGGCCAAGCAGGCCGTTACCTCAGCAATATCTCGCAGTTCTTGACCAAGAAATCTAATCCGCATCTCCGGCAGGCAATCGAATTTGAGTCAGGTGGAACCCACGGTGAGACAAAAGACAACTACCATATTATTTCCGACTATCGTAACTTAATTCGACAAGCCCTGGAAGAGACGTCACAAAAAGTTTCAGAGGAATCGATCGTTAACAGATAGATTCAGCTAAGGGAGTACCGCCCGCCGCTGACCTATTTTGTTCAACCGAAATGAGGTAATCGACCTCGCCCGCCACGGCGTATTCCAGGATGCGGTTATCAGAAAGGTTCTTGATGACGGCAATGGTTTCCGGGGGGGTGACGACGTGGGAAAAGTCTTTAAGGTCGTTGATGACTTCTCTGGTCACCTCCATCTGCCAGCCGAATTTCCGAGTCAGCACCCTTTCGATTTCGTTGATGATGAAAGGTGAGGTGATGTTGCGGATGTGCCTTTTCCTGGCCAACTCCAGGACGGCTTTGGGGTTGCCGCCGAAGTTAAGAGCCGAAATAATGACGTTGGTGTCAATCACTACCCTTAGCATTCCTCTGCTCAGCACGGGATTCATCGACCAGTTGTTCCACGTCCGCTTCGGTCAAGCCCTGCTCCTGGGCTTTCAGGCGTCCATAGCGGTAAATCCGCTCCCACTTTTTGTCCTCGATATAGCGGCGGATGGCCTCCCGGAAAAATTCGCTGCGGGTGCGCTTTTCTTCCTTGGCCAGCCTTTCAACTTCTTCCAGGAGTTCAGGAAGCAGGGAAATGGTGACAAGCTTACTGGTTCTCACCGGAGCACCTCCTTTGTGTTACTCTGAAATACAATGTAACACAAAAATTCTCTCTGTCAAAGGTGCTCCGGGGGTGATTACGGATATTGCTGAGTTAAAAGGTCGATCCCCATTGAGCTCCGGGACATGAGAAACTGCTCCAGGGCCGGGCGCTTACCCCTGCACAGTATCCAGGCTCTCTCCGGGGAAGGACCGGGCGATCTCCTCCCAGGGGACTTTTTTCTCCTCCTCCAGCTTTGCGCATTCGGCCCGGAGCTTGGCATCCTCATCCTGGTCGGCCTTGGCCGCCACCTTCTTGCCTCTATTCTTGGGCGGGCCGGCTGCGGTGGAAGCGCCGAAGAGCGCCCCGTCCCCAGGAGCCTCCGCCTCCGGCGGCGCAGGGCCTTCAATCTTTCCTTTCCGCCGGAAGCCATATTCTTTCCCGGCTCCCCCTGGGCTTCCTGGGCCGGGGCCTTCAGGTTGTGAAGATATCACCGGCGGGAACAGGCTTTCCTTGGTGACCATGCCTTCGCTGATGGCCTTGTAGAACCCCCGGAGCCGGATGCTCTCCTTTTTGCCCCGCTCTTCCTAGCGTTGCCCAGGGCCTTCTCGATCTGGGCCAGGCCCACGCCCATGCCCTTGAAGAGGTCCACCGCCTTTTTCCAGAACACCCCCGGCGCCCCGGCTTTGATGGCGTTTCTCTGGCTGATGGACTGGGCCGCGGCTGAAGGCCATGCGTAGGCCCTTTGGGGGTCTTTGCCCTGGATGCCCGCCAGCCGGGGGTCGTTGGCGTTGCGCCTCACCGTGCAGGTGGAGTTGGCTTCGGTTTCCAGGTCGATGAAGGTGGAGGTGAACTGGAAGTGATGGCCGTCCGGGGCGGAGACGTCCTCCACTGCGGTTTCCACGGCGCAGTTGCCCATGTCCCGCATCATGGCATAGGCCAGGTCGATGCTGCCGTCCTCTAGGGCTTTGACGTTGCCTTCCTTGTCCTTGAAGGGGATGGAGTAGAAAAACTCCTCCCCGGCGATTTCCGCCTCCTGCATGATGCGGGCTTCCACCAGCTTCAGGTCCCTGGGCCGGAGGACCGCCACCGCGGTCTGGAAGCTGCTGCGCCGTTAGGCCAGGGGCACCGCGAGCACGGGGACCAAACCTCGATATCCTGCCACTAGAAAAACTCATTGAAATTACCTGGAATTAGTTGATACCCTGTGGTTATCCCCATGCACCTCTTGAATCCGGTCTGGCCTCGAGGGGAAACCATGGCTCTCACCAAAGAAAAATTAATGCTCGGCTTGCAGACTCAGGTGGGGATGACAAAACCCGAGGCCAGGGAGGTCGTTGAACGGGTCTTGGCCATCATGAAGGAAACCCTGTCGGCGGGGGAAGATGTCCTCATCAGCGGCTTCGGAAAATTTTCGGTGAGGAAGAAACCGGCGAGGCGGGGCAGGAATCCACAGACCAGAGAGAGTCTGATCCTGGCGGCGCGCAAGGTGGTGGTGTTCAAGCCGTCCGGGATTTTACGAGAGCGGATGAACCGGGAGTAGGGAGTTGGCCATCTGCTGTGTGAGACTCTGTGTGAGAATTTCCCTCCAAAATGTGCCACAGGATGGAAAATCTGCCAAAACGTGGAAACAAGATCAATCGTTAAATCAATAAGTTGCAATAATTAGAGGAGTTTGTGAAGCTCGGGGGCCTTGACTTCTAATCCGTGGGTCGCAGGTTCGAATCCTGCCAGGCGCGCCAATGATATCAAGGGGTTAGCTCATTGAGACTAACCCCTCTTTTTATGGGTGTGCACATAGTGTGCACGGCTTCAGGGTGAAGGGGGAAATTTGGGGAGGCTGTGCGCTTGTGGTGGGGGAGCCTTTGCGAGACCGCTACCTGCACGCCAGGCCGGGAGACAGCAGCGCCCGTTACCTGGGGGTGTAGGGAAAGCAAACAAGGTGTGGGGGAAGCAAACCCCGCGACGCGGGACTCCACCCCCCTTTGTCCTTTTAACCGGAGATTATCAGTTTAAAAGGCAATCAATAGTTAAATTAGCTAGGTAAAAAAATTTGCCGACACTACGCGCTGGGGTCGAGCAGATTTTTCGGTTGCGGGGCTGGCATCTTAAGGGCGGCAAAGAGTTCCAGTTGAGCCGGGGTCGGCGTGATGAGGCCCTGGACGGTCTGGCCCTGGAGGCGGGCGGCCACGGTGCGTTGGAAAGACAGCTTTTCCAAGACTCGTTCCGGAGAGA
>VGSW01000183.1 GCA_016874915.1 Deltaproteobacteria bacterium
TGGGGAAGCGCCGCCCGACCTGTTCCAAGACTTCCAGGGCACCCATGACCGGCATTTTCAAGTCGCAGAGAACCACGTTTACGGGGGTTGTCTCCAAAAGTTCCAGGGCTTCCTGGCCGTTAGCCGCGGTGGCCACCCGGTAGCCTTCGCTTTTCAGGACCAGGGTGCAGCCATCCCGAATCACCTTTTCGTCATCCACCACGAGAATTGTGAATTCCTGGGCCATGCCGTTGCCTCTCGAAGCTGACAGCTTTCAGCTTTCAGCGGTCAGCTCTTTGTTCTCCGGAACGTTACTGCGTAAAACCTTAGCGATTTGCCTCTGCGACTGCCAATATTATTTTATAGCTGAAAGCTTAAAAATCTCTGAGAAACTCTTCCTCATCATTGGGAACCTCCAGCGGGAGGCGGATGGTGAAAACGGTTCCGCCTTCCAGGGGGCTGTGCACTTCCACGGATCCGCCATGACGCTGGATCACCCCATAGACGATGCTCAGTCCCAGGCCGGTGCCTTTGCCCGGAGCCTTGGTGGTGAAAAACGGTTCAAAGATTTTCTCCCGAATATCCGAGGGAATGCCGCAGCCGGTATCCGTAAAGGTCAAAATAATCCCTTCGTTCGGGGGAGCCGGTCGGCTGGTGACGGTGATCTTTCCCTGGTGGTTCATGGCGTCCGCGGCGTTGAGCAGCAAATTGGTAAAGACCTGCTGCATCTGCCCTGGATCGCCGATGACTTGGGGGAGTTCCGGGTCCAGGTTTAGGATGATCTCGATGTTGTGAAAAGAGGCCTGATGCGCCAGAAGATCCACGCAGCGGACAATGGTCTGGTTAGCGTTGAACAGGGTCTTTTCCCCCAAGGCCTGGCGGCTGAATTCCAACAGCCGGGTGACGATCTGCTGGCAGCGCAGGGTCTGGGCGATGATTTCCTCCACGTTCTGCTGGCCCGGGCCCTGGGGGTCCAGGTCCCGCTGCAGGAGTTCGGCGAAGATAAGAATGCCGGCCAGGGGGTTGTTGATTTCGTGGGCCACGCCCGCGGCCAGGCGGCCCAGGGAGGCGATCTTCTCCGACTGGAGGAGTTGCGCCTGGCTGTGTTCCAGTTCCTTGCGCAGCCGCAAATCTTCCCGGAGGTCGGAGAAAATGCCGACGCTGCCGATCTCCCGCTTCCCTTCCCGGATAATGGCCGCGGACAGCCGCACCGGCACCTCCTCGCCGTACTTGTTGATGAAATTCACCTGGGTGGCCAGCAACTTGTCTTTGGGCCCGAACTGGTTGCTGCGCATACGCCCCATGATTTCGGTAGCCAGGGCCGGGGGGTAGAACTTGAAGAACATATCCCGCTTGCCGATGACCTCGGAGGCTTTGTAGCCCAGGATACGCTCGGCCCCTTCGTTGAAAATGAGGGGTTTCCCCTGTCGGTCCACCACTACGATTCCGTCCACGGAGCAACGGATAATGTCCTGGAGAAAATAATTGGCCTTCTGCAGCTCCCGGCCGATGCGGATGCGGTTGGTCAGGTCGCGCAGATAGACACAGGTAAGCACATTTTTCCCGATGGGGGCGGAGGCGATGGAAGTTTCAAAAACCCGGCGCTCCCAGCGCGGAGACTTGGGCAGCGGGTCCAGGGTGCTGCAAAATTGCACTTCCAACTGCATGCCTAGCTCCCTGGCCCGATGGGATATGTCCGAAGCGGACCTTTGGTGCTGGGGGGAGATGACTGTTCCCACCTCCTTATCCAAAAGCTCATCTTTGGGGATGCCGGCGATTTCGGCGCTTTTCGCGTTGGCGAAGACAATGCGCTGGTTTTCATCCAACATCAGGATGCCTTCCCGGGTCAATTCCATAAGCAGTTCAAATTTCCGTTCCGCCTCCACCCGGGGAGTAATATCCCGGATGGCCTCAAACCCGCCGATGACCCGGCCGGCTTTGTCGGTGATGGTGGAGGCATAGACTACCACGGGGATTTCCCGGCCCTGGCGGTCCCGGACTACGCGACGCCAGCCGGAGACGGCCTTCTGGTAATCCATGACCTGGCGCAAGACGCAGTCTCCGGTGTCGCATTGCACCGTGTTAAGCATCTGGCCACACTTCATCCGGCCCACCACTTCCTCCCGGGTGTACCCGGTGAGTTCGGCCATGCGCTTATTCATATGGGTGACGATGAGGTCCGGGGTCACCATGAAAAAGGGAGTGGGGAAGTTTTCCAGGATGCTGGAGAGGGTGGCGGTCTGGAGCTGCACCACAGGATGGGCCAGCAGGTCCGCGGCCAAGTCGCGCAAAACTATAAGGCAGCCTCCCGGCTTCTTTCCGTCCCCTTGGATAGGGCTTGCACTGGCCGTCAGAGGAACATCCAAGCCATGCCGGGTCTTAAGGAGCACGGAGACCCGATCCAGGGTTTCGCCCAATTCGAGGCACCGCGTCATCTCTTCCCGGCCGGCATCGGAACTGGAGGTGCAGATGGGGCAAGGGTCTCCCGGACGCACGGCCAGTAGCTTCCGAGCAGCTCGATTAATAAATGCCACTTCCCGTTGGCGGTTGGCCACCAGCACCGGGTCCGGGAAGTCCTCCAACAACGAGGGGAATAACCCCGTTGCCGTCAGGCCAGGCAGCATCTCAGGATTAAAGGCGGGTTTCATGGCATTTCCCTTGGATTTTCAGCTTTCGGTTTTTGGTATTTTGGTCTTAGTTATATTTTACCAGTTTGGCTCTTTATCTGAAAAATACCCCAACCGAAAACTCTCCTTCAAGACTGCTCCTCAAAGGTTTTCCCCAGAACCTGAAGGGCCGTGGGCAGCTCCTCCTCCCTGACGATGGCGGTAATGGAAGAAACCGCGCAGCTCAGGGCCAAGAGGGAGACTTTGGCCCGCTCCAGGGTCTTAACCAGGGTGTCGGCGATGCCGTAGCGATCCCCGAAGTGGGGGCCGTGGAGAAAAACCGCGGCCACGAGGCTGTGGCGCCGAATGGTGATAGCCGGAAGGTTGGCCTTCAGGATGTCCTGCACCTCCCCGGCGCAATCCGCGGAAATGCTGAAAGAAAGGGTGAACTTTTTCCCTGGCCCGGGCACCGCGGCCAGAAAGGGGATGTTCCGGTTCGGCTTCCCCAGTGCGATGAGGGCCTGGGCAAAGTCTTCCAGGGCCTGGGAGGAGGGGACGCTCAGGTCCCAAAGGTCCAGGCCCGTCTGGTGGACGATATAATAAACCCGGATAATTTTTTCCTGATAGCTGGCGATCACTTCCCGGACGAATTCCTGGGGAGGATGCACCACTGCGTGGAATTCCTCGGGGGTCCGGTAGGAAGGGAAAACAAAGTGCTGGAACAGCGCCTCGATGGCCCGGTCTTTGGCATCCAGGGGCAGGACCGCGCAGATGGCGGACGGGGAGCTGGCCAGCGCCCGGATCATGACCTTGGCCTCGGCCAGACTGCGGATGAAATTGCCCTTGATATCGGAGCGCTTATCATGGGGGTAAAGAGAGAGGATACAGGCGCCCGGGTAGGGGCACACCGCGCCTTTGCGTATCCGGGCTTTCAGCAGGGAATAACTGTCCGCGGCCGCAGCCGACTCCGTGCACAGGACCGTGACGCTGTCCAGGAGCTGGTCGCCGGCCACATGGGTCAGCAGGGTGAGATTGATCTTGTTATGGGCCAGGGGCGAAACAATGCCGGGGCCCAGCCGGTGGTCACCGGGCCGGAAAGAGGACGCCAGGCAGGCGCCTTTCTCCACTACTTTGAGCCCGCCAACTCGGATCCTGTTGATGGCTTTCTCCCACGGTCACCTGACGTTCGTAGGGATAGGGGCGATGAGTCCCGCCCAAATTAATCGGTTTGGCAACTCCCCTAAAGTCAAACTTTTTTGGGTGGGGCGGGCCTCCGTGCCCGCCTAAATCAACTTTTTCCGGTAAGCATGCTTTTGGCGGGCACGGAGGCCCGCCCCACCCACTTTTACTTATGAGCGCAGGCTAAACCCTGCGGCTACATTTTCTTGTTCCCCAGCCAACTTGGTAACGAGATGGTGTCGAACCTAAGTCTTTTACCGAAAACCGGAAACCGAAAAGCCCTTTTACAGCAGCCTTTCCACCGCTTCCACCAGGGTTTTGGCGTCCACCGGCTTGGGGAGGAAATCCTCGGCTTCCGTGGTCATTCCCTCGTAATGGGTGTAGGTGGTGGTGGGCACCGCCTCACCCACCGCGGTTAAGAGCACCACCGGGATATCCCTGGTAGCCGGGTTGGCTTTCAGTTCCCGGCATAGGGTGTAGCCGTCCTTGCGGGGCATCATCACGTCCAGAACCAGGACGTCGGGGCGGCGATTCTTGATGGCTGCTTCCCCCTCGATGCCGTCGTAGGCCTTGCCCACTTCATATCCCTTGCTCTCCAGGAGCATGGAGACGGTTTCCACCAGATCTGGATCGTCATCGACGATGAGCACATATTTCTTAGCCATGGGTTCCTCTCCTTTCTAGTATGGGGTGACGGAAAAAATTTATAGTCCCCCATAGCATCTAGACCATTATATGCCCGTTCCGCTCAGATTCAACCTTATTATTCACCGCTAATTGGGCCTGGGAAATAAACCCGCCGCTTTCACAATCTCCGGGACTTTCTCTTCCCATTCGATGGCCATGATATGGAACCCTTTGATGCCCGGGATTTCCTTAATTTCCTGAATTTGCTCAATGGCCAGCTTGATGCCTTCTTCGGCCTGCTTTTCCTTGGGCACTCCGCCCATGCGCTTCACGATCTCATCGGGGACGTCGATGCCCGGCACCCGTTTTTGCATGTACCGGGCCATGCCCACGTTTTTCATGGGAGTGATGCCCGCCAGGACCGCCACTTTTTCGTGGAGGCCCCGGTCCACCATCATTTTCATGAACTCTTTGAAGGTGTTCATGTTGTAAATGCACTGAGTCTGAGTGAACTGCACCCCCGCGGCCGCCTTTTTGGCCAGGCGGACCACCCGGAGGGCCACGTTGGGCCCGGCGAAGGGATTGGAGGCGGCCCCGATGAACATCTGGGGCCGCACCTGGAACTCGTGGCCTCCCAGGAGGCGGCCTTCATCCCGCATCATCTTCACCGTGGCGATGAGCTGCACCGAATCCAGGTCAAAGACGTTGGCTGCATTGGAATGATCGCCGAAGTGCTGATGGTCGCCGGTGAGGCAGAGGATGTTATTGACGCCGAAGGATGCGGCCCCCAGGATGTCGCTCTGCAGGGCGATGCGGTTCCGGTCCCGGGTCACCATCTGCAGCACCGGCTCCAAATCCATCTGCCTGATGCGGATGCAGGCGGCCAGGCTGCACAGCCGGCACACCGAGGTCTGGTTGTCGGTGACGTTGATGGCGTCCACGTAGTCGGCGATCATCTTGGCTTTATGCTCGATGACCAAGCCATCGGCGCTGCGGGGCGGCCCCACTTCGGAAGTCACGGCCAGGTGGCCGGCAGCCAGGATTTTCTGGAGTTTGCTGGGAGTCTCAGCGCTCATATCCGTAAGTCCTCTCTCAAAATCTTGCGAACCCCGCCGTCCCGGCTGGTGGTCCAGTCTTTGGGAGTCACCGGCTTCTCAAACCGGTCCAGTTGCCCCAGGGTTTTCAGCCGCTCGTAGATCAACTCCCATCCGCAGGGGATGTCGGGAGCGATCTCGCATTTACCCCCTTCGGAGCCGCCGCAGGGGCCGTTGAGCATCCGCTTGGAACACCTGGCGATGGGGCAGACCCCGCCGGTTTCCGCCAGGATGCACTGTCCGCAGCCCTGGCAGCGCTCGACGTACCAGCCCCGCTCTTCGGTGGCCCCCATGAAGGAGGTGTTCACCCCGGGGAAGACCACCTTTTTGGTGTACATGTCGGCCACGAACTGGGCCCCGACGCCGCAGGCCAGGGAAACCACCGCGTCGTAGCCGTCGATGGAATCCCGGAGCTGGGCCAGGTACTCTTTGTCGCACTGGCGGGTGAGGCTGGTTTCGTCAATCTGCTTGTGCGTTCCCGCCTGGGTGAAATGCAGACGCAAAGCCGAGGCCAGCACCTTTACCTCTTTCAGGCCGCCGGCTTCGCACACGGTGACGCAGCCGTCGCAGCCGGCAATGAGGAGTTTTGGAAAATCCTGCACCATGCTGATAATTTCTTCGATAGGTTTTCCCACTGCCTTGATCATGCCGCTACCTCCCCCTCGGCCCCGGCGGCTTGGGCTCCGGGCCGGGCGATTAATCCTTTGGCGATTCTAATGGGGCTGGGGCCCAGGGACAGGATCCGGGCAGTCATCTCCCTGGCGATTTCGGCAAACCTGCCGCCCTGGCCGGCAGAGAGGTTATACATCTCCACCCGGTCTCCACCCAGGCCCACTTTATCCAGAATTTCCTTAACCCGCTTGACCCGCTTTTTGGCGTGCAAATTGCCTTCCCGGAAGTGACAGTCCCCTTCCAGGCAGCCGGCCACAAAGACCCCGTCCGCACCTTCCTCGAAGGCCATGAGCAGGTGGATGATGTCCACCTTGCCGGTGCATGGCACCTGGATGATGCGGATGTCCGGGGGATACTGCAGTCTCATCGAACCTGCCAGGTCCGCCGCGGAATACGCTC
>VGSW01000184.1 GCA_016874915.1 Deltaproteobacteria bacterium
AAGATAAATCCTCCCTTACCCCCCTTTGCCAAAGGGGGGAATGAGCAGTCGGTGACCCGAAGTCCCCCTTTGGAAAAGGGGGATTTAGGGGGTTTTTAAGTAAAATCGGTATGTTATGATGTAAACTGGTTTTTTCTTAAGTTAGCGCCAATGGGGCTAGGGGGAGAGGGAATTATTAGGCTTTGCGGGTGAGGCGAAGGCTCATGAATAACTGCTTCGAAAAGTTTTTTGTAGGGGGCGTACTGCCCACCGTAAGGATGCTTAACTTTTCATAATTTATGGGTGAGCCCAAGGCTCATGAGTAACTGCTATGAAAAGTTCCTTATCCCCCTCTCCCCCGGCGGGGGAGAGGGCTGGGGTGAGGGGGAGAACTTTTCATGCTTTGTGAGTGGGCCTCAGGCCCATGAGTAACTGTCTTGAGAAGTTTGCTGGGGGGAGGGAATCACAGGCGAGACGCCGGTGCCATGCGGGCCGCCGCTCCCCCGCTCCTCCCCCCACAAAAGTCTTTTCATGCTTTACGGGTGGGCCATCGAATCATTACGAGCCGTCCAGAAAAAGAAAAACTCCTCCTGGGCGCCGGTCCCTTGCCAGCCCGGGGTTTTTCTGGTAAAAATATCTATTCGTGTGGTGGGCGTAGCTCAGTTGGTGAGAGCACCGGGTTGTGGCCCCGGAGGCCGCGGGTTCAAGTCCCGTCGCTCACCCCAATGAAATCAAATAATTAGCTCTTTTCTAACTTCTTAAATGTTTTATTTCCAACCGCATTTCCAACCTATCCTTGAAAAAACGTGGCAAATCCATCAGGCTTGTGCACTTGTAGCTTTGGGCAGCAGTTCCTCCTGGTCATTGTCAATTTCTGTCTGAGTGGCCCGCTTGCGACGCTAAGGAGTCTCCGCTTAAGGGGGAGAATCTCCAATAAGCTACACGTCATTCGCCTCACTACGGGCTTCTCAGCGGCTCACATGGGCCATTCTGCGCCTCTGGTCTTGGCACTCCCTCAGCTTCCGTCGTGCTCTATGCCAGGGGAATGGAGGGACCCCCCAGACGCTCCGCCCACCTTGGCCTTGCCCGCCGCCCGGCCCAGGCGCTCTCCGAAAAACCTAAAACCGGAGATGGGACTCCTCCCCCCCGGATGAGATATATCGCCCCCGTATAGAATCCTCCCGCGACCCCCCTGGTGGATTCCCGTTTTCTACCTTGTCCGTAGGAGGAGCGGTTACCCAAGGGGAGGTGCGCCTCAAATCTGAAAAAAGGCATTTTCCCAACAAAAATTATGCTACTATGCCGTCAAGATGAGGAATAGGCTGCAAAATAAGAAATCTTTGGGGACCTTCACCGGATATAGAGGTCGGAAACACCATTTTGGGGCCTGCGGCGGCAAGGCTGCGGCACAATATCAGGGAAAAGAAGGGCTTTTACCAAAGAAGAAGGGGGTCGGTCATGGCCCGGAGGAAAAAAAGGCAAGCGGGTGACCCGAACGGCGTCAAGGATTTCCGTTTTGAGGAGGCCAAGCGCAAAAACAACCCCCCGGCGGGTCTGGCCCCCACCTATGAGACGGCCAGGGAGCGGGAAACCAGGCACTACGCCTATGACCCCCACCTGGACCCGGCCCTCCAGTTCGACCCCCAGCGGGCCAAAATAGAGGCCCTCCATCGACCGGGGCCTCACGGCGGGGACCCTGGAGGAGGCGAGAGCGGCCCTCCAGGACCTGAAGAAGCGCCAGGACGCCTACCTGGCCTGGGCCGGGAAGGCGGAGCACACCTCCTTTGAGGTGGATGTGGTGTCCCTGCATATCCACGAGCGCCTCTCCACTCGGGCTATTCTGGAAGCCGCCAAGAAGCCCGAGCCGCAACTCCCTCTCTTCGGTGAAACCGAACTCAAGCCCCACGAGCAGATTGAATTTTACCGCCATGACGTTAACTGGGCCAACCGCCTGGTCCTGGGGGACTCCCTTCTGGTGATGAACTCCCTTCTGGTGAAGGAGGGCCTGGCGGGCAAGGTGTAGATGATTTATGTGGACCCGCCGTATGGCATAAAATACGCCTCGAATTTCCAAGCCCGTATCGACCACCGGGAGGTGAAAGACCAGGACGCCGACCTGACCCATGAGGCGGAGCAGATTAGGGCTTAACGGGATACCTGGAAGCTGGGGATTCATTCCTAATCTGAGCTACTTGCGAGACCGTCTTTTATTAGCAAGGGACCTACTCACCCAAGATGGCTCAATTTTTGTGCAAATTAGTGATGAAAATTTGCATTTAGTCCGTAATCTCTTAGATGAACTTTTTGGAAAGGAAAATTTCTGCTCAATTATTGTTATTCAGAAAACAGGAGGCTTAGTGCAAAAACTTCTTCCAAGAACCTGCGACTATTTACTATGGTATTCTAAGGAAAAAGATATTTTAAAATTTAATCCTTTATATTTGTTAAAGCCATCTGATTCTGAATCACAATATAATTATTTAGAGTTAGAGAATGGATTTAGAAGGCCATTGAGTTCAGAAGAAAGATTAAATTGGGGTATTATACCACATGGAAGTAATATTTTTCAGCCGACATCAACAGAATCAGCCAATCCTACTTTTGATTGTAATTTTAAAGGGAAAATTTATTCACAAAGGTGGAAAACAAATATTGATGGTTTAAAAAGATTATCTGATAATGTTTGGGACGACGTAATGGGTGAAAGGGACATGCTTTATGCTGTCCAAACAAACACTAAGATTATTGAGCGCTGCATCCTCATGACCACTGACCCCGGTGACCTGGTGTTAGACCCCACCTGCGGCTCGGGCACTACCGTCTTTTGCGCCGAAAAGTGGGGGCGGCGCTGGATTACCTGCGACACCTCTCGGGTGGCCCTGGCCATTGCCCGGCAACGCCTCCTCATCGCCCGCTATGACTATTACGAACTGAAAAACCCGGAGGGCGGCCCGGCGGGGGGCTTCGACTACGAAGAAGTGCCCCATATTAGCCTGGAGAGCATCGCCAAGAACCTGGAAATCGACGCCATCGCCGAGCGCTTTAACCCGAAGATTGAGGCGGCCCTGGGGGACCTGAACCGGGCCTTGGGCCAAACGTTCCGGGAGTGGGAAGTCCCCAGGGAGGCGGAAGAGGGGTGGCCGCAAGAGGCCGGGGAGGCCCACGCCCGGTTCTTGAGCCTCAAGCAGGAAAAGCGCCGGGAGATAGACGAGAGCATCGACCGCAATGCCAAGCCCGAAACCCTGTATGACCGGCCCAAGAAGCGCTCCGGGGTGGTGAGGGTGTCCGGGCCGTTCACCGTGGAGGCGATTCCGGCCCCCATGGTGACCGACCCGGCTGAGGCCCCAATCCCCTCGTTCGAAGAGGAAGAGGCCAGGGCACGGCTGAACGACCGGGGCGGGGACTACCTGGCCGACATGCTGAACCTCCTCCAGGGTCAGGGCGGGGTGCTCTTCCCCGGCGGCAAGAAGCTGGCCTTGCAAAACCTGAGAAGGCTCTCCCTGGGGCTGCTCCACGGCGAAGGAGAGACGGCCCAAAACGGCCAGACCGTCCGGGCGGCCCTGAGCTTCGGCCCCCAATACGGGCCGCTCACCGCCTTCCAGGTGCAGGAGGCCGTCCCCACGGCCAAGATGAACGGCTACGGGATGCTCATCTTCGCCGGCTTCAGTTTCGACCCTGAGGCCCAAGCCTTCATCCAGAGAGCGCCCGTGGCCGGTATGGAGGTGCATTTCGCCCACATCGCCCCGGACGTGCTGGTGGGGGACCTCCTCAAGACGAACCGGGCGAGCCAAATCTTCACGGTCTTCGGCCAGCCGGACGTGAAGCCGGTGAAGCATAAAGACGGGACCTACACCGTGGAACTCCAGGGCGTGGATATTTACGACCCTTTGACCGGCGAGACGCACCATGCCAGAGGCAATCAGGCGGCGGCCTGGTTCCTGGATACCGACTATGACGGCCAGACCTTCCACATCTGCCAGGCGTTCTTCCCCGGCGACGCCGACGCCTGGAAAAAGCTGGAGCGGGCCTTGAAGGCCCGGATAGACCCGGAAGCCTTTGCGCAGATGCGGGGGACCGTTTCCTTCCCCTTCAAGCCGGGCAAACATCAGCGCTTCGCCGTCAAGGTGATAGACTTTCGGGGGAATGAGGTGGTGAGGGTGTTGCCCCTGGAGGGCGCGGTGTATCGGGAGGGGTGAGCTATGGTGGGCAAGGTAGAGTTAGATAAAACGCTCTTCGGGGCGGCCCTCCCGAGAGAGTTGGAATCGTTCCTGGTGGAAACCAACCCCTGGTGGCAGGGCAAACCCATGCGCCCTCTCCCCCCCTTCAAGCGTTGGCTTTTTGAGCCGACCTTACAGCGGGTGAAAGCGGGACTGGCCCCTGTGACGGTGTTACGGGGACCCCGGCAAGTGGGCAAGACCACCCTGCAAGAGCACATCATAGACCATCTGCTCCACAAGGAGCAAGTGCCCCCCAAGCGCATTTTCCGGGTCCAATTCGATGAACTCCCGACGTTGAAAGGGCTGGTAGACCCTATCCTGAGCTTGTGCCGATGGTTTGAGGGCCGGGTTTTGGGCGGGTCGTTTAATGAGTGGGCACGCCGGGGCGAGCCGGTTTTTCTCTTTTTTGATGAGGTCCAGAACCTTCCCGACTGGGCACCGCAAATAAAGGCTTTGGTAGACCATCACGGGGTAAGGGTGCTCTTAACGGGAAGTTCGGCGCTTCGAATCGAATACGGAAGAGACAGCCTGGCCGGGCGCATCTCCACCCTGGAGTTGGGCACCCTGTTGCTAAGGGAAGTTGCGGCCTTGCGGGGCTGGGGGGAGTTGCGGTCCCTGTTGCCCTACAACGGCTTAAAGGAAATGAAGGCACTGGAGTTCTGGAAGAAGTTAGCTAAGCATGGGAGGCACTTTAAGGATTTGCGGGACCAGGCCATGGCGGCATTTTCGGAGCGGGGCGGCTACCCCATCGCCCAAGCGCGTGCCGACCGTCCCTGGGAAGAGATTGGGGACCAGCTTAACGAGACGGTAATCAAGAGGGTGATTCAACATGACTTAAGGATAGGGGACCGGGGGCGCAAACGGGATGAAAATCTGCTGGAAGAACTATTTCGGCTGTGTTGCCGCTATGCCGGGCAGGCCCCCGGTCAATCGGTTTTCATCAATGAATTACGGTCGGCCCTCTCCGCAAATGTCGGCTGGCAAAGAGTGTTGGCCTATCTCCGCTTCCTGAATGACACGCTTCTAATCCGCATGGTGCGCCCCCTGGAGCTTCGTTTGAAGCGCTCCAAAGGACAGCCCAAGCTCTGTTTATGCGACCATTCCCTGCGGGCCAGTTGGCTCCAGGAGTCCATCCCCCTGAACCCCGATGGTTTGCGGCGCGCCCCCCACTTGAGCGACTTGGCCGGACATTTAGCTGAGAGCATTGCGGGCTACTTTCTTGGCAGTATTCCGGGGCTTGACTTGGCTTGGTTTCCTGAACGGGGAGGGGAACCCGAAGTAGATTTTATTATAACCGTGGGGGAGCACCGTATTCCCCTGGAGGTAAAATACCGCCGACAAATCGACCCTCATAGAGATACCCTGGGTTTGAGAGCGTTTATTGAAAAGACCGTCTATAACGCCCCTTTTGGTATTTTAGTCACCCTCACTGATAGGGTCCAGTTGACCGACCCTCGTATTGTGGCTTTGCCCCTGTCATCGCTTTTATTGATGAGGTAAGAGCATGGCCCTGGTAGTAGATAACCCCATTGTCAACTCCCCCTTTTCCGAGCCGACCCGTTACTGGCATTACCAGGAGGGTCAGCCGGTCCTCATGGACGGGCGGCGAGCGGCGGGCTACTTTCTCAAGACCCGGACCCGTGGGCCGCAACTGTCCCTCTTGGAGGAACAGTTTGTGCCCCTGGAGACGGTCAACGACCTGAGAGGGCGGGTGAGAGTTTGGCGGGGAAAAGGGTATCCGGGGGCCACGGCCCTCACCCGGCAACTCTTGCGACATTGGCAGGACCCGGACCGGGAGCGGGGCCTCTTCTTTTGCCAACTGGAGGCGGCGGAGACTCTTATCTATCTGATAGAGGCCCCGGCGGCGGATAAGCAGGGCCTCAGCGTCCCGAAAGACGAACCCAATAACCCGGAGAGCCAGGAGAAGGGTTACCGGGGCTTGACCCGCTATGCCATGAAAATGGCGACGGGGAGCGGTAAGACCGTGGTCATGGGCATGGTGATAGCCTGGTAGGTGCTCAACAAAATCGCTAACCCCCAGGACCGCAAGTTTTCCGACGCCGTGTTAATCCTTTGCCCGAACCTCACCGTGCGGGAGCGCCTCCAGGTGCTCCGGCCCGAGCGCCCCGACAACTACTACGACAAGTTCGATTTGTTGCCGCCGGGCTTCAAGGAGGGCCTAACCCAAATACTGTTCACTTAATATAAATTCTATGGTATCCTGTGTAAAATAATCACAGGAGGGCCGCAGATGGCACGGACAGTTGCAGAGCTCCCCAAAGGGAGCCGGATCACGGACTACATCAGCCTTGGGGTCGTGGCCAAGACTTTTCCCGCCGCCACCGTAAAAT
>VGSW01000185.1 GCA_016874915.1 Deltaproteobacteria bacterium
AACCAATATACAAGGGGCGAACCTGGTGTTCGCCCTGGGGCGAATATGAGATTAGCCCCTACAAGGGGTTGGGAGGGGAGTTTGAGGGGAGGGCGGGGGACTCGCGTCCCCCGGCCCTCCCCTCAAATTAATCTTGCCTCTTTTCTCCCTTCCCTACCGGCCTAATGCACTCGCACCATTGGACGCAGAAGGCGCAGCCGGTGCAGATGTCCGGGTCGATGAGCATCTGGCTCACCCCGGAGTCGGGTTTGACGTACATGGCGGGGCAGCCGAAATAGTCCAGGCAGTGGCGGCACTCCCCGCACTCCCCGGTGACCTGGAAGCGGGCCTGGCGCTTCTTGCCGGTGATGCGGGTTTCATAGAGGTGGCAGGGGGCCTGGGAGATTAGCACCCGCACCCCGGAGGCGCTCACCGCCTCCTTGGCGGCGGCCAGGGATTCCTTGTATTTTAAGGGGTGCACCTTCCAAAGCTGCTCCACCCCCAGGGCCTTAACCACCCGGTGGATGGGCACGTGCACCCCCTCGTATCCCCGGGGCGTCATGCTTACCCCCGGATGGGGCTGGGAGCCGGTCATGGCGGTGGTGCCGTTGTCCAGGATGACCAGTAAAAAGTCGTGGCGGTTGTGCACCGCGTTGGCCAGTCCCGGCAGGCCAGCGTGAAAGAAGGTGGAATCGCCGATAAAAGCCACCACCTTCTGCCCCGTAGCCCGGGAGATGCCCGCGGCGGTGCTGATGCTGGAACCCATGCAGATCAAATAGTCGGCCACGGACAGCGGCGGCAGCAGTCCCAGGGTATAGCAGCCGATGTCCGTGGGGAAGATGCCTTCCACCCCAATATCTTTGAGGGCAATCTTCACCGCATAGTACATAGCCCGGTGGGGGCACCCCGGGCAGAGGTTGGGCGGGCGGTCCGGCAGCGGCCGGCCCAGGACCTGCTCCGGCTGTTTAGCAACGGGAGGCTGATAGGGAACCTCAAAGTAGCGGGCCATCACCTCCCGCACCAGGCCGGGAGGGTATTCGTACAGGCGGGAGAAGAGGTTCGGTCCTTTACCGTGGATGGGAACATTCAGCCCCCGAACCTGGGCCATGGCCTTGACGGCCTCCTCCAGGTACGGCTCCAGTTCTTCCACCACCAGGACCCGTTCCACCCGGCCCAGAAACTCCGCGATGAGGTCTTCCGGCAGAGGGTGGGTGAATCCCAGGTTTAAGACCGTGACCTTTTCGTTAAGCCCTAAATCGCGGAGCGCGTCGGCCACGTAGTTTTTGCTAACTCCGCTGGCCACCACGCCCCAAGGGCCATCCCCCACCGTGTAGTTAAAGGGGGAAGTCTCCGCCAGGGCTTGGGCCCGGGCCTGGGCCTCCAGCAGCCGCACATGGGCCTGGCGGGCCACCGCGGGGACCATGACCAGGCGGAAGGGGTCTTTGACGAACCGGCCCGGGCCGGGCCGCGGGGCCAGCTCCCCCAGGTTCACGGGGCCCCGGGTATGGTTCACCCGGGTGGTGGTGCGCAGCATCACCGGCAGGCCCAGTTCTTCGGACAGGGCGAAGCCGGCCAGGGTCATGTCCTTGGCTTCCTGGGGAGTGGCCGGCTCCAGCATGGGCAGCCCCGCCAGGCGGGCGTAAAAGCGGTTGTCCTGTTCATTCTGGCTGGAGAACAGCGACGGGTCGTCGGCGCTGACGATGACCATGCCGCCCTTGGTCCCCACATAGGCCAGGGTCATGAGGGCGTCCGCGGCCACGTTGAGGCCCACGTGCTTCATGGCGCACAGCGTCCGCCAGCCGGTGGCCGCGGCCCCCGCGGCCACTTCCAGGGCGGCCTTTTCGTTCACCGAGTATTCGAAATAAAGGGGAATTCGCCGGGAAATTTCGTAGGAGCGGTCGCCGATCTCCGAGGCCGGGGTCCCCGGATAGGTGCTCACCAGGGCCACTCCCGCCTCCAGGGCGCCCCGGACAATGGCCTCGTTGCCTAAAAAGAGCCGGCGTTGTCCCGGCTGACCCGATAAAATTTCAGACATGGATGCGTTAAACCTTTGTGAAATGTGTCTTGAACCATAGATTTTTAACATATTTAAACCGAATTGCCCAGATTTTCGGTTTCATTGAGTATCAAGAAACAGATTTTCCTCAATTATTGGTAGAGCGGGCCCGCCGCGCCCGTCACACTTGGCCTGCGGGGATGAGCTAACTTAAGTCTGCCAAAGTTGCGCAATTTGTCATTCTGAGGAAGCGAAGCGACCGAAGAATATAGATCGATTCGCCCAGAATGAAAAAAAAGGGGGCTTGGAACTCAAAACTTATAGAGGTTGCCCAAAGTAATTTCCCCGTAGGGGCACGGCGAGCCGTGCCCAGGGTACAGGGGCACAGCACGCTGTGCCCCTACGTCAAAAAACAATCGGAAAAACCTTTTGGCAATCGCTATAGGCGGGCGCGGCGGCCCGCCCCACCAACTCTGGCCTGGTTCACACCTGGCAATGACGAAAAGGATGGCCTTTACCGAGCCTTCACTTGAAACTTGAAACTTGAAACTTACTGTAGTAGAGGAATAGCAGCAGCTCAACCAAAGGAGGAGAGTCAATGGAGCCCATCAGACGGGCCTTGATCAGCGTTACCGACAAGACCGGAGTCGTGGAATTCGGCCAGTTCCTGGCCCAACATAAGGTGGAGATTCTGTCCACCGGGGGCACCGCCAAAATGATGCGGGAAGGCGGGGTTCCGGTGGTGGAAGTCTCCGATTACACGGGGTTTCCCGAGATGCTGGATGGCCGGGTGAAGACCCTGCACCCCAAGGTGCACGGGGGCATCCTGGGACGCCGGGACCTAACCGCCCACCGGGAGCAGATGGCCCAGCACGGCATCGGGCCCATCGACCTGGTGGTGGTGAACCTGTACCAGTTTGAAAAGGCGGTGGCCCAGCCCGGCTGCACCCTGGACGACGCCATCGAAAACATCGACATCGGCGGCCCCACCATGCTTAGGGCCGCGGCCAAGAACTACAAGGCGGTGACGGTGGTGGTGGACCCCCAGGATTATCACCGGGTGATGGAAGAGATGAAGCGCCACAAGGGGGCGACCACCGTGGGCCTGCGGTTTCAACTGGCCCGCAAGGTCTTCCAGGTGACCCACGAATACGACGGCGCTATCAGCGCTTATCTGGCTAAGGCCCTGGCCTGCTGATGGATGACCGCCCGCCCTATCTGGTCATGAGTCGGGGCCGCCGCATTGACTTGCGCGGCCCCCTTTATTATCAAGACATGCTCACCGGCATCGCCCAGGAAATTCTGGCGGAGCTGGCGGAACTGGAGAAGCTGAACCTGAACACCCTGGCCCCCGAGGATTTCGACCAGGTGGTGGGCATCACCCAGATCCGGTTGCTCAATGAGCTTTATTACTGCCTGGGGCAGCTCCGGGCCCATGACGTGGAACTGGAGCCTAAGCAGACCATCCAGGACCTCCGGGACATCTGGAACCGCTTCATCGACGGCACCGGCCGCCCCGAGGCCCTGAAGTTCCGGGTGGAAGGCGGGGAAGCCCAGGTGCAGTGAAGGAATAGATGATGCTTAAGGGGTCTTGAAGAGTTGTCCTAACTAACTGAAAACTGAAAACTAATCATCCATGAGTCACCAATTTCTGGAAGATTTGGCCCGCCCCCAGCCGGACCCCGGCGGGGGGGCCGCGGCGGCCTTTGGGGCCCGGGTGGCCCTGGCCCTGGTGGAAAAGGTGGCGCGCCTGGAATACCAGCGCCCTCGCAAAGAGGAATCGGGCGCGTTTTGGGGAAAAATTCGGCAGGAGATCCAGGAAATTGCCCATAACCTGGCCGACCTGCAAGAACAGGACGTCCAGGCCTATTTCCAACTGACCCGGGCTTTGGCCGCCGGGGATGCGGCCGCATTGGTCATGGCGGTGCGCCGGGCGGTGCAATGTCCCGGAGAGATCATGGTCCAGGCCCGCCAGGGGCTGAACCTGATAACCGACGTGGGCCAGAAATGCCGGTCTTACCTGATTTCCGACCTGCAGGTGGCTTGCGAGCTCCTGGGCGGCGTCCTCTTGGGCGCCTATCACATCGCCCGGGCCAACCTGCCCTTTTTCCAGGACGAAGGGAACAGGCAAATTGACCACGACCGGCTGAACCAATGGCGGGACGCCGCCCTGGCCGCCCGGGACCGGGCCCGGATGGAACTCGGAAAACGGGCGGAACCGGTGTGATTGTTGCCGCGGACAATTTAACTTCCTCCAACCCGGTGGTGGCCGAAGCCCTTACCAAGCTTGACCCCCGCCCTCTCCAGGAACTGGCCCGGCGCTGTGAGCAAGCCGGGGGGGAGCTGTCTTGTGTATTGGCGAACGTCCTGCAGTCGGGGTTGATTGATACTGCGAGATGGATAAAGAAATTGGGCAGTCAGTCATGAAATGAGATTTGGATCATCCACCAGAAGGGAAAACCGCAGCCTCAGAGCAAAGCCTCCCTTGGCATCATCGTCCGCCCCGGAGAGCCAAAAGATGCGACTTTTGCCACCTACATCCTTCTTATCTTAAATCTTAACAATTATATTGACAAATAACTTAAAATTTGTTATAAATCAAAGTTAATAATGTTGTAGATACCCACATAGAGATTTATGTTAGTATATAACCCTTATGAAATAATTCAACTAATTATATAAGATAGGCCAAAATCCTTTTGAGGAAAATGATTATGAAAATTAACTTAAAATTTTTGGCTGTTTTTGTTACTGGCGCTTATTTACTCAACCTTTGTGCCTGCGCCGGTGTCCAAGCTCCGAAACCAAAAGTGATGCTTTCGCCATTGCAATATCCTAATTCAAAATCTTTTTCAGGAGTTTCCATCGCCGTTATCCCCTTTGATCCTAGGCGTGATATATATGCAGACCCAAATGAACCTAACCCTCGCAGACCAGATTTTAATTGGTTTAAAGCCGGGGTCTGCCCCACTCGTTTTATTATTGCCAATGATTCCCAAAAACCAGTCGTGATTGATCCTACCCAAGTTACCTGCGCTGACCTTAAGGGCACCACTTATAAAGCCTACGACGCTAGGGAGGCCGGAGATGCAGTGGTGTCCTCAGAAGCCTTTAATTCTTATGTGAAGGGTGCTATTGCAGGGGCCGTCATAGCTGGTATCCTTGGGGCTGGTTTGGGTGCAGCTATTGGTGGTATAGCTGGGGGACGTAGCTGGGCTGGAAGGGGTGCCGCTTTAGGCGCTACATATGCCGGTACCCAGGGTTTAGTCTTGGGAGCGGTGGCCAACCGAGCCGCCATGGAACAACAAGCTCGCCTCCTTTTAATATCCAACCAATTAATGCCAAAGACCCTGGCGCCAGGGATGACCCATGATGGGTTAGTGTATTTACCAGCCGTACAGATACAATCAATTAGGCTCTTGATCGCTAGCAGTGGGTATCAGGAAACTACCAAGGCAGAAATTCCAGTCATCATGCCTCCCCAAGAACTACCTGGGATATCAGAAAAAGAAGGAGGGGGCGACAAACCATTAGAAGGTCCGCAACTCAATATGCAGCCTTAATATCTGGCTAATTCCTGCTATAATTGATTATTCTTTTCTCCTGGTTCCCAAGCTGGGCTTGGGAACACTTTGCTTGCAAAGCTGTGCTTTGCATTAGAGCCGACAATCCCGACATCTGCCTCATAGTTGCCAAGCCAAGCCTGGCGGGGAAGGGCGTCCCCAAGTGCAACTTTGGGACGAAGATTTGTGTTGCCGCGCCCTACGCTGGCAAACGGTGCGTAAACGATATATCTTTATAACTGAATAACGGAAACCCGTAAACCGAAAACCGCATCAGAGGTAAACGCCCATCCATCGACCTTTAGGCAATCTCACCGGTTTAAAAACTTATCAATACCGGCAGTTAGAAAGGTTGTACCGCCGTCGGGTGCCCCCGGCCGCATTGGTCACCCCGGAACTGGCCCGGCAATTGGCGGAAATCTCCTGGGACCTGCACCGCCAGGTGGGAGTCCTGGTGAACCGCCAGGGAGGGGTGACCCACGTCATCGTGGGGGACGCCCGGGGCCTGGTCATCCCGCCCCTCCCCCGGGAGCGGGGCGTCCGGGGCCGCCTCAAGGGCCTGCGCCTCATTCATACCCATCTGGACTTAAGCCCCTTGAGCCAGGACGACCTCATGGACCTGGCCTTCCTGCGCCTGGACGCGGTGGCCGCCCTGGCCGCGGCCGGCGGCCAGCCGGGGCATGTCCAGGCGGCCCACCTTCTGCCCCAACCTCAGGACGGCCGCAGTTGGGCCATTCTGGAAGCTCCCCACGTCACCAGCCTGACCCTGGATTTCGA
>VGSW01000186.1 GCA_016874915.1 Deltaproteobacteria bacterium
GCTCCTAAAACATTTGGTGGCACAGGCTTTCCAGCCTGTGCCGGCGCAGGCTGAAGCCTGCGGCAACAAAAATTGCGAATATTTTGCAAAGACTCCGAAAACTAAAAACTAAAAACTTGAAACTTGAAACTGAAAACTGAACATGAACATCTTGCTAACCAATGACGACGGCATCTTCGCTCCCGGGTTGGAAGCCTTGCACCGTGAGCTTAAAAATCTGGGCCAGGTGGCGGTGGTGGCCCCGGAGAGCGAACAGAGCGCGGTGGGGCACGCCATCAGCCTGGCCACGCCTCTGAGGGTGAAACAGGTGGCCCTGCCCGGCGGCGGCGGCGGCTGGGCGGTGACCGGCACTCCCGCGGACTGCGTTAAAATCGCCATAGCCGAACTGTTGCCTCAGCCCCCCGACCTGGTGGTCTCGGGCATCAATCTGGGACCCAACGTGGGCATCAACGTGCTCTATTCGGGTACCGTGTCCGCGGCTACCGAAGCCGCGATACTGGGGGTCAAGGGGGTGGCCGTGTCCCTCAACACTTATAAAGACGCGGACTTTGATTCAGCCGCGTCCCTGGCCGGTGACCTGGTGAGGCGTCTGCAGCAATGGCCGGGCTGGACCAATGGCGTGGTTCTTAATATCAATCTGCCGGCGCTGCCCCGGGAACAGATCCGGGGCGTCAAGGTCACCCGCCAGGATACCGGCAAACTGGTGGAACGATTTCAGCGCCGGGTGGACCCCCGGGAGCGCGTTTACTACTGGCTGGCGGAAATCAACGAACACCGCTGCGTCGAAACGGACACGGATTACGCCGCGCTTCAGGACGGCTACGTTTCCATCACCCCCATCCACTTTGACCTCACCCATTACACCAGCCTGGAGACGTTGAAAGGGCAGGGGTGGTGAGGGATCGGCAACGCCTGGCTTTCCGGTGGAGTCGCATCCTGCCACCCTTCCTCCAACCTGCCGACATATTTTTCGAAGTCCTGTTTATTCCAACCCTTATTGACAAAACCCCATTGACAAGGCGCGGCTTTTTGGCTAAAAATCAGTTCAGGGTCCCATCGTCTAGCGGCCTAGGATACTGCCCTCTCACGGCAGAGACACGGGTTCGATTCCCGTTGGGACTACCAGAAAAAGCCTTCATTCATTGCCCTTCCTGATATCAAGAAGGGCTTTTTTGTTCGCAAAAGGCGGTATTTTTGAAGGCTTCTTATATTGGAAGTTAAAGCAACAGTCGAATGTGCTTTTCTCTATTGCAAATGTGGTCGCCGGCTTCAGCCGGCGCCTTAAATTACCCCCCGGTAGCCCAAGCAATCGGCGCCTCTAATACAGTTTTCGGTTTTCGGTTTTCGGTAAAGATAATTACGGATTATCAATAAGTTACAGATTAAGTTTGTTGCACTTGAAAGAGAAAATGGTATAAGGTTTAGTTTAAAGTGGAACCCAGCGCTGATTTATCTATGAATAATCCTTAGATTTGTTACCGAAAACCGCAGACCGAAAACCGAAAACCATATTAAGCGGCCCCGGAGGCCCACCCCACCCCAAGGACCCACTACCCTCCATAAAAAAGGACGGGGGGCACCCGTCCTTCCTATTTAATCATTTGCCAGTTGCCAGTTCCCGGGATTTTTTTACCGAAAACCGAAAACTGCTTTTAAGCCACCAGTTTCAAATCCTCCAACAGGGGCCGGGGGTCCACAATGTGCCGGGGCCACCATTCCTCGTAATCTTTCGCGCCCAGGGCCAGGGCCAGAACTTCGGAGAAGTGGAAGATGGGAATCTTGGCCTTGCTGGTGCAGCGGATCTCCAGGTTGAGCTGGCACATGGCGCAGGCGGTGATGACGCAGTTGGCCTTGGCCGCCACCGCGCTGTCGATGATTTCATTTACCAACGGCGTGACGATTTCCGGGTCCGAGGCGGATAGAAACGAGCCGCAGCAGCGGAAGGCCAACGCGTCGGGCACCGGCTCCGCGCCCAGCATCTTCATGATGTTTTCCATCTCGCCCTGGAAATATTTTTCTTTCTGGAACCGGGGCGGCCGAAACAAGGTGCACCCATAATAAGGCAGAAACCTTATTCCCTGGAGGCTGCGCTGGAGGTGGACCTTCAGCCGGTCCAGGCCGTGGCGCACCAGGACCTCCATGAAGTGGATGATTTCCAGGTCCAGGGGTATGGGGCGGCCCCAGTGGTCTTCCATGGCCCGGTGGACCTCCGGGCTGCTGCGCAGGCATTCCTGGGCGCTGCGCAGGTAATGGAGGCACCGGGGACACATGGCCACCAGGGGCCGTCCCGGAGGGGCCAAAGAGAGGTTGCGGGCCGCCATCCCCAGGCTCAGATTCTTGCACATAGTCTGGGCTGAAGAAGAACCGCAGCAGTTCCAGTCCTCCAGTTCCAGGAGATTGAACCCCAAAACCTTGGCCGCCTCCTTGATGGATTCATTGGCCTCGGCGGCCGTGGTGGCCAGGGAACAGCCGGGGAAATAAGAGAAGTTGAGATAGGGGCGCCGGCTCATTTGCTTTCCCTCCAGTAGCACTTGAAAAGTTCGGCGATTTCGCCGATATTTTTGACCCGGGAGGGCCTGAGCTCCAGCTTGCGCTTGACCAGCATCTTGAGGCCCACATCCATGTCCTTGAACCAGCGGCCCGTCTGCACCTTGTACCGCCACATGATGCCCAGTTTATGGGCCCGGCCGTAGCGCTCCAGGGAGCGCAACACTTCCTCGTGAAAGTCAATGATATTGGGTTTGGCTATGGCCACCCCTTCTTCCACCGCCTTGAAGCGCAGAGAGTCCATCACCGCGGCGATGTCAATGCCCATGGGACACTGGCTGGAGCAGGTATGGCAGCCCACGCAGACCCAGATGGTGCTGCACCTCAGCACTTCCTGCTGCATGCCGTACTGGAGCATGCGCATGATGACGTTGGGGGGATAGTCCATGGCTTGGACGAAGGGACAGCCATTGGCGCAGGTCTGGCACTGAAAACATCGCTGAAATTGGGTGCCGCTGCGCTCCCGGATGTCCGCGGCCAGGGACCGGTTCATCTGGCTGATCTCCACCGCCGGGAAGTCCCTGGACTTGGATTGGGCTTGGAGTTTGGGAAGACTCATGATTTAAACACCTTCCTTTGTTATCTGAAGCCCTCTCAATGGACGGCTTGCTTTTGCTGATACTGCTCAATGGCCAGAGCCAGGGCCTCGGCCCCCAAGTTGGAGCAGTGCATCTTGTTAGGGGGCAGGCCCCCCAGGGCCTCGGCCACCACCTTTTTGGTGATCTGCCGGGCCTCTTCCAGCGTCTTGCCTTTGGCCATCTCGCTGACGATGCTGGACACCGCGATGGCCGCCACACAGCCAAAGGTTTGAAATTTGACGTCCACGATAGTGTCATCCTGGACCTTGATGTAAAAAGTCATCATGTCCCCGCACACGGGGTTGCCCACTTCGCCGACGGCGTCGGCGTCCTCCAATACCCCGGCGTTACGGGGATTGGCAAAGTGATCTATTACGATGGGGGAATACATTTGGTTCTCCCGATATTTCTCCCACCCCGCCGCTCCGGGCCATTTGCACCAGGTCCGCCAGGGTGATGGACTGCAGCTTGTCGAACATGGCCTGGGAAGCCTCCTTCCAGATGAGGCGGGTGGGGCACCCCGGGGCCCGCTGGCAGATTTCCGGTCTTTCCGTACACTCCACCAGGTTAACTCCTTCTTCCAGCACTGCCACCACTTCCGCGACGGTGATCTCCTCCGGCGGCTTGGCCAGGACGTGGCCGCCTTTGGGACCCCGCACACTCTTCACGTAGTTAGCCTTCTTCAAGGGGATGATAATCTGCTCCAGGTATTTCACCGAGATCCCCTGGCGGGCCGCCACATTGCTTAAGTGAATGGGCCCCTGGTTATAATGCTGGGCCATGTCCAACAGCAGCCTGGTGCCATACCGACTTTTCGTGGAAAGTTTCATTCTCAGCCTCCTGATACCGCCGCCATTTTTTTTCGCCAGACCGGGGAGAAGGACCGCAGCCGGTCCACCGCCTGGGGCAGGTGCTCCAAAACGTGTTGCACATCTTCTATGCCATTGTCGCGGCTAAAAGTAAATACGATGGACCCCTGGGCCACATCGGGCGTGAGGCCGATGGCGCACAGCACCGGCGACACCTTAAGGGCTTTGGAAGCGCAGGCCGAACCGGTGTTGGCATAAATGCCGACGCGGTTCAGCAGGAAAATCAGGGCCTCGCCTTCAATGCCTTCCATGCAGAAACTGGCATGGCCCGGGAGCCGCAACTCGGGATGGCCGGTGTAGATGGCATAGGGAATGTGTTCCATGACGCCGCCCACCAATTGCTCCCGCAGCCCTACCAGGTAAGCCCCTTTTCCCGTCAGTTCGGCTTCGGCCAGCTCCGCGGCCCGGCCCAGACCCACGATGCCGGGGACGTTTTCGGTGCCGGCCCGGCGGCCGTTTTCCTGGATGCCGCCGTGAATCTGGGGCACCAGGCGGAGCTTCTTGCGGAAATAAAGGGCGCCGATGCCCTTGGGCCCGCCCAGGGCCGGCCCGGAGAGACTCAGCAGGTCCACCCCCAGCTCCTGGACGTTTACCGACGCCTGACCCACCGTGGCCACCGCGTCGGTGTGGAAAATTATTCCCTGTTTACGGCACCGGCCCGCCAGATCCGCTAAGGGCTGGATGGTACCGATTTCGTTGGAGGCGTGGATGATGGACACCAGCACCGTGGCGGGATTGATGACTTTTTGCAGCCGTTCCGGGTCCACCAGGCCATGGCGGTCCACAGGCAGGAAAGTCACTTCAAAGTCGTGGAATTTCTCCAGGTAGCGGGCCGCGTTGAGCACCGAATGGTGCTCCACCGCGGACACCACCACGTGGCGGCCCTTCTTCAAATGGGCCAGAGCCGCGCCTTTCACCGCCAGGTTATTGGCTTCGGCGCCGGAGGAGGTGAAGACGATTTCTTCCGGCTGCGCCCCGATGAGCCGGGCCACCTTAGCCCGCTGTTCGTCCAGGACCTCTTTGGCCTGGGCGCCCAGGTCATATACCGCGGAAGGATTGCCGAAGAACTCGGAGAAGTAGGGCAGCATGGCCTCCAAAACTTCCCGGCGCACCGGCGTGGCCGCGGCGTGATCCAGATATGCTCGCATCATGACTTCCTTATTGCACCTTGCGGATATAAAGCTTGTAACAGTCTTCTTCTTCTTCATCTTCCCCGATGCCGATAAACTCCTGGCCGTATTTAGCGCACCAGGCGGGGATGTCTTCCAGGGCGCCGTCATAGTCCGTGAGGACTTCCAGGACCTGGCCCCTTTCCAGGTCCGCCAACATTTCCCCCGGTTCCAGGAGGTGCATGGGGCAGACCCGGTACACCAAGTCTGCGGTGGCGTCAGCCTTGCATTCCGTATCGGTCAAAAACTTCATATATCCTCCCTGCCCGGACCTTGCTGAGGAAGCGCCGAGCAGCGTTTGTGCTTTTGTACTTGTATTCTATATTATTTTAATATATAAAATAAGCTTTGGCGAGAGGATGTCAAGCAAAATTTGCAAAAAAAAATCAGGCCCGGAGGCCCGATTCGGGTTTTCGGTTTTTCATATCAGTTTTCGGTTATCTGACATAAACAGAAGGTCAATACAACGGTGGGGTGGGCCTCCGTGCCCGCCGAAGCCTGCAAGTCCTGAAGGAAATTTCCAACTAGATAATAAAAGGGTGCACCGTTGCACCCTTTGTGATTGGTGGCCATGCGCCTGCCCCAAAAATTTAACCTACAAAAACCGAAAACTGAAAACTGAAAACCCTTATTCAAAAGCCACCTCAATGGCCCGGTAGGGGCAGACATTGAGGCACAGCTCACAGGCGATGCAGCGCTCCCGGTCAAAGGCCACGGTCATGGTGGTTCGGTCCAAATTCAGGGCATGGGTGGGGCAGGGGGAAATACAGGCGGTGCAGTGGATGCAGCGCTCTTCCTGCCAGAGGATTTCCCCGGCCAGAGGCTCCACCACCACTCCCAGGTCCGCCAGGAAATTCATGGCCTCATCCAGCCGGCTGCCGTTGCCGTTGAGCTCCACCACCATGCGGCCCCACTCCTGGGGAGTGATGCGGGCCCTAAGGATATTGACCACCAGGTCATAGTCCTTGACCAGCCGGTAGGTTATGGGCTGGTCGATGAGCTGGGGGGGGAAATTGAGCACTACTTTCTTTTTGGCCATGAGCTTATCCTTCTTTTTATCAACGTAGCCGCAGGCTTAAGCCTGCGTTTTACAGGCTTTAAAATAACCTTATGGGGGTTGGGGGT
>VGSW01000187.1 GCA_016874915.1 Deltaproteobacteria bacterium
CAACAGTACCCCAAGAAGGTGGCAATCCAGAACACCAGCCATGGCGGCCGGCTTGTCAGGTCATGTCTGGTCGCTGCGAGAATTAATGTCTACGAAATTATTTATCAACCATTAAAGGGTCATTACCTAATTGTGAAAATATCATAAATTCCCATAAAAAATCAATTTCCCCCCGCGCGTGCCTCAAATATAAGGTATGGGACGATCATCTCACCGAAATTCCGACTAGATTAATTTGCTTTCACTTTGCTTTTTCTTATATTAATATGCGGAAGGATGAAGGAGAGGAGGGAGGAATGCTCATGGAAGCATCGGCAACCGCCTTCAAGGACT
The DNA here is from genome assembly GCA_016874915.1 of Deltaproteobacteria bacterium. Taxonomy (GTDB): domain Bacteria; phylum Desulfobacterota; class Desulfobaccia; order Desulfobaccales; family 0-14-0-80-60-11; genus VGSO01. The sequence goes on from VGSW01000187.1 coordinate 334, forward strand.
CGAGGCTAAGGGATTGGAGAAGATTAGTCGGGGAGACAGGCGACCTTGCGGATATTATCGTTGCAACCCTGAGCCTGGCCAGCACTGAGCATAACGTTTCAAGGATTCGCTTGGTCGATTTTTACAGCATATTCGACCAGCTTCAAAAAGAATTCCCAGACCTTATTCCCCCCTTGCACTCAACTCGTGCAAACGATTATGTGTATTCGAAGAAGCTGGCGAGTGCCCTCGAGAGCGCCCTCAGCATTGGCATCCGCATTTCCAATCCTCAGTTCCAGTTTCTTGAAGTCGAAGAAGCCATTGGCAAAGGAAATCTGGACCGAATCCAGAAAAGAGCCGGAGAAGCCTTTATAGAAAGGCTAAAGCCAATTGCTAAGCGGTTGTCTGAGTTGGTTTGAATCCAAAGTTAGGAAGGTTTACGGCAAAGGGCAACGGCAAATCCTGCCTTTAAAATGATAACCGAAATTGATCCCCTTATAGAACTTCGCGAACGGGTCTCAAGAGTTACGGCGCCGCTACTGGAGAACTATCAGCGCCGGATGCGAGACTATCGAAGCGACAAGATTGTTCGCGATGTCGTTTGGGGGATGATAAATATCCTGCCGCATGAACTCGCTTTAATCGATTCGCCATTTTTTCAACGCTTGAGGAATATTTTTCAGACCTCTCTCGCCTTATTGACCTATCCCTGTTCTGTCCATTCACGGTTTGAGCATTCATTGGGGGCTTTGGCGATTGCCGACCGTGTCATACGCGCCTTAGGGAGGCGTGTTGACATAACTGAAGCAGAGCGCCTTGAGGTACGTCTGGCTGCTCTCCTGCATGATTGTACTCATGGGCCCCTCTCTCACACCTCAGAGGTTTTTTACCAGTCTGCCCCCAGCTTCGGAAAAATAAAGGATGCTTACCCCGATTTATTAGGCAGGCGCGGCTGAAATATTGACATACTGCCTTCTCACCTGTGAAGGATTTTCCAGGCTCTGGCAGGAGATTGTCAATAAATATGAACATGTTACACCTGACCTAAATGAATGCGATCCGTGGCGCATTGCCACCATGGTCGTGGGAGCTGATTTTAACCCAGAACGACCCGCAGCAAAGCCCAGGCCGTTTCTTCGCCAACTCATCAATGGGCCTTTCGATGTTGATAAGCTAGACTATGTGGCGCGAGATGGGTATTTTACTGGGCTCAATGTAGCAATAGACATCGAAAGACTTCTCTGGGTAATGGACGTCATTGATGCCGAAGAAAATGGCGAGACCAAAAAAGTTCTTTGTGTCTCTGCATCCGGAGCGACGGTTTTGGAACAGGTGTTATTCTCCAAGATGCAGCTTTTTTCTTCTGTTTACCATCACCATAAAGTGCGCGTGGCCCACCAAGCCGCCCTGCATCTTCTTGAATCTCTCAAAGAATCCGATGTCTTGATTAACGGACTTTCTTTAGAAGATCCGGCAAGTTTCCTTTGCCTGGACGATTATGATATTTTGCATGGCTGTTTTCAGACTGACAAGAATCCTGAGCCGCAAGGCGTAAAAACTGCCCGTGCCTTAGCCAAAGCGATCAAGGAGCGGGCTTTACCTAAGCGCGCCTTGGTGTTGACTCATCCTGTTTGGGGAGATGACCCCAAGAATGCTTCGGAGGAGGCCCGTATTTCCTGGAATTCCGAAATGAAAAGTTCAGATCAACCTGATCGTTTTGTCGCGGAGGTGGCAAGGATGGCTGGAGTAATACCGTTTTCGGTTTTCGGTTTTCGGTTTTCGGTTAATAAATTATTAATTATCAATAGGTTAGTAATTTGATTTGTTGCACCAGAAACCGAACTTGGTATAAGCCCCCAGGGGATCTGGGTGGATATTCCGAATCCGGTTAATCTTCAGGGAACCGGACAGGAAGGGCTCGTCAAATTCGATGAGCAAACTCATCTTCCCATTCAGAAGATGTTTCCTATCGGCGGGTGGCTATCTGCCTACCAAGCCTACCGCCTGACATCTTATATTTTTGCCTGGGAGAAACCCAGCGAGGTGGCTCGGGCGGCGAAATGCGTTTTGGATGGTTACGGCATAAAAATTAATGAGGTAGCTTTTAAACTCGCCAGGGTTTGACACCTCTATTTCTGATTAGACTCGCCTGAATTTCCTTCCAATTTCCTCTTGACCGTTCGCTTGCGCTTCAAAGGCGGTTGGCTTGGTTGTCACAAAAAAACCTTGCAAGAACGTTTCAAATTCCGTACCTGCAGGCCTTCCCTGGAGATCCCGATAGGATTGATTTTTATAAGGTTTTGGCCTAATATCAATAATCGACGGTCCTTTATGATAATGAAAGTTTCCTCTTTAGGGGCAAATCTTGAGGAATTTGGAGTATGTCCCAGGAACCCTCGTCCATATCAGGGGGCGAGATTGGGTGGTTTTGCCATCCCAGGAAGCGGAGGTCCTGAGACTGCGGCCGCTTTCTGGGGGTGAATCCGCTGAAATCGGTCTTTTTCTTCCCCTCGAAGCTGATTCTATATCCGCCACCGCTTTTGCTCCTCCAGATGCCAAACTGACAGGCGACGCTACCGGAAGTCTCATCCTCTTTGATGCCACCCGGCTCAGCCTCCGTTCCAGCGCCACTCCTTTCCGCTCCCTTGGACGCCTTTCCGTGGTTCCGAGGCCTTACCAGTTTGTCCTATTGCCGTGAGACGGTGGAGTCGGGTCAGGGGCTCCGGGTTCAGCAGCAGCGGGTGCGCCACTGGGCTGCCATTGCCTTGCTCCGATGTGTGCTTTCCAGTCCCGAAGCGGCCATTGCAGTCCTCAGTGAACATGCCAGGCGCAAAGGTTTTGGGGAAGAAATCCTTTATGAGACCCAGGAAGAAGTGGATCAGGTCTATCGCCCCCAGGTGTTGGATCCCTTCGGAGAGGAAGACGTCGGCGATTATGCCCCCAGCGCCCCGGTGGAAGACGCCGAGGCGCATCTGAGTGACACGGAGCGACGGCGCCTGTCTCAATTCCTGAAAAGCGCACAGCGATTAAAGGGTCCGGAGACCGATCAAAAGCTGGCGGCGGTGTCCCAGACGGTGCGGGACCTCTTGCGGAAAGGCTATCGCCCCATTGTCTTCTGCCGCTTTATCCCCACGGCCAAGTATTTGGAATCCTCGCTGCCTCAACTCCTGAGCGCCGAGTTCCCGGCTTTAAGGGTGAAGGGGGTTACCGGCGAAATCGGCGATGAAGAACGGCGGGCCCGGGTCCAGGAACTGGTAAAGAACCCGGTAAGGGTTCTGGTGGCCACCGATTGCCTGAGCGAAGGCATTAACCTTCAGGATCATTTCGACGCCGTGGTCCATTACGATCTCCCCTGGAACCCCAACCGCCTGGAGCAACGGGAAGGGCGGGTGGACCGTTTTGGCCAACGCCGCAACACCGTTAAGACGGTCCTCCTCTATGGCGCGGATAACCAGGTGGATCTGGTGGTGCTGGACGTGCTGATCCGCAAGGCCAAGACCATTCGCGATCGCCTGGGGGTTTCAGTGCCCGTCCCCGCCCAGGCGGAACAAGTGGTCCAAGCTGTCTGAGGACCGTCAGCTTGAAGCCGTGACAGCCTTCCAGGAAATCGTCAGCCTGGTTGGCCCTGCCATTACTGAAGCCCCCTGGTTCAGTCAGGAATGGCTCGTGGAAACTGCCCGTTCAGCTCCCTCTGTTTTCGATCGGGCCTTTGACCGCTGGCGGGAGCTCTATAAAGCCGCGGTGGAACAGCGGGATGCAGCCCGGCGCCAGATTGACACCCCGAGAATTAGTCGCCGGGAGCGGGAAGAAGCTGAACAGCGGGAACGTGAGGCTAAAAGGGAGATAGACCTTCTTTTAAATCGTGGCGAACGAGTAACCGAGTCCGATTTTTATCCCTACCGTTATCTGGCTACGGAAGGATTTCTGCCAGGCGACAACTTTCCAAGGCTTCCTCTCCGAGCTATGGTGTGGTCAGGAGAGACGGCCCAAGCTATTGATCGGCCACGCTTCCTGGGTTTGGCCGAGTTCGGCCCCCAGAATGTCATCTATCATGAGGGCCGAAAACATCGAATCTCTGCATGTCTGGTCCCCACCGGGGGGATCACTCCCCGTCTTTGTCGGGCCAAGATTTGTCTGACCTGCGGTTATATTCATCCTCGTGATGAAGCGATGGTGGATTTGTGCCACTATTGCGGTACCAGATTGGATGCTGATACTTCTGAGTTTCCCCAGGCGCTTTTTGAGCAGCCCACTGTAAGGGGTTCCAGGTGGGCGCGTATCTCCTCCGAAGAAGAAGAGCGGGTCAGGGAAGGGTATCATCTCACCACCCACTTTTGGGTTGCTCCTGGCTCGGTGTCCCAGATTGTCTCGGTTCAGTCAAAACAAGATGCCACGGCTCTTATGGAAGTGAGCTATATCCCTCAAGCAGAACTTTGGCGTATCAACCATGGGTGGCGGCGCGCCAGCGAACGTCAGGGTTTTGTCCTGGAACAGAACACCGGTATCTGGCGCCGACGTGAAGACGATGACGCCAACAATGGAGAACGGCCAAGGCGCGAGATTAGTACGGTAATCTCAGGCGTGAAACCTTACGTTACAGATAACCGGAATATCTTACTTCTTCGTCCTTTGGCGGAAAAAGCCAGTGATCTCTCTTTTCTCAAGACGCTGGCTTATGCCTTACAGAAAGGCATTCAAGTCATTTATCAGGTTGAAGAACAAGAGGTTGCTGTAGAACTCATCGGCCAAGGCGACCACCAACGCCTCTTACTCTGGGAGGCCGCCGAAGGAGGTACGGGAGTTTGGGAGCGCTTACTTCAAGATAAAAAGGCCTTCGCGGAGATCGCACGTGAGGCCTTAATAATTTGCCATTTCAATCCGTTAACCGGTGAAGAAGAAAAAAATTGGATCGGTCGTTGCGGCCCCGCCTGTTACGATTGTTTGCTCAGTTATGCCAACCAAACGGACCACCGTTACCTTGATCGCTGGAAAGTGCGAGACTACTTCCTGCTATTAACCCAGGCTGAAATTACCCCAAGTACCGAAGGGCGCGACTATGAAGCCCAATATGGCTGGCTTGGTGAACGCATCGACCCAGCCTCTGCCTCGGAACGGCAATTCCTCGATTATCTTTATCAAAACAAGCTTAGATTACCTGATTATGCCCAATATTGCCCCGAGAGAGATCTCCCGGTCCAGACCGACTTTTATTACAAGCGGGATAAGATTCCCGGTGTCTGCATATTCATAGATGGCCCAGCCCACACCCAGCCACATCAGGCGGAACATGACCAAATAGTAAGGGATAAGCTAAAAGATCGTGGCTATCATGTAATTGTAATTAAGTCTGACTCATCCTTAGTCGAACAGATATTAGAAAAACTCAGAAATTATGGCGCAACATTTAACCTTGTCTAAATGAGTTGACAAAAAGGACTATAAAGCCCCGGGAGAAAGGTGTAAGATTTCAGTTTGAATCTTTAAGGGACAACAGATTTAACCGGATCAAAGGGCCTACGGAGGAAATCCAGCCTTCCCTTTACTAATTGGCCACTATTTTAGAGAAAGATCGGCGCGAAAAGTTGGAAATGTCAAGAGCAATCATGGACCTTGACCAAAAGCTCATTGAGGAAATCATCGGACGTATCTTGAACGTCACTCAGCCGGAGCGGATCATTCTCTTCGGCTCGGCAGCTAGGGGGAAATGACCCGGGACAGCGATATCGACCTCCTAGTCCTGAAAAAAGACGGCCCCGGAAATTACCGGAAGGAAAGCGTATGTTTGCGCCAGGCCCTGCGGGGGTTGGACCACGCCTTCGATATCATCGTCATGGCCACGGAACGCTTCGAGGAAAGCAAAGGAGTTATAGGAGGCATCGCTTATCCGGCCCACAAGTATGGAAAG
>VGSW01000188.1 GCA_016874915.1 Deltaproteobacteria bacterium
CGTGTCTGGCCGGCCCAAGGCTATCGTAAAGGCATGGTCCATGAGGAAGTCTGGCTCATCATCGAAAGGCGGTGGCAGGGCCGGGAAAACTTTGAATTGCGCTACTACTTCAGCAATATGCCCCAGGGAGTTCAAGCATAGCGCGCTCCCTCACCTATTCCGGCCCCAATTTCTCCTCCACCAGCTTGCGCCGCCCGAAAAAGAAAAAAGGTTAGCAACCTTTAGATTGCTAACCTCATGAAATCTCGTGGTGCCGGAGGCCGGACTCGAACCGGCACAGGGTTGCCCCCGGGGGATTTTGAGTCCCCTGCGTCTACCAATTCCACCACTCCGGCGCAGTGATAATAATTTTAGCGTCTGGCTGTGGTTTTGGCAAGACCTTGTGAAGACGGTTTTCGGTTTACGGTTTTCGGTTTTCGGTGGAAAGGATTAGGATTATCAATGAGTTGTTTACCGTGAAAGTCCCTTGTAGGGGCGCACCTAGGTGTGCGCCCCTACAATAGATTTTCATTTTCGGGGGCGGGTCAAAAATTGACCATGAACGTTTAGTAAAAGGCAGCGGGGCGCGCCGGCAGCGGTGGCTGGCGCTCGCGGTGGAACAAGCTTTTGGGGGTGGGGTGGGGCGGGCCTCCGTGCCCGCCCAGGTTAGCTTTTTCTGGCAGACTATGTTTGGCGGGCGCGGAGGCCCGCCCCACCAACCAAAAAGGGACCTGTCGCCGGTGTAAGGCGCAGGCTTAAGCCTGCGGCTACATTTTCAGAAATTATGGTGCGCAGTATGCACTATATTCCCTGACCCCTGACCCCTGACCCCTGAAACCTGAAACCTGAAACCCGACTCCTGACCCTTGGGCACAAACGGTTGATTTTTTGACGCGATGGGGTATGTTAAAAAGGTTATAAGGAGGAGGCCCGTGGATTATAAAGCGACCCTGAATCTGCCCAAGACCACTTTTCCCATGAAGGCGGACCTCCCCCGCCGGGAGCCGGGGATTTTCAAGCGTTGGAAGGAGATGGACCTTTACGGCCGGCTCCGGGCCCAGGGGGCCGGGCGGCCCCGCTTCGTCCTGCACGACGGCCCTCCTTACGCCAACGGCCACATCCACCTGGGCCACGCCCTGAATAAAATTCTCAAGGACATCATCGTCAAGTCCCGTCAGATGTCGGGTTTTGACTGCCCCTATGTCCCCGGCTGGGACTGCCATGGTCTTCCCATCGAGCACCAGGTGGACAAGCTCCTCAAGTCCCAAGGTCTGAAGCTCTCCCAGGTGGAGGTGCGGCAGCGCTGCCGGGCCTATGCCCGGGAATTTATCGATATTCAGCGGGAGGAGTTTGAGCGCCTGGGGGTCTTGGGCGATTGGGGCCACCCCTACCTCACCATGAACCACCACTATGTGGCGGCCATTCTGGAGGAATACGGCAAGTTTTTCGCCCGGGGCGCCATCTACCGGAGCAAAAAACCCATCCACTGGTGCGCCACCTGCCACACCGCCCTGGCCGAGGCGGAGGTGGAATACGAAGACCACCGCACCCCGTCCATTTATGTGAAATTTCCCCTGATCAGCCCGCCGCCGGCCGCGTCCCAGCTCCAGGGCCGGGCCGCGTCCCTGGTCATCTGGACCACCACTCCCTGGACCTTGCCGGCCAACCTGGCCATCGCGGCCCACCCGGACCTGGACTACGCCGCGTTGGACGTAGAGGGCGAAATCCTGGTGGTGGCGGCGGACCTGGCCGCCGGGGTCCTGGCCCAATGGGGCCTTAAGGGCGAAGAAATTCTGCGCCTTAAAGGCCGGGACTGGGAAGGCGCGGTGTGCCGCCACCCCTGGCTGGAGCGGGACTCCCAGGTCATCACCGCGGACTATGTCACTTTGACCGCCGGCACCGGGCTGGTGCATATCGCGCCGGGCCACGGCCAGGAGGACTATGACAGCGGCCGCAAATACGGCCTTAAGCCCTACTCCCCGGTGGACGACGACGGCCGCTTCACCCAAGAAGTGCCGGAATTTGCCGGAAAGGGAGTGTGGGAGGCCGGCCCCGCCATCATTGAACTGCTGCGAGCCAAAGGGCGCCTGCTGCTGGCGGAAGACGCCTCCCACAGCTACCCTCACTGCTGGCGGTGCAAGCAGCCCATCATCTTCAGGGCCACAGAGCAGTGGTTCATCTCAATGGAGAAAAATGATCTCCGGCGCCAGGCCCTGGACGCCATTGATAAAGTCGCCTGGATTCCCCGGTGGGGCCGGGAACGCATTTATAACATGGTGGAAAACCGCCCCGACTGGTGCATCTCCCGGCAGCGGGCCTGGGGGGTGCCCATCGTGGCCTTCCACTGTCTGGAATGCGGGGAAGTTTTTCTAACTGAAGAAGTCTTGGAGGGCATCGTGGCCCGGGCCCGGCAGGAAGGGGTGGACTTCTGGTTCGCAGAGCCCGCCGCAGACCTTGTCCCGCCCGGAACCGTCTGCCTGAAGTGCGGGTGTCCCAATTTCCGGAAAGAGACGGATATCCTGGACGTGTGGTTCGACTCCGGGGTGAGCTTCGCCGCGGTGTGCGAACCCAGCCCGGAGCTGGGCTTCCCGGTGGACCTTTACCTGGAAGGCTCGGACCAGCACCGGGGCTGGTTTCACTCGAGTCTCTTAGCCGCGGTGGGCACCAGGGGCCGGGCCCCTTACCGGGGGGTGCTGACCCACGGGTTCGTGGTGGACGGCGACGGCCGGAAAATGTCCAAGTCCCTGGGCAACGTCATCGCGCCCCAGGAGGTCATGGAGCAATACGGTGCGGAGATTTTGCGCCTGTGGGTGGCCGCGGAGGACTACCGGGACGACGTGCGCCTTTCCGGAGACATCCTCAAACAACTGGCCGACGCCTACCGCCGGTTCCGCAACACCGCCCGGTTCATGCTGGGGAACCTGTATGACTTCGACCCGGCCCAGGATTGGGTGGCGACTTCGGATCGGGAGGAGCTGGACCGCCTGGCCCTGTCCTGGTACGCCCAACTGGTGGACAAAGTGACGCGGGCTTACCTGGACTATGAATTTCACCTGGCCTTTCACCGTCTGCACCAGTTCTGCGCGGTGGAGATGTCCGCCCTGTATCTGGACATCCTCAAAGACCGGCTTTATGTGTCCGGCCCAGGCTCTCCGGCGCGCCGCAGCGCCCAGAGCACCATCTGGGAGCTGCTCTGGGGCCTCACCCTGCTCATGGCCCCCATCCTGTCCTTCACCGCGGAAGAGGTGTGGGAGCTGATACCCGGTGAGGACCGTCCGGGAAGCGTGCATCTGGCCCGGTTTCCCGACCTGCCGGCCGGTTTTCCCGACGAGGGCTTGCTGGGAAAGTACGATTTTCTGATGAAGGTGAGGGAAGCGATCAACCGCCGTCTGGATGAGTCAAAGAAGAATAAAGTTATTTCAACGGCCCAGGAGTCCAAGCCAATTCTTGGGATTCAACCTGATAGCCCCCACTTTGAAGAACTAAAAAAATATGAGAAAGAATTAAAAATTCTGGCTCAGGCGCCAGAGTTAGAAATAATTCAGGGATTTGCTGGAGAGAAAGCTCAAGTTGATCCTGTTCTTGACTGGTTAACCGTGGATATCCAAAAGGCGTCGGGGAGCAAATGCGTCCGGTGCTGGTTCACCTATCCAACGGTGGGCGAAGACTCCGGCCATCCCCAGGTGTGCGCCCGCTGCCGCCGGGTGCTGGGAGGCTGAGCTATGGGCCGCAAGCTGGCCGTTTTACTTCCCATCGTGTTGCTGGGAGTGGGCCTGGACCAGATAACCAAGATCTGGCTGGTCCAGGGTCTGCCCCTGGGGAGACAGATTCCCATCATTCCGGGGTTCTTCAACCTGGTGCACGTGCGCAACCGGGGTGCGGCCTTTGGCCTGCTGGGAACTATGTCTCAGGATTTCACCCGGATTTTCTTCACCGTCACCACCATCCTGGTGATTGCCATCATCGCCTACCTGTGGTGGCGCACTCCGGCGAGCCACTGGCGAACCGTAACCGGGTTCAGCCTGATTTTGGCCGGAGCCTTGGGCAACCTCATCGACCGGCTGCGCCTGGGGGAAGTCATTGATTTTCTAGATTTTTATTATGGAGCCTATCATTGGCCGGCCTTCAACGTGGCGGACAGCATGGTATGCGTCGGGGCGGCATTTTTGGTGTGGGTAATCTTTCAGGAAGAGAATAACCATGTATCCAGTTCTGCTTGAGTGGGGACCGCTGAGGGTCTTCACTTACGGTTTTTTCCTGGCCATCGCGTTTTTGAGCGCCATTTACGTCTCCGCCCGGGAAGCCAAACGCCTGGGGCTGCCGGTTTCCCGGTTTTACGACCTCTGCTTTTACATCGTCTTGGCCGCGCTCATCGGCTCACGGCTGGCCTATGTAATTTTGGACCTGCCCCTCTTTCTGGCCAACCCCCTGAAGATCTTCGCCCTCTGGGAAGGGGGGCTGGTCTTCCAGGGCGGCGTAGCCCTGGCCATGGTCACCGGCTTGTTTTATATGAAGGTGCACCGCCTGCCCTGGCGGCCCTGCCTGGACTCCCTGGGACTGGGGACCCCGGTGGGACAGTTCTTTGGGCGCCTGGGCTGCTTCATGGCCGGTTGCTGCTACGGCAGTCCCACGGACGTGCCTTGGGCCGTGACCTTTCTCCACCCCCAGACCCTGTGCCCGGTTAAGGAGCCCATCCACCCGGCCCAGCTTTACGAAGCCTTTCTGGCCTTGGGGGTTTTTGGCCTGCTCAATATAGTGAAGACCCGGAAAAAGTTTGACGGCCAACTGGTGCTCACTTACTTCGCCCTGGCTGGCTTAGTAAGGTTTGTAGTGGAATTTTTCCGCCACCCCGGGGACTACCGGGGCCCGGTGGTCTTCGGCTGGATGCCCCTGACCCAAGCGTTGGCCTTGGGCCTGGCGGTGGTCTGCGGCGCCCTGGTGCTCTGGTGGGCCCGGCGGGCAGGCGGGACTATGGAAAAGTAATTTTGGGGGGGAGGGCAGGGAGCAGCGCTCCCTGCCCTCCCCCCAAGCCCCCTCCCAACCCCCATAAGGGGCTGGAGAAGACGGGGCCTGCGGCCCCAACTTCTCCAGCCTGTAAAACACTGGGGATTGAGGGTGGAGATTGGGGGAACCCATGGACCATCTCAAGCGCTGGCTGACGGCTGTAATCGTACTGCCTTTTTTGCTCCTGGTTCTGTTTAAAGGCGGCCACACCGGGTTCGTCCTACTCATCCTGGTGATCAGCGCCCTGGGGCAGTGGGAGTTTTTGGGGCTTTTTCAGCCGGAGACTCACGGGGCCCAGCGCTTCAAGGCCATTGTCCTGGGCACCATGCTGCTGGTGAGTTTCTGCACCGCCCAGCGGGCCCCCACCCTGTGCAACCCTTCCGCCCCCTTATTTATCATGATCCTGGTGCTCTTTACCCTGCTGCTTTTTTATCTCCTAAGCTACGGCCACGTGGCCGACCTGGGGCGGGACCTGATGGTCAACACTTTGGGGCTGATATATGTCCCTTTGCTCTTGGGCCACTTCATCTGGCTGCGCTATCTGCCCCAGGGGGAGATATGGGTCCTGTGGCTGCTGGCGGTGATGTTCGCCGGGGACACCGCGGCCTTTTACACCGGGCAACTTATAGGAGGAAAGAAGCTTTACCCCGAGGTCAGCCCCGGGAAGACTTGGGCCGGCGCGGTGGGGGGAGTGGCCGCCTCTCTACTGGTGGGGGTGCCTCTGGGGCTTCAGCTGCTCCCCAAGATGGTGCCATTGGGTTTGGCCTGGTTATCCATCATTCTGGCGGTGGTGGGCCTTCTGGGGGACCTCTTCGAGTCCATGATCAAACGCCAGGCTCACGTCAAGGACGCGGGCCAGCTTCTGCCGGGTCACGGGGGCATGCTGGACCGCCTGGACAGCCTTTTGTTCGCCGCGCCCGCGGTGGTTTACGCGAGGCTGTTTATTTTGGGGTAGGGAGCAGGGAGCAGGGAATAGGGAATAGGGAATAATAAAGATTATAAGGCTGAAAAAAAGGAAGGCAAAGAAAACCCCCTCCGTTGTCGAAGGGGGTCCTAACACTACAACGTTAATTACCGGCTGCTTCAGTACAACTCTTTGTATTTATTGTCATTCTGAGCGAAGCGAAGAATCTAGACCCTTCGCCTACGGCTCAGGGTGACAAAACTGATTGTCAGTAATATCCAATGGTTGGCCTATCAT
>VGSW01000189.1 GCA_016874915.1 Deltaproteobacteria bacterium
AATCCTTAAGTCAACGGCATTGTGTTTATCATACCCTGCTACTTCAAGCGGCCGGTCGACCTGGCGCTTACCTTCGCCGGCCTGGAACTGCACACCAGGCATGGCGCGGCCTTCATACCCTGGCAGGACGTCTCGGGTATTGGCCTGATGCTGTTTGCCGAGGACTGGTGTTTAGGCCTGATTCTGTCCTCGTATGACAATTTCCTGAACAACATGACCCCGGAGGTGGCGCAGGACCTGAAAGGTTCCGCCATGGTGAGGAGGGTGCTGTGGCGCCGCCTCCTCAGGATCGGCATGTACTGGCCGGCCCGGAAGGCCCGAAGACTGTGGTCCAGGCTGGCCAGGAAGCGGGACCTGGCCGCGGTTCTGAAGGGGTTGGGGGAGGTGGGGGACCTGGCGGAATTGTTGCTGATCTCCCGAGAGTCCAGCGGATATGACCTGTTGTTCACCCGGTTTGACTTGGACCGGCCCACCAGGAAGATGGAGGCCCTGATGGAATCTTATCGTCGGAGCAGTGTGGTGAACCCCTTGGGGGTGAGACCTTAGTCATGAACAGCACAGAAGAGCCCGGCCCGTCCGTCCCCGAACTCCTGCCCCCCCGCCTGGAGGTGCGGCCCAAGGTGCTCCGCAAGGCGGTGATTTTTTCGGTGCTGCTGGTCATCATGGTGGCGGCCTGCCTGGTCCTGATTTTTTGTGTCCAGAAACCCGTGGCCCTGGTGGCGGGTCTGGCGGGTCTGCTCCTCTTCGGGGCCATGGGGATTTACGGCCTGGCGGTGGTCATCCCCCGCTACCTCAGACGGCCGGTCAGCCTGGTGCTGAGCCAGGCCGGGCTGGAGCGCTTAACCAGCGTGGGCGGGGCCCTCATCCCCTGGGAGGACGTGGCCGAAGTGGGACTCCTGAAAATGTCCGGGAATTATCTGGTGGGCCTGCGCCTCTGGTCCTACGACCGGTATCTGGCCGCCCTCAATCCCGAGATGCTGGCGGAGATGAAAAAGACCGCCGCCTTCGGCAAGGTGCTGAACCGTTTGGCCGGGGCGGGCATCTCCTGGGAGTCCCCGGAACCCGGTCAGTTGTGGTCCCGGCTGGCCGGCGTCGCCGACCCCGCCCGGGAACTGGCCGAAGCGGGGGACCTGGGCGCCCAGGCCGAAATGCTCCTGGTCTCCCGCTACACCTGGGGCTACGATATGCTGCTGTCCTGGTGCGTCGACCGGCCGGCCCCCGAGATGGCGGTCTTGATGGAAGCGTACCGCCAAAAGCGTCCTTAACAAGCCTGCTCCGGGCGACTCGGGGGGGAGACCCTGGCCTGATGATGGTTCTGCCTGAAGACTGATTGAGGAGCATCCAGCATCATGAATGTCAGCCGGAAGACGCTGTTTCTTTCTTTGCTGCTTGCCATCCTGTTCTGGGTGGAGGCGGCGGGCGCCGGGGAGTCGGGGAGGATCTTCTGCACCGCTCCGGGCTGCGGCTTTGAAGACAAATTCACCATCGGCGGCGGCATGAAGTCGCCCTCGGTCACCGGCTACTGCACCCACGGCCACGGCTTTGTGCGGGTGAAGTTGCGGCACTGGAACGAGTATTATCACACGCATTTTTGTCCCGTCTGCCATAAGGCCGTCAAGCCCATTTACGCTGGTTCCCAGGTGTCGCCATTTCCCTGCCCGAAGTGCGGGCAGGTAACGCTCAAATATCAGCGCCGGTATATGTTTGACTGAACGCCGCAAGAATTTCCCGTTTCCCGAGCAGGAACTGGGGAACGATCAGATGTTACTTCACAACCCAGGATGGTGCCTAATGTCTGACCTCAGAAAAATCGTGCTGGCCTATTCCGGGGGGCTGGACACCTCGGTCATCCTCAAATGGCTCAAAGAAACCCACAACTGCCCCGTGGTGGCCTTCTGCGCCGACATCGGCCAGGGGGACGAAGTGGCGGAGGTGGCGGCCAAGGCCCGGGCCACCGGCGCGGACGAGGTTTTTGTAGAGGACCTGAAGGAGGAGTTCGTCCGGGATTTCGTCTTTCCCATGCTCCGGGCCAACGCCGTCTATGAGGGGGCCTACCTCCTGGGCACCTCCATCGCCCGGCCCCTCATCGCCAAGGGCCAGGTGGAGGTGGCCCGGCGCACCGGCGCAGATGCGGTGAGCCACGGCGCCACCGGCAAAGGCAACGACCAGGTGCGCTTTGAGCTCACCTACCAGGCCCTGGCCCCGGACCTGGCCATCATCGCCCCCTGGCGGGAGTGGGACATGGCCGGCCGGGAGGACCTGGTGGCTTACGCCCGCCGGCACGGCATCCCGGTGCCGGTGACCGCGGCCAAGCCCTACTCCATGGACCGCAACCTGCTGCACCTGAGCTTCGAGGGCGGCATCCTGGAGGACCCCTGGGCTGAGCCGCCCGCGGACATGTTCCAGCTCACCCGCTCCCCCCAGGACGCCCCCGATGCGCCCCGCTACGTGGAGATCGACTTCATCTGCGGCGACCCCGCGGCGGTGGACGGCGTCAAGCTGACCCCGGCCGGGATTCTCGCCCGCCTGAACGATCTCGGCGGCGAGCACGGCATCGGCCGGGTGGACCTGGTGGAAAACCGCTACGTGGGCCTCAAGTCCCGGGGCGTCTACGAAACCCCGGGGGGCACCATCCTGCGGGCGGCCCACATGGCGGTGGAGTCCCTCACCATGGATCGGGAGGTCATGCACCTGAGGGACAGCCTGAGCCCCCGCTACGCCGAACTGGTCTATTACGGCTACTGGTACGCCCCGGAGCGCTACGCCCTGCAAAGCCTGGTGGACGAATCCCAGAAGCACGTCTCCGGCACGGCCCGGCTCAAACTCTACAAGGGCAACGTCACCGTGGCCGGGCGCAAGTCCCCCCAGTCCCTGTACCGGCCCGACCTGGCCACCTTCGAAGCCGGGGGCGCCTACCGCCAAGCCGACGCCACCGGGTTTATCCGGCTGAACGCCCTGCGCCTGAAGATCCGGGCGCAGTTGGAAGGGAAGTAGGGGGAGCAGGTGTCAGGTGTCAGGTGTCAGGAAAGAGGTAGATTTAAATACTCAAAAACGACGGGTTTCCTTTGGTTAGCCTGACGGGGTAAAAGTCAGGAAGGATAAATCAAATTACCAAGCAAATCTTCTTTCTTTTAACAAATGGAGCTTAATAATAACTTACTTAAATAATTAAACAATTAGGCTAGACATTTTACTAGTGATTATTGCTACTGCGTTCAGTAGTCCAAAAGTCCTTTCATTTTCCCCCCTTTGCTAAAGGGGGGTCAGGGGGGATTTGTCAGTATTTGTTAAGGGTTAATCAATAATTGCACTGAGTAGGACATTTCCGCTAAGAGCCGTTTAATTTTCCAGGCCTGCTCAAAATTCTTCATTTTTCTCTGGATTATCCTTTCCATATATGGTAATCAATCCAATAGGGAAGATATTCAACGCATGCGGGTATTGTCAAGCAGAATAACTTGCCGAGGATGGCAATCATGGCTAAGAAAATGTTTTCCAAAGAAATTTTTCTCCAACAGGTGCAGAAGCTGATGGAGGAAAAGGGCATCAAGGACCAGCAGCAGTTCAACCGGATGGTGGGGGTGCAGCGGGCCATCACCCGGTGGAAATCCGGGGAATCCCGGCCGTCGGTGGACAGCCTGATGGTGATCAAAGAGATTTTCGGGAAATCCATCGACTGGCTCCTGACCGGGGAGGAGCCGCCGGCTTTTCAACCCGTCCAGCCCATCATCGCCCTGGCGGGGACCGAGCCCGAGGTCCCGGAGGGCCTGCGCCCGGAATATTATCTGGCCGTCCCCCTGGTGGAGGGCCGCATTGCCGCCGGGCATGCCGGGGCCATCCCGGGGGACTGCGTGGATGACCTGGTGTGGGTCTATAAACCGGAGATCGGGGCCCGTCAACACCACAACCTCAGGGCGGTGCGGCTGCGTCCGGACGCCGATTCCATGGAGCCCACCATCCGCCGGGGGTCCATCGTCATCATCGACCCCACGGAAACAAATGTTTTACCGAAAGCCATTTACGCGGTAAGATTGGATGAGGAAGGGGGCTGCGCCGTCAAGCGGGTTTCCCAAACCGATGGCCACTGGGTGCTGGTGTCGGACAACCCCGACTATCCGCCCATAGCCATGGAAAAAGTCCAGATGCCGAACATCGTCATCGGCCGGCTGATCTGGTCCTGGACCAGTTGGGTGGGGTAATTGAAGAGTGATCTCTACTCAAAAATGCTTGAAAAAATGTCCCATATAAATAAGACTATTAATTATTTTTTAGAACCTATTCCTTATTTCCAAAGCTCCGGAGTCTGCTATGACAAGCTCTTTAAAAGATAGTCTGAAAATAAAAGACCTTGCTAACTTAATAAAAGAGCGAAACAAGGAGAAACCAGAAGGCCGCGTTTTATTTCTAATTGGGGCAGGAGCCTCAGTATCAGCTGGGATTCCTCTTGCTCGCTCTGTTAAGAACTCAATAGTAGAAGGTTATCGAGATTTAATGGAGGGTATGCTTTATGAAGAAATAGGGTCAACAGATATAGATAAGATTAGCCTGGAAATGGCGGTTTCACTCTATAATAAGATACATGATGAAAAAGCCGGTTATTCTTTTCTAAAATCAAAGTTTCCTGACATTGAAAAATCGTATTTATATGTTGTGCCTCTTGCCTATGAAGTAATAGCCCACATGTTTTATTATGGTATTACAAGGCATATAATTTCTCTTAATTTTGACGAATTGTTGGAACGGGCGCTAGATGATGAGATGGGAATTCGAGGATACAGTAGAATTCAAAGCGTCTCTGCATTCGAAAGATTAACTGAACATAAAGATGAACTATTTGAGCGGCATCGTCGTTTTTTATTTAAACCACATGGAACTATCAGCTATAGAATGACAATGCGCCATACATGGCATAATGTCATGCGCCTTGAAGATGAAAAAAAAGAAGTACTTTCCAAGGTATTTTCTCATAATTCTTTAGTGATTTGTGTGGGATACAGCTTTATGGACAGGGATTTGAGAGGATTAATTTTGTCACCTTTTTTAAATCCTCAACAGGATGAAGATAAAAAGTTAATTATTGTAACAAAAAAGGAATCTGATAAAAAATACGATATAAGACAACATGAACCAATAAATATATTATTAAATAAGAATAACAATAATATTCATATATTTTCTTTCGATAAAGGAGCAGATTATTTTTTTGAAGAATTTAGCAAACATTTATTTAATAAACCTTGGGATGAATATTATCCAGGCATAGAAAAACATCGTGCCAGATATCTTATAACAAGCAGCTTAATTAATAACAAATTAAGTAATTATAGAGAAAATGCAAAAATAATCGAACAAGAATTTTACGATAATATTAATAAACATAATATAAAATACCGATTTAACAAAATTGATGATTATATAAAAATTATGCAAAGAATATTTTTCTTGTACCAGAAATTAAGAATTGAAGTGATTCTATTTATTGCTAGCGTAAAAGGTAAATTTCGTGGAGCAGTATTGTTAGAATCCCCCAGAATTAAACGATATTATGAGGGGATAGAGAGTTTAGTACAAAAATTGCCTAAGGATTTCCAGCCTCACATTATGGAGAAACATTCTATTCGTAGCCTTTTTGAAGAGATGTTATATGGAAAAATGCCAAAAAACGAATTAGGAGAGGAACCTTTTTTCTGGGAATTTGGTAGAAAGATCTCTCCAGACCGAGCGATTGATCTATTTGCAGATACATTGGTTGGTTATTGCAAGTTAGGTGATTTAAAGAAGAAAACTTATGATGAAATTAAAGACTGCATGAAATCTATTACAGAAAGGTTAGACATAACACTTGTTCGACAAGCCCCACGACTTATAGCCTTTAAAAGGCCTTATATAATTTGCGAATGAGCCTCTTGCAAAATGCCCTAGAAATGGCTGTCAGTATGAGGCAATGGCGAAGTTTAGGGGTCCGGAACCCATGAAACCTTGCTTTTCTCAACCATTAACCGGAAATTGGGCCCTTTGGGGCGCTGTCAGGACATACCCTTCCCTTGACCTTGCCCAACCCCG
>VGSW01000190.1 GCA_016874915.1 Deltaproteobacteria bacterium
GCTTCATCGCCCAGATGGTATTTGGGTTTTCTGCCGCGCTTGCCCATCCTGCTCACCTCCAGTTCGGTAACCAGGATAACATGCGGCAAATATATTATCAACCATTAAAGGGTCACTGCCCAATTATTGGCGACGCTTGCATAAAAAAAGGAATTTCCCCCGGTTTAAGGATGACTATCCCTGAATCGGGTGGAAATTCCCTGTTATCCGGGGCGGGCGCCTTATTCGTCGACGCGCAGTTTGGAGTAGTCGATTTTCGCTTATGCAAGCCGCCCCATCACTGATGCGGTCTTTTCCCCCAGGCGCACTTCCTTGTCCCGGCGGTCGTCAATGGTGATGTGGGTAATTACCCTTTTGACCCCCCGGCCGAAGGGCAGCTCATGGAGGGCCCGGGCCACCTTGAGCAGGGTGGCGGCGTCGCCGTGCACCTGGGTGCCCATGTCGGTGAGAGTATGAGAAATCTTTTCCTTCTGAAGATACCGCACCACGTCGGCGATATAATCCCCCACGCTGGGCTGGCCCAAACCCAAGGGGGTTACACTGATCTCCATGATGGCCATGGATTACCTCCGGTCTGAGGAATTTTTATGCGGCCAGGGCTAGACGGTGCACCACTTTTTTGAGGCGATCCAGGTTGGGGGATTTGAGCACGTAATCATCACCGCCCCAGGAAGAGAGATCATGAGGGGGCCGACAGTGGGAATAGTACACCACCCGGGTTTTCTTCCGGGTGCCTTTGACGATGCGGCCGGTCTCTAGTCCGGACATGTCGTCCAATCGGATTTCCAGGACTACCACGTCGGGCCGGAAAGAATCCACCAGATGGACCACTTCTCCGCCGCGGCTGGTGACCAGGACTTCATAGCCTTCGTCTTCCAACTCTTCCTGCAGGAGCCACCTTATGTGGGGCTCGCTATCTGCCAGCAGTATGCGCACCATGGTAACCACCTCCTTGTCCCAGGTGCTCCCCCATACTAAAGGTAACAATAAGCACTGCCCCTGAATTTGTCCAGGGGGGTGGGAAAGGAAGTTTTTAACCGCGGATGAACGCCGATGCACCCGGATACGTAGGGGCGGGGTCACCCCGCCCGCCTGCTGGAAGCGCCCCGCGTGAAAAAGAACGGGCGGGGAAACCTCTCGTTCCCAAGCTGCGCTTGAGAACGCACTTGGATGCCAAGTTTGGCCTGGCAAAAAACCTTTTCATAACTTACGGTGAGCCGAAGGCTCACTCTTTTAACCTTTTCCTTCTTTCCCTTTTCGCCTTCCTCAACCCGCCTCCCTAAGCCGCCGCGCCTCCCCCACCCTTACCGTCACCCGGGTGGTGTCGAAGTATTCCAACAAGGGGATGGTGAACTTGCGGCTGGTCTGGGTCAGGTCCTTGAACTGAAGGACGTTGATCTCTTTGTGCTTTTTCAGGAAATCCACCAGGGCCGCCTTGAGCTGGGCTATGGCTTCCTGGTGAAAGTACAGGTCCTCTTTGACCTTCACCACGCGGCCCTGGTTCACCAGGACCGTCAGTAGCTGCTTGAGCTTGTCCGGGGCCAGGTCCAGGGCCCCGGCGGCCTCCTTCAGAGTGGGAGGGCTCAATAGGCCCTGGGCGTACAGGGCCGCCAGGCGGTGGATGAGCTCTTCTTCCGCCCCGGCCAGGGTGACCCGGTGGCCGGCCAGACGCACCAAATCTTTATCCACTACGATCTGCTTCTTGCCGGTGAGTTTCCCCAGCAGGTAGTTGAAGAGCCGCACCTCCATCTGGGGAGGGAGCTTGCGCCGCAGCTCTTCCTTGGACAGGCCCGGCTTCAGGGGGTTCTGTTTATGGTAAGCCGCCAGGTGCCTGGAGATCTGCTCTTCCAGATCTTTGGCCGAATCATTGAGCACATATCTCTGGTTTTCCGGGTCATAAAGGATTACCCGGCCCTGGGAGGCCAATTGGGCCAACAGATTTTTTAACTCCCCCGGATCCCAGGGCAAAAGCGCCTCCAGCTCGGCCCGGGAGCGGCCCCCGGGGCCGGCCTCCGCCAGGTAGTGGCTCAAAATATCTTCGGGCCCGCCTTGCTCCAAAGTTTTCAGCCCCCCCAGGACCGCGGCCTGGTTGCGCCGGTGGCGGGGGGGATTGACGTGCAGTATGATGCCGCCGCCCCAGGTGAAGGCCGGGGAAAAGCTGCGGATGACGAAACGGTCCCCGGGCTTGAGCGCCAGAGGATCCCGGAGGAAAAACTGCACGTATCCGGAGGCCCCCGGGGGCAGTTCGTCCGCGTCCAGGAGCAGGGGGAGACTGATCCGTTCGCTGGTGCCGGTGTGGAGGCGCACCGCCTGGCGGTGTTTCAGGGGCCGGGGGGCGCTGGAGAGGATCTCCAGGTAGGCGTCCAGGCGGCGGCTGGCGATCAAGGCTCCCAGGGGAGCCACCACCATGCCCCGCTCCAGTTCCTCCTTTTCCAGACCCTGGAGGTTGATGGCGGTGCGGCTCCCCGCCAGGGCCTCTTCCACCGAGGCGCCGTGCACCTGAAGGCTGCGCACCCGGGCCTTGTAACCCGGAGGGTAAACCATCACCGCGTCCCCCACCTTGAGGCTCCCGGAGATGGCGGTCCCGGTGACCACGGTGCCGAAGCCCTTAATGGTGAAAACCCGGTCGATGGGCAGACGAAAAATGCCGGTGGGCGGCTTGGGGGGAACCTGGGCGGCCAGCTCCGCCAGTGTGGCCAGGAGCTTGTCCTGGCCTTCCAGGGTCACCGCGGAAAAGCGCGCCATGGGCGCGCCTTCCAGGAAAGTGCCGGCCAGGGCCTCCCGGATTTCTTCTTCCACCAGCTCCAGCCAGTCCGGCTCCACCAGGTCCACCTTGGTGAGGACCACCAGGCCCTGTTTCACCCGGAGGAGCTGGCAGATCTCCAGGTGCTCTTTGGTCTGGGGCATCACCCCTTCATCCGCGGCGATGACCAGGGCCACCAGGTCCATGCCCGTGGCCCCGGCCACCATGTGGCGCACGAAACGCTCGTGCCCCGGAACGTCCACGATCCCCAGCCGCTGCCCCGTGGGCAGGGTCAGGTACGCAAACCCCAGCTCGATGGTGATGCCCCGGAGCTTTTCCTCTTTGAGACGGTCCGGGTCAATGCCCGTCAGGGCCTTGATGAGGGAGCTTTTACCGTGGTCGATATGACCCGCGGTGCCTAAGATTATGGGGGCAAGAGACATATATCGGCACCCAAGCTTTTAGTCCTAAGCGGACTAAGGGGCAAAGGAGAAAGGGTTAAAAGGTTAAAAGGGGAAAGGAAAATATGTTTATAGGCTACCTTTTACCCTTTTCCGCAATAATTGCCACCGATTTCTTTAATGATTCAATATGATTATATAAATAACGACTTAATTCCAAAATATCGCGGTTTAACTCCTGATGTTTCTCCGGTTCCAGGTAACCTATTTCTAATTCTACCCGCAACAGGCTGCGAACTTCACCCGCCGAACCTTTGGCAATGTTCAAAAAATTCAAATATTCTTTGCTTGACGCCCTCTCAAACCCTTCTGCGATATTGGTGGGTATGGTAAGAGCCGCTCGCCGCAACTGATCCCGCAAACCAAAATCTCGATTTAAATCCCCCTCCCTGGTAATCATATAAATTTTCTTAACTATTTCCATCCCTTTCTGCCAAACCAACAAGTCCTCAAAAACCTCTATCTTTTTCCTTTCTATCATTTATCTCTTTTCCCCTTTTAACCTTTTCCCCTTTTAAGCCAATTCATGGATTATTTCATACTGCTCTCTGGAAAAATTAGGGCGGTCCACGATGTCCACCTGCACCTGGTGCTCTTTCGTCAGGCGTTGAAAAAGGCTTATTCCCTCTTCTTTCAGGACTGTGCTGACCTCCGGATGGGCTTCCACGGTAAGCCGGCACCGGGGAAACTCCCGGGCCTCCGCCGCCAGTTGCCGTAGCAAATCGCAGGCCAGGACCAAGGGCGAAACCACCGCGCCCTTGCCTTCGCAACAGGGGCAGGTTTCGGTGACCACCTGCCCCAGGCTGGTCCGGAGGCGCTGCCGGGTCATTTCCGCTAAACCCAAAGGCGAAATGGGCACCACCGTGGTCTTGGCCCGGTCACTTTTCAGCCCCTGGAGCAGTTCCTGGTACACCAACTCCCGGTTGGCGGCCTTTTCCATGTCAATGAAGTCGATGACGATGAGGCCCCCGATATTGCGCAGCCGCAGTTGCCGGGCAATTTCCTTGGCCGCCTCCAGGTTGGTCTTTAAAATCGTCTCCTCCAGATGGTGGCGGCCCACGAAGCGCCCGGTATTGACGTCGATGGCGGTGAGGGCCTCGGTGGTGTCGAACAGCAGGTAACCCCCACTTTTGAGCCACACCTGGGGGGCCAGCAGCCGCTTCCACTCCAGGTCCACCCCGAAGTGGGCAAAAAGGGACTCCGGGCCGGAGTATAGCTCCAACCGATATTTATCCAGGGAATTCAGGGACTCCAGGTATTGGAGCACCGCTTCATAAGCCTGGGGATCATCCATCACCACCCGGTCGATTTCTGGGTTGTAAAGCTCCCGCACCAGGTGCCGGACCGGGTCCATTTCCTGGCGCAGCAGAGACGGCGCCGGCGCCGCGTCTTTCCGGCGCTGAATCCTTTTCCAGAGGTTAACCAGGGTTTCCTGCTCCCGGGCCAGCTTCTCCCGGTCTGCCCCCCGGCTGGCCGTACGCGCGATTAATCCCCCTTCCGAAGGGCGCAGTTCTTCCAGCAGGCCCTTGAGGCGCAGGCGTTCGGCCTCGTCGCTGATGCGCCTGGAAACCCCCAGGTGGGGGAAAGACGGCATATACACCAGAAAATGGCCCGCCAGGGTGATGTGGGTGGTGAGCCTGGCCCCTTTACCGCCCATGGGTCCCCGGAGCACCTGCACCAGGATTTCCTGGCCCTCGTGGAGCAGTTCATCGATAGCCGGGGGAGGGACGCGGCGGGAAGGAGTGGCATCGCCCCCTTCCTCAGGTTCCGCGGGAAGCCACAGGTTAAAAAATTCGTCCACCTGGGCGGTGACGTCTTCAGCAAAAAGATACGCCGGACGTTCCAGACCCACGTCCACGAAGGCCGCGGCCATGCCCGGCAGCAGCTTCACCACCCGGCCTTTGTAGATATTGCCGGTGGGGCCGTTCTGGGGGCGGTACTCCAGGTAGAATTCCGCCAGGCGGCCGTCTTCCACCAGGGCCACCCGGGTGTCGCACTCCGCCACGCTAATGAGCAGCAACTTGGCCATAATAAATATAGGGCGGGCACTGCCCGCTATTCCCTAAATCCTCTTATTGGTGGAGCGGGCCTGCGCGCCCGCCAAATCCTGCCTGCCTCAACTTTCCAACTTTAACCCCTGCCGCCCAAAGTGGCAACCCAGTTTATGCAGGGTACGACCGCCCGCCGTTAAGTTCATTGACTTTCTCTATCAGAGGTGAATTGACTTCTTACGAAGCCCTTGGCTAAATGTTTCGCTCTACCTTCCCCTGGTCTGATACTCGTCGAAACACGACCAGAATGGCGCCGATTCCGTGGCGTCCAGCCGTTCGCATAATTGCCTGCCCCGGGCCATGCCGAGATATCGTTGATACGCCACCTCATCCCCGATATACAAGGTTTGCGCGGCCTCATCGGAATACGCATGGTACGTTTCGCCATTCCTTTGGTAGGTAACTATCTTACCCTTGGGGATGTTCTGCATTAACGCCTGCCGCTTGGGAGTTTCCATATTCACCTCCCATTTCTGGAACCCGGCTTCTTCCAAAAGGTATTCCGTAACCACGAGCCTTTGGAGGGGCTGCCCTCCGGCGCAACCGTGGAGCAAAATGGTGAACAAAAATAACAGCATTGCCGCGATAAATCCATTTTTTGGGTTCATGATCCTCCCTTCTTCCTGAAAAGTTGTTGTTGGGGGAGGGGACAAGGGCACCCGCCCTTGCCCCCTCCCCCAAACCCCCTCCCCCCAAAATATCTTTTCATCCTTGACGGGTGAGC
>VGSW01000191.1 GCA_016874915.1 Deltaproteobacteria bacterium
CCAAACCCCCACCCCCAATCCCTTAAGAGAGCGATGTTGGCTGCCCCCTCAAAGGGTTGGGAGGGGGGCTTGGGGGGAGGGCAGGGAGCGTTGCTCCCTGGCCCTTCCCCCAAATATCTTTTCATCCTTTAGGGGTGAACCAACGGCTCTTAAGCGGCGGCCCCGGGGGCGATGAGCCTTCCGTCCCGCATGTCCACGATGCGGTCCACCGCCGGGGATTCATAGACCAGGGGATCGTGGCTGGCGATGATAACGGTTTTCCCCGCGGCCTTGAAACTTTGCATATATGCCATAAACTCTCGGGACAGCCGGGAATCCAGGTGGGCCGTAGGCTCATCGGCGATGATCACTCCGGGATTGTTCACCAGCGCCCGGGCGATGGCCACCCGCTGGGCCTCGCCCCCGGACAGCCACTCCACCCGGGCTTCCGCTTTTGCCCCCAGGTTGAACATGGCCAGAAGGCCCATGGCCCGTTCCCGCAGCGCCCCATAGTTCTCACCATTGGGATAAGCCGGCAGCATGACGTTTTCCAGGACACTGATCCCTTTTAGCAGGTTGAACTGCTGGAAGATGAAGCCGAAGCAGCGGCGCCGCATGGCGGTGAGAAACCGTTCCGGGAGGCTGGTGATCTCCCGGCCCTGGAGGATGATCCGCCCCGCGGTGGGCCGGGCCATGCATCCCACCAGGCTGAGCAGGGTGGTCTTCCCCGACCCGCTGGGCCCTTTCAAGACCGTAATCTGGCGGGCCTCGATGCCCAGGTTCACCCCGTCCACCGCGGTGAGCTCATTGGGTTTACCGGCGTTGAAGACTTTTTTGATATCCACGAGTTCAATCACGAACAGCCTCAATAGCGCATCACCGAGTCGGGATCGATGGTCGCGGCCCGCCAGGAGGGCACGATGGTGGCCACGGTGTACGGCATCACCGTGAAAAAGAACAGGGTGGCCACCTGGTAGGGGTCAACGTAGGGGACGAGCTTGAACTTGGGGTAAAGCACCGACCAGCCTTTGAGCACCGGCTCAAATAGCCCCGCCGAAAAGAAATGAACATGGCCGTAAGCCAGCAGAATCCCCAACAGGAAGGAGGACAGGGAGATGGTCAAGCCCTCCCAGAATTTCATCTGCAGGACGTCCGCGGTTTCCCAGCCGATGGCCTTTAGGATGCCGATCTCCCGCCGTTCCTCGGCGCTCAAGCCCGCGGCCCGGTCCCAGGCGAAGATGATGAAGGCCAGGACCGCGCCGGCCAGCACCGCCAGGAGGATTCCTCCCCGCCAATCAAAGACCGCGTCATAGGTGCGCAAAATCTCATCCCGCCTGATGGGCCGGGTGTCTGGCAGGATTTGCAGGATCTTGGCGGCGATGGTGGGAATCTCTTTCCGGTTTTTGACCTTGACGGTCAAGTCGGTGGCGTAGCCGCCGGGGGTCCCGAACAGGCGCCGGAAATCGCTTTCGGAACACAATACCAGGTCGCTGGCGATGATTTCCGATTCCGCCTCGAAAGTCCCTTTAATCTTGAAGGCGAGATAGTTCCCATCGCAGCCGCGAAATGACAGGATGTTGCTCTTATACACCTGGCGGAGCCGGGAGATGCCTTTGCCCACCAGGATTTCCCCTTCGTCCAGGGAAGGGTCTTCCGAGACCATTACGGTATAGTTGGCCCCCATCACCGGGTCAAAATAATAGCCCCAGAGGCGCCCCTTGACCTCGGCCACCCCGCGAATCTGGCCGATCCGGGAAGCATAACTCAGGGGGATGAGGTCGTGTCTGCCGGCCGCCAGTTTTTGAACCAAGATTTCCGGGGTTTCCCGGAGAATCAGGGAGGCCTCTTTTTTCAGGGCCTGGGTGAACATCATCACCGAGGCCAGGGTGAAGACGATGAGGGTGTACACCACCGCCAGGGCGATATTCTTTCCCTTCCGCCGCAGCAAGGAAGAAAGGGTGAAGTCCAGAAGGCATCTCTGTTTTTCAATCCACCGGCGCATGGGGTTTTCTCATGGACTCTGGAGGCCGGACGATGGCCCCGGAGGGGAAATGCTCCAGCGCCAGGGGGTGGGTTTGAAAAGGAGTGTGCCAGTCGGCCTGGGAGGGGTTCCGGGTATGCCAGGCTTCGGTAGTCAAGCAGAGGTCGGTGAGTTGAAGTTGCTCCACCATCCTTCCCACTTGCTGGAGCCGGGGAAGATGGGCTTCGGTCTTTGCCCGGGCATGGAAGAAAATCACCCCCATGAGGGCCAGGTTGACCAGGATGAACCGCAGGAAGATATCGGATTTTCTCATGGTTTTCAGTCGAGACCAGCCACTATTTCCGGAGTGATCCGGTTAAACCGGACCTGGGATTTGCCCTGGTGATCCTTCAGGAACTCCTGGGCGCCGGCTTCATCCTTAAAAGGGATCAACTCATGCCCCATGGGCCCGTAAACGTTGCTGCCGATGACGTAAAAGGCTTCAACTCCGTCTATGAGTTCCAGGGCATAGTAATCGGTGACCCAAATCCGGGAGATGTCGGACGCGGTTTTGGCGGGGTTGTACTTGGGGAAATTGAAATAATATTTCATCATGTCCTTTACCCCGTCAAACACCGCATAAGACCCGTCCTTAAAGATTACCTGGGCCACAAAGTCAGGATATTTGGCCACAAACATGCCGCACACCGGACACTTGTCCCCCGGGGCCACCTTGACCGGCTGATCCCCCGCGGCCAGGGATAAAGACGCGATGAGCAAGATGGCCGTAAGCCGCGTCCTTCCATAACCCATAACGCCTCCGGGAATCATTTCCTTCCGCCCGAAAAATGGATAATCCTTGGATTCTTACCGAAAACCGTATTCGATTATTGCCTTTGCTCCGGTTTTTAATCAACCCTAAGTCCTATTCCTCTTGAACGGGGTTAGGCCGAGGCCTACTGAGAAAACCCCCTCCCTTGAGGGGAGGGGGTTTGGGGGAGGGTGGCGAAAATATGCCACCACCATACTGGAATAATTTCGCCACCCCCACCCCAGCCCTCCCCCCTCCAGGGGGAGGGAGATTTTTTTTTAACTTTGAGCGTCTATAAATATCCGCTTTGGTTCTTTTCCGGAGCAAAGGCACAATTGAAAACCGTATTACTTGTGCTCTTGTTTCATCATCCGCTTTTTAGCCCGTCTTTCCCGGATCATTTTGGTGTCTTCGTACATGTCCTCATAAGTGGCCTTGATGGCCGCATCAAATACGCCCAATTGCCCCTCGTTTTCTTTGATGAAACTCTCGGCGTCGGCTTTCTTTTCAAAGGCCCACTTGGCGCGCTTGGTCATAACCCCCGGCTTTTTTCCCCCGATAACCCAGAAGGCTTTCTCGGCGTCGGTAAGGTTCTTGGTGTTGAAGTCTCCCACCTGGATGGCCTTGGGGGTCTTGTCGATGCTCAGAGACAGGTCCAGCCCCAGGCAGTGAATGCTGCAGGTCCCGGTGGCGGTGCCGTCTTCATAGGAGATGAGCATCCGGCTGTGGGCGAATTTCTCCCGGTCCATGCCGCAGTATTTGCAGTTAGGGTGTTGTTGAATATCCGCGGCCTTTTGGGCCAGGGCCGCGGTTCCGGCAAAGATAACCATGGCCATGAAAATCCCGGAAAAAATACGCAATCTTGGCATTTCTTTCTCCCTCCTGAGTTGTGGCGTTTCCGGTTTTCGTTAGGTGTTGGAGCCAGACCGGCTGGCTCCCAGAGCCCTCAGCCCTTGCAGTCATCGGCGGTTCCGGTGAATATTCTATGAAATTCTTTAAGAAAAGCTGCTTTTAGAGTGATGTTGCACTTTGGCGAATCATTACAACGTCCTTCAAAATTATATTAGTTGACTGATAATTTTGCACCATAGGTAAATATACCTATTTTCCTTTTTATGGGCAAATTTCTTAGATCGCATTCCACTTGGCTTGGAAACCAATGCTATAATAAATTGAATACTGTTTAAAAATAAGTTGGGGCGGTGGGGGTTCAACGTCATCTTTGAATATCTCCCCGTTACGGACGAAGGCGAAGCGTAGATGAAGGGACGCCAGATAGAAAAAGCAACACCTTTTCCTCCCGCGGATCCTCTCATCCTTCTCCAGGAAGGGGCTGCGGCCCTGGGGCTGGAGCTTTCCCCCCAGGCCCAGGAGCAATTTCGGGAATACCTGGCCCAGCTCCAACTCTGGAACGCCCGGATCAACCTCACCGCCGTCAAGACAGACCATGACATCGTCATCAAGCACTTTCTGGATTCCCTGGCTGTCTTGCCATTATTGGGTGATATCCCCTCCCTGGCGGACCTGGGCAGCGGCGCCGGCTTCCCCGGCCTGCCCCTGAAGCTGGCCCGGCCGGAGATGGCCCTCACCCTGGTGGAGGCCCGGCAAAAAAAGGCGGCCTTCCTGGAGTACATGATTTCCCGCCTTCAGCTGTCAGGAGTAAAGGTGGAAAATGTCCACCTCACTCCTCTCCTGGCCCGCCAGTGGGGTCCCCGGTTCGCAGCCGTGGTTACCCGGGCGGCCTTTGCCCTGGAAATTTTCCTCCCCCTGGCGGGCCCCATCCTGTTGCCGGGAGGTGTGGCCCTAGCCCTTAAAGGCCCCAATCTGCCGGAAGGCGAACTGGCCGGGGCGAAAAAACTGGCTCTCCTCCATGGCCTGGGTCCTATGGAATTAATCTCTTACAACCTACCCATAACCCGCGAACCCCGCCTGGCGGCGCGTACTAGCCGCCAGTCCGCTTAAGCTCTCCCGGCGGGAGCAGACGAGGTCAAAAACATCTCCGGTCCCCGGTCCCCAGTCTCCGGTCTCCAGTCTGCGCCTTTGCGCTAAAATTGCCTTGACATTTCTCGACAACCGGCATAAGTTTTAAGTCATTCCGGGGACGAACTCCGGTAGGCTAAGTCAAAATTAGCTCGGTCATAAATCAGCCACGAAGGCACGGGCGCCAGAAGGCGCCGGCGAGTCGTGGCTTTTTTATTGGCCCCCTGGAGGACTAATGGGAAGAATGCGCCGATTTTTGTCGGAATCTGGCTTATCTATCTGTGTCATCTGGGCAATCTGTGGATTAAGCCTTTTGCTAATCTGTGGACCCGCGGCGGCCCATTTCCACACCTACTGGCCCCAGGTGGAGGGCTGCTACGGCAAGCCCGGAGAAGCCGTCACCTGGAAGTATTTCTGGGGCCACCCCTTTGAAATGATCGTTTACGACGCCGCGCCTCCCAAGTTTTTCGTCAAAACCCCCCAGGGGAAAAAAGAACCGGTGAAGGCCAAAGAAATCGCCTTCACCGATCAATCCACCAACCAACCCCGCAAGGCTTACGAGCTGGAATTCAAGCCCGCCGGCCCCGGGGACTACTACCTCTGCCTGGAGGCCGAACCATATTTCATCCCGGAAGAAAAGGTCTTCTGGCAGGACTATGTCAAACAAATCTGGCACGTCATGGCTCAGAAAGGCTGGGATAAGCCCGTGGGCCTGGAAGTGGAAATTGTCCCCCTCACCCGCCCCTACGGCTGGCCCGCGGGCGCGGTCTTCCAGGCTCAGGCCCTGTTCAAGGGCAAACCCTTGAAGAACACCAAAGTGGAGATAGAGAAATTCAACGGCTTTTACGTGCCCAAGGATAAACTCCCTAAGGACCGCCTGGGAGAGGACAATGAACCTCTCCTCACCCGGGTGACCAAAACCGACGGCCAGGGATACCTCACCTTCACCCTGGACAGCCCCGGCTGGTGGGTAGTCATGGTGGGCGCCGAGGACGGCAAAAAGACTCACGAAGGCAAATCCTACCCCGTGGAAAAACGGGGCTGCCTGTGGCTTTACGCCGAACCCGCGCCGGCGACGTTGCAGAAGTGAGGAGTGAAATGAAGATGTGGGGGGA
>VGSW01000192.1 GCA_016874915.1 Deltaproteobacteria bacterium
GGGGGGAGGGGGCAGGGGCCCTCGGCCCCTGGCCCCCTCCCCCACATCATCTCTCTCTCGCCGCCCCCCAAATCCTCATCGTCGCCGGGGAGGCTTCGGGGGATAGCCACGCGGCCCGGTTGGTGGCGGCTATCCGGGAGTTATTGCCGGACGCGGAATTCGTGGGGATCGGCGGCGACGCCCTGGCCGCCCAGGGAGTCAGGCTCCTGTACCATGCCGAAGACCTGGCGGTGGTGGGGCTTTCGGAAGTCTTAGAACACCTCCCCACGGTTTTCAAGGCGCTTCGGGATGTGGGACGGGTGCTTAAAAGGCAGCGCCCGGCCCTGACCATCCTGGTGGACTTTCCCGATTTCAACTTCTGGGTGGGTCGGCTGGCTAAATTCTACCGCGTCCCGGTGATGTATTACATCAGTCCCCAGGTCTGGGCCTGGCGCACCTACCGGGTGCGCACCATGGCCCGGTTGGCGGACCGCATCGCCGTAATTTTTCCTTTTGAGGCGGATTTTTACCGGCAGCGGGGAGTGTCGGCGGAATACGTGGGTCATCCGTTACGCGAGACTTTGCCGGAGGTTCCGAACCGCCAGGTCTTACTGAAGGGATGGGGCCTGGAACCGGCGCGCCTCACCGTGGCCCTGCTGCCCGGCAGCCGGGCCAGCGAAGTCCGGTTGCTGCTGCCCATTATGCTGGAGGCGGCCAAAATTCTCCAAAAGGCCATCCCCCAATGCCAGTTTGTGCTGCCCCGGGCGTCCACGGTGCCGGTTAAGTTGGTGGAAGAAATTTTGGGGGAAGAAACCGGAGACCGAAGACTGGAGACCGAAGACCGAGGACCGAAGACCGAAAACCTGGACCTCCCCGGCCTTCCCCCCAAAATCATCCCCGGCCAATCCTACCAGGCCCTGGCCGCGGCCCACCTGGGGTTGGTGGCTTCCGGCACCGCCACGGTGGAAGCGGCGTTGGCGGGGACTCCCACGGTCATCGTGTACCGGGTGTCGCCTATAACCTTTGCGGCGGCGCGGCTCCTCGTGCGGGTGCCCCACGCCGGAATGGCCAACCTGTTGGCCGGGGAGCGCATGTTTCCCGAACTGCTCCAGCATTTCTGCACCCCGGAGTTTCTGGCCCGGGAGGCCCTGGCCTGGATCCGCAACCCGGAGCGGCTGGAAAAACTGCGCCGGGGGTTGATTCGGGTCATCACCCGCCTGGGCGGGCCCGGCGCCTCCCGCCGCGCGGCCCGGGTGGCGGTGGAGTTGATACTTGGGGGAGGGGGGTAAGGGCGCCCGCCCTTGCCCCCTCCCCTCAAAATAAACTTTCCTGACGCATTCGAAAAACGGAGGTGGCCCGTGATCAAGAAAATCGAATCCTTGCTGGGATCCGAAGCCCAGGACATGCTG
Organism: Deltaproteobacteria bacterium; assembly: GCA_016874915.1. Taxonomy (GTDB): domain Bacteria; phylum Desulfobacterota; class Desulfobaccia; order Desulfobaccales; family 0-14-0-80-60-11; genus VGSO01. Next base: position 1,389 of record VGSW01000192.1, read on the forward strand.
ACTTATATCTGCCAGGGAATCCTCAAGGAGAGCCTGCATCTGCCGGGGCCGGATTTCATCGACCGGGTCTGGGTGGGGAGCGACCGGCCCACCGGGGTGCTCCGGTCCTTGGCGGAGCTGTTCCACCACGGCCGCCTGGCGGGCACGGGTTATATCTCCATCTTGCCGGTGGACCAGGGGGTAGAGCACTCTGCGGGCGCGTCTTTTGCTCCCAACCCTATCTATTTCGACCCGGAGAACATCGTCAAACTGGCCATAGAGGGCGGCTGCAGTGCGGTGGCTTCCACCTTGGGGACCCTGGGGGCGGTGGCCCGGAAGTACGCCCACAAAATTCCCTTTATCGTCAAAATCAACCACAACGAACTCCTCACTTATCCGGCGGTGCACGACCAGACCTTGTTCGCCTCGGTGGAGCAGGCGTTTGACATGGGCGCGGTGGCCGTGGGGGCCACCGTCTATTTCGGCTCTCCCGAATCCCGGCGGCAGATCCAGGAAATCAGCGAAGCTTTCCGGCTGACCCATGAATTGGGGATGGCCGCCATCCTCTGGTGTTATCTGCGCAACCCGGCCTTTCAGACCACGGCCAAGGACTTTCATACCGCCGCGGATCTGACGGGCCAGGCCAATTACCTGGGGGTCAACATTGAGGCGGACTTGATTAAGCAGAAGCAGCCCACGGTGAACGGCGGCTTTACCATGCTCAACTTCGGGAAGACCCACCCCTTGGTTTATTCCCAGCTTTCCGGGACCCATCCCATCGACATGACCCGCTACCAGGTGGCCAACTGCTTCATGGGGCGCGCCGGGCTGATCAATTCCGGCGGAGCCGCGGGGGAAGACGACCTGGCCCAGGCGGTGCGCACCGCGGTGATCAACAAGCGGGCCGGGGGCATGGGACTCATCGCCGGGCGCAAAGCCTTCCAGCATACTATGGAAGAGGGGGTGCAGCTCCTGCACACCATCCAGGAGGTCTATTTATGTGAGGAGGTGACGGTGGCCTGAGGGGCCGGGATTATCAGGATACTCCGGATTGCCGGGCATATAAAAAGGCAGGGTCAAGGCCCTGCCTTTCTTGCCCAAAAGGGAATTAACTTCGCTTACCGGTTGAAAAACTTACGCCCGCGGAGTACCCCCAACCCCATTAATCCCGTGCCCAGCAACCATACGGCACCGGGGAGAGGGAGGGGAGTAGCGTCCAATCTCATGATACCGGAAACCTCGTAATTTTGGGGTCCGGTCATATTGTAATCGTCGTTGTATCCACCGAAGAACACGCGAAGCTTTCCATCCGGATCGAAAGCAGTTTCAGGGTTGGAAATCAGCACCTGAAACGCGAACCTGAAATCTGGATCATCCATGTTGGCCAGACCAAGGGTGCTGCCTGTTTCCGAGCGCCATACCGGGAAAGCATGAGTGGCGTCCGCAGACCAGGGGTCGCCACCCTCAACGATTCCAGAAGTCCAACCTGTAGGGGCCTGAATCAGTTTCCAGGAGCTTTCGCCTGGTTCAGGTTCAGTGGTGCCTACCGAAATATACTTCTCGCCCCATGCCAGAGCGCCCGCTCCTCCAGCGCCCCACAGGTTGATGAGGTCGAAGGCGAAACCGCTGGTAGGCGCCCACGTATTGAAGCCGGTCGTGGGCAATCCCCCGTTCAAGCCGTAGGTCGTATAACGCACCTCTTGACCTGCTGGTTGGGTCCAGTCGCGATATCGCCGCGGCGCCACCTGATCCGTCCGTGCTTGGCCCGCATTGTCAGCAGAATACGTCCAGACATCTACTCCGGTGAAGCTAACCTCGTACCACGCCGGGAAAGACGAGGCGAAAACCGGACCAGCCATAGCCAGGACTACTATCATGCTAAGACAAATGATAGTTTTCTTCATAATAATCTCCTTTAGTCCCTCAGCACCCTCCTGGTTCGGACTCTTCCGGCATCCTGCTCTGATTTGATTACTTTAGAAAAACCGATTATTAAAAGGTTTCCACTCTCTTAATCAGGTTTGACTCTTCTTCCCTGCTAAATTTTGCACAATTTTAGGAATATGGCAAATATTTTTAAAAATTTATAATATTTTCCTAAATATGATGTTAACTATCCGGATTAAACTGGCTTGGCTCCATTTTCCGAAACCGGCCTAGCCTGGTCCCTAACCCTTCCCGGTTTCCAGACTCCGTTGGCAAACCGGATGAATTAGCATCAATTCTTGACGGATTCGGCGGGCGGAGTTCTTGGCGGACGCCGCTTTTTTATGTCTCTTGACTATTTCTTCTTTTCACCTAATCATATAAAATTAAACAGATAATTTTTCTATAAGGATACCCCATGTTCACCGGCCTCGTGGAAGGAGTAGGAGAAATCGTCAATCTGGCCCGTTTGGCGGAGGGGCTGCGGGTAGGCGTCCGCCCGCCTTTTCCCGTGGCCGAACTCACCCTGGGCGAGTCGGTGGCGGTGGCCGGGGCCTGTCTTACGGTGGTGGCCTTAAGCTCCAACTCCTTCAGCGCCGAGGTCTCCCCGGAGACCCTGGCCCGCACCACTTTCCCGGCTAAAAAGGCCGGCGATAAGGTAAACCTGGAACGGGCCCTGCGCCTGGGAGACCGGTTGGGGGGCCACCTGGTCACGGGGCATATTGATGGGACCGGCGCGCTCAAAGAGCGCCGGGAGGGTCCGGCCCACCTGCAACTCCGCTTTGAGCTGCCCGGGGCCTTGAGCCGCTACGTCATTGAGAAGGGCTCCATCGCGGTGGACGGGGTGAGCCTCACCGTGAACGCGGTGCAAGGCCATACTTTTACCGTGAACATCATCCCCCACACCGCCCGGATGACCACCCTGGGGGACTTGCGGGTAGGGGATAAGGTCAACCTGGAGACGGATATTATCGGCAAATACGTGGAGCGGTTGCTGGGCGGCAAGGGCACCCAAGAGAAGACAATAACCGCGGAATTCCTGTCCCGACAGGGTTTTTTATAAATTATCTCCAGTTTTCCAGGTGGGGATTTTAAGGTCGCTGAAAAACTAACACTAACTAATTTCAGCAAACTTCTCTGGTCTCAGACTCCCCTCCCATGGAACCACTTTCATGTGTATATTCCATGCCTTCCCATCTCTTGGAGATGGTAGCGCTTTGGATTTATTAAAATTAATGGCCTATTGACTCTGATCAGCAAATTATGGTAACTATGTTGAATGCCAAAGCTTTTAAACAAGCCGGTTTACGAGGACATGAATCTCCTGGTTTTTCAGGAAGAATTTCGAACCGAGAATGACTGTCGGAATTGGTTATTTTCGACACGTTGGCCTCAAGGTTTTCGTTGCCCCCGCTGTAATGGGGAAGAATACACCCTGCTCGAACGCAGGAATCTCTATCTTTGCAAAGCATGTCGATATCAATCGTCACCCATTGCTGGAACGATATTCCACAAGACCAAGACCCCGCTGTTGAAATGGTTTTGGTTGATCTATCGCATGGCTACTTCCAAGACTGGGGTATCCATTGCCGAGATGCAGCGGGAATTGGAGATCAAGGATTACAAAACTATCTGGGTAATGGCTCACAAAATCCGTAAAGGCATGTCGGACCGGGATGCTCATTATCGGCTGGCCGGTTTGGTGGAGATGGATGAGTCGTTCTTTGGGCCGACAGTTACTGGCAAACGAGGACGCGGGGCCGAAGGGAAAGCCCTGGTGATCGTTGCGGTTTCCACTTGGATAGATGGTACGGGAAAAGAAAGACCAGGGTTTGCTCATGCCTTTGTCGCCGATGATGCAACCGCGGACACCATAGAGAATTTGTTGCGCAGGCTGAGTGTGCCGGAAGATGAGATTACTCCATTGGTCTCCCAGATAAGAACGGATGGCTGGAGAAGTTATCAGGTGGCTGCCAAGGAGTTGGAGATCGCACATCATCGGGCTATTCTCAGAGATCCGAAAGATTCCATGAAGCTGTTGCCGTGGACGCACCGTTTGATTGCCAATGCCAAGGCAGTGATATCCGGCCCACACCGTGGGGTATCGGAAAAACATCTCCAACGATACCTGACCGAAGTGTGCTACCGATTTAATCGCCGTTTTTGGGAGCGTCAATCTTTCCATCGGTTACTCAATGCCTGTGCATCAACCACCACTATTACCAGAAATGAACTGATGGCAAAAACCGCTGAGCAGAGTCAATAGGCCAAAAATTAATTAAAATATTTTTGACATTTAATTTAATCTTGATGGATTCGTAAAAAGTCGATTTTATATAATTATTTGAAATAATTTAAGATTATGGTATTTTTTTCTTGTCGGGCGTTGCTTTTTATGGCATAATTCGGTGAAAAATCAACGGGTTAATGGCAAAAAGATGATTCGTACACGCGATCCCCGACAAGCCTCATTAATTGATCCCTGGGGGGATTTAGGTCCTAAGCGCCGCCAGTT
>VGSW01000193.1 GCA_016874915.1 Deltaproteobacteria bacterium
CCATCCCCGAAGGCAAGATCGCCTTCTCCAAACTCTTCCCCACCCTGGCGGTGGACTTCATCTTCGTCCCCGCGGCCGGGTTGGCGGCGTTTGTCTTCTTCCTGGGGGTGCGGCGCTACTGGCAGGATATCAATATGAGCCCCTGGAAGGTGAAGCTGGCCGGGGGGTTGGTGTCCAACCTGATTGCGGTTATCCAAGACATCCTGTGGCACAACCGCTTCCGCCAGTGCGAAATAACCTATGCCCGGTCCACCAACCACCTGTTCACGGTCTTCGGGTTCATCTTCCTGGCGGTAGTCACCGGCTGGGGTTTCTTTAACGAGTGGGTGCTGCACCACGATTCCCCGTATTTCCTGTTGTCGCCCATCAAGCTGCTGGCTATGGCGGGCACCGCGTCGTTGCTCTACGGCATCTACAACATTTACATATCGCGCCAGGCCAACGCCGAGAAGGCCGGCTACGGCAGTTACTATGACTGGTTCCTCATCTACGTCATCGCCGCGGTGGCCGTGACGGGGCTGGGTTCCTGGTTGTTCCGGCTGCTGCACATCAAGATCCTGGCCTATCCCACCTACTTCCTGCACCTCGCCGCGGTGTTCATGCTGTTCTTCTACGCCCCCTTCTCCAAGATGGCCCACATGGTGTACCGCACCGTGGCCATGTTGTACGCCCGCATGGCGGAGCGGGGGTTTTAACGGAAACCTGATTAAACCTTAACTCACCAAATAGAACCGGCCCCTTATGGGGCCGGTTTTTTTGTTATTACTCGGAGCGGAAAATGGATTACCTTCACCCCCACCCCAGCCCTCCCCCCTCAAGGGGGAGGGGGCAAAAGGAAGAAACTTCTTTAATGCTCCGAGTAATAATGCCTATCCCGACTTGGAGCAGGAAGACATCACTGAGGCCCTCCGGTATGCCGCGGAAGCCGTTCGGGATGGCGGAAGACCGAATCCACGGGGGTGACCTAACCCGTGGTCATGATTGTTTCAAACCAGAATTCGGAACAATAAAAAAAGGGGGCTGAAGCCCCCTCTTTTCATATCGGCCCGCCTTTGTTTTACCGGGCCTTTTTCATTTAGAACTTAATGACGCCTGACCCGGTTGCTGGCCAACTGGCGCTGGTTGAGTTGGCGCTTGATTTTGGAAAACGCCGCCGAGGTGCCCGGGGTCCCGGAAGTACCGGTGACGGGACCTATGGCGGTTTGGGTCCAGGTGGAGACCAATGGGTCCACGGTCCCGGTTATCGACCCCAAAGTAAACGTGCCGCTGGTGGGGGTAAAGACCAGATTGCCGTTGGGCAAGATTGTCGCCTTGCCGGTGATGGAAAAATGGGTGCCCCCGGCGCTGTCCGCCGTTAAAATGATATTCTTTCCAGTAAAATCCGCCCCTCTTAAACCAGAGACATTACCCGCCATTTGGGCGGCAAAAACGCCGGTGCTTTCAGGCGAAAACGTATTGGGATCGGGCGACACGGCCAGGAGAGAGAACGTGGCTGTGAACCTTCCCGGATAGACGCCCTCACGGGTGCCGGTCCCCGAAGCTCCGGAGGGGCTGAAATAAGTGGCCTGGCTAAATGGGCTCTGGGAGGTCTTGATGTAAGTCCCGGCATAATCCTGCGTAAAGGCGAGCGTGACCGGCTCGGGCCCGCTTTCTTTTCTCGGTGGATCGATAAATTGTCTATCAGTGGTTACAGTCGTTTTGACGGTGTCGATAATTGTTTGTAAGGTGGACCCCGGCGGGGGGTCTCCCGAAGGTTTATCGCCGGACAGGAGAGCATCTGCACCGGAACCGCTTGCCTGGCCGCCTCCCTTGGGGGCGAAGCGGTTTCTGAGGTTTTGAATATCCTTCTCCGAAATGACCATAGGCAGCGTCGGCGGCAGCCCCACGCCGATGCGGGTAAAGTGCATGTCTCCCACGGTTACTTCGCCTTTGACCTCGGCAAAGACATTTTTCGCCGAAACCTTGCCCAATTCCACCAAGAGGTCAGTGTACATCAGGGCCAGATTGACAAAGAAGCCGGTGCCTCGAACGCCCAGGATCCCGGTGTGGGTCTTGACCACAAAGTCCGGTTCCTCCACCTTGATGACCTTGTCCACCACCGCGTGCACCATGCCCCGAAAGACCTGAAGCACCGCATTGCGCTGGTTCTTTTGGGCGTCATACATATATTCTTCGATGCCTACCCGGCTTTCCGGAGCAATGGTCAGGGTGGTGCCGTCAATAAACTTCACCTTGGCCCGAGACTCGGGTTTGGTGCGGATGACATCCCCCGGCTCCACCCCGTCCCCCTCCTTAAGGGGGACGACCGGCAACTGGCCTTTCTTCATCAGGTCTGCCTGGCCTTCCACCTGGATAATTTGACCTGCGAGTCCAGCCTGGGCTTCCCCCGCGCCGGTGAGGCACCAGACAATGGCGACAAGCAACAACAGCATGAGACCCTTAAGGCGACTGCCAGTCATGTCAAATCCTCCCGAGACTCCCTCGGCGGTTAAGTATTTTTTCTCTATTCGATTGTTGCCTTTGCTCCGGAAAAGAACCAAAGCGTCTATTTATAGACGCTCAAAGTTAATCAAAATCTCCCTCCCCCTGGAGGGGGGAGGGCTGGGGTGGGGGTGGCGAAATTATTCCAGTATGGTTGGTGGCATATTTTTGCCACCCTCCCCCAAACCCCCTCCCCTCAAGGGAGGGGGTTTTCTCAGTAGGCCTCGACTTAACCCCTTTTAAGAGGAATATGGACTGTAGGGTTGATTAAAAAAACCGGAGCAAAGTCAATAATCGAATTCCTCTTAAAGGAAAAATTTATGCATATTAAATGCCAATCTCTTAAATCTCTTTTCGGCTATCCCCCACAGGAGCATAAAAAAATCACGACCCGGGAGAAATTGATGCCATTGCGGAGGTCAAAGATTACAGGCTGGCGGAAAACCGCCGCAAGATTTCCGGGTTAGAACCGGAATGACCAATTTATAGCGCCCTAACGGCTCGGTGGAACCCATGCCGCTTTATTATATCAGAAAGCTTTTCACTTTTCCTGTGCCAGGCTAGCCTGGGGCTCCATATACTTTAATTAGGGGTTTATGTCAGATTTTTTGTTCGTGAACTCCCCTAAGGTTCACAAAAGTGAACATCACTTCCTCAGTAACGGTAACCCAACTGGCAACCCACAATATGGCGATAGTAGTCAAACGCGGCATTATTGGAATTGTCCCGGATCAGGTAGTAGTGGATGTTAAATTCCATGCCCTTATAGAATTCATAGGCCGCGCTGACCCCATAAATCAGAAGTTTGTCCCGCCTCTTGGGGTTGATCACCAATACCCCTTCCTGGTTGAAAGCCACGTTCTGGTGGTCAAAAGGCTGGAGCATCAGGTCCAGGAAGGTAATCACTTTGACCCGGGAGGTCACGGGAACCAGAGCCGAGAGGAAGAGGCGATAGGTGGAGCTATCCCAGTTGCTGCCCTTGGCGAAATCGTGTTCGTAAATTAAGCGGGCCTGGAGATACCCCGTCTGTTCCTTAAAAAAATAATAGCCGCCCAGGCTGGCTCCGGCGTTAAGCGCGGTGCGGTTGTCCTCATTGAGAGTCGTGGGGAGCCAGTAGTATTTCTTGGCCAGTCGCCCTCCCACTTCCAGGCCCCACTGGGGAGTGAACAGATAGAGATACGTAGGCGTCCCCACAAAAGCAGTATAATATTTATCGCTTCCCAGGTCGGTGTAGTTAAAACTAAAAGGCACCCACAATCGGCTGTTCTGGAACTGGTAAGCCGGAGCCACCATCCAGGTATGGTTTAAGGTGTCAAAGCTGCCGAGGCGGGGGTGAAGCGTTTGGGAGAAGGCGTACTGGGTCAGGATGCTGTAAGGCCGGGTGGCGAAGAAATTATACTCCAACGCCCCACCGTAAGTGTAAGCCATATCCCCCTGGCCCGACACCAAGGCCGCGGCCGCGGGATCTCCTGGCTGCACGGTGACGTTGGAGTCGAACTCCAGGGCCAGGTTGGCGTATGCCCGGAAGGGACGCACATCTTTGAGGCGCCGTTCCAGCGCCGCGCCGTAGCGCTGGGCGAAAGACGCGGTGTCCGTCTGGGGCGCCATAACCACCACTTCATCCAGGGCCTTGCGAGCCTCCTTGAGGCGATTTTGCGCGGCCAACACCATGCTCATCTGGAACTTGGCATCCTGGGCCACGGACGGGTCTTCCTGGGCCTTGCGGAAATAATCCAGGGCCTCATTATAGCGCTTCTGCTTAGCTGCGGCCATGCCCAGGAGGAACGCGGTCTGTCCCGGCTGGTACCCCGTTCTTTCCAGCTCTTGCAGATGGGGCAGCGCCTCGTCAATCTTATCCAGGGCCAGCAAGGTGTCGGCCAGCAAGCGCCGGGCCTCGGGGTAATTGGGCTTGAGCCGTAGGGCCTCCTCCAAATACTGCCGGGATTTGGCGTAATCCAGCGTCCGGCGGTACACCACTCCTAAATAGTATGCCTTTTCAGGAGTTTTGGGGCCCTTCTCCCAGGACTTGGTGAGCGAGTCCAGGGCCTCCTCATAGTTGCCCTGGGCTAGGTCCTTGAGGGCCTGCTGGGGCAACAACTCGTCATTGGGAGCAACACCCCAGGCCGGACTGCCAGCCTGGAGGACCGCCAATAGCAACGCGGCTAATAATGTCGCATATTTGATCATGGACCCACGCACCCCCCTAATCCCCCGTAAACCTGGGGACATTATGCCATTTAAAAAATTCCTATTCCACAATTATTTTTAAAAATTTTCTGGTTTAGACGGTGCTATCATTAAGTATTTCGGGCCTTTCAGCATTCCGGTTTCGGGTGGGGCCTTTCAGCAAAATTTTATTAAACTTCATCGGCGCAATTGCCGGAAGAGCTTAAAGATAGTAAATTTACTTCAGATGCCCCGATAATATGCCCAAAGATGATCGGCGACCGAATATCTTACGAGGTGTCCCATGGAGGAGACGATTATGGGTGCGGTTCCCTCTCCTGACAAATTCCACCGGGAACTGGAAGATCTCAAGGCCAGGCTCCTGAAACTGGCGCACCTGGCGGAAGCGGCCATTCAGCGCAGCATTGCCGCGTTCCTGGACCAGGACCGGGATCTGGCCAAGGAGGTCATTACCGGGGACGGGGCCATCAACGACCTGGAGGAGGCCATTGACGGGGAATGCATCCGTTTAATCGCCCTGTTCCAGCCGGTGGCCATCGATTTGCGGCAGTTGATGGCGGTGGACCACATCATCGCCGAACTGGAACGGGTCGGCGACCTGGCCGTCAACATTGGGGAAGAGGCGCTGACCCTGGAGCCTCCCCGGCCGGTGCACGGGCAGCTCTCCCAAATGGCCCGGGAAGTCATCAAGATGCTGGAAGACAGCCTCCAATCTTTCCTTGACCGGGACACCCGCCGGGCTCGCCAGGTTTGCAAGGCCGACACCCTGGTGGATGAAATGAACCGGGATATTATTCAAGACCTGGTCCAGGAAATGATTGCCGAAAACGCGGCCGTCCCCCGGGCCTTGAGCCAGATTAACGTGGTGCGCCACCTGGAACGGGTGGGCGACCATGCCACCAATATCGCCGAGCAAGTGGTGTACATGGTGGAAGGCGAGAGCGTGCGGCACCGGTGCCAGGGGTAGAGGTCAGTGAGTAGTAATCAGTGGCCAGTGGTCAGTGATTAGTGATTAGTATTAAAGAATTAGTCGGAATGGAGGTGCCAAGGATGGTGAAATCATATCGGGACCCATTAGCTTGGCAGAAAGCCATGGATTTGGTGACAGAGATTTATAG
>VGSW01000194.1 GCA_016874915.1 Deltaproteobacteria bacterium
GTTCGGAACCGTAACGCTGCCGGAAGAGACGTTGTTCAATCTCTTCCTGATTAGTGGCCAACCAAGCCAGGTTTTGATACAAATGGTCTTCGTTGAAAGTGTCCAGACCCAGGATATCACAGGCGGCATGACTTTCGGCCAATCTGACGGCGCTCAAGCGGGAGCCTTGATCGATCAATCTGGCAAAGACCTGCCACAAGGCCAACTTGCCGGCCCGTTGGTATCCCAGGGCCTTGACAAGACCTAGACGCTCCGCCACTACCTGTAAAGAGAAGACGGCGCCGATGCGGCTGCCCTGTTGCAGGGAGATATCTTTGAGGCTGCCTAATAGAGCCAGATCGCTTTTGTGCTTCAGGGCCAGCTTGATGGCGGCGATTTCCTCCTCGGAACAATGGGACAGGTTGGCGATGGTGCGATGCTTGACCTTGCCGGCCTCACGGTATGACTCTCGCAGCAAATGCCGGCGATAAGTCTTGCCCCCCCGGCTGGAAGAAGCGGTATCGATATACATAATGGCTACGATTATATAAATATCTATTTATTATATCAAGCATAAATATTAGAAATCTTGATGTATTAGTGGCTACATAACAACCACAAAAAATGCGTTTATGATAATATATTCAATAGGTTAACTGATTATTGGCTTGGAACATCCGTTAAAAGTTCAAAGGGCTGACGTCCCTGCCGGCCGCCAGCGCCTGGCAATGGTGCGTAAGAAGTACCCTACGGAAGGACTTTTCAAGACTTCCCATAACTTGCCGTTGCATCTACTGGCCTGCAATTTTTAGGAATTTTCCCAGGGGCTCAGGTTTTCAGGATGAGCCGCGGGTTCCGGCGCCATCTCCTGCTCCCACCCTTCCCGGCGCCACGGCGGCGATTGCTCGCGCAGCCACCGGTCGATCTCGGCGAAGCCCGCGCGCAGCAGTCCCCGGGCCCAGCTCAACCGTGAGGGAATCTCCTCCGGATCGTCCCCCAGCCAGAGGCGGGCCTCAAGGTCTCCGGGGGAGGTTTGCCAGGCCAGCAGGGCCAGGAGCAGGGCCCGGAGATGCCGCCCCTGAAGGCGCCGGGCCAAAATGTGGGGGGCGGTCAGGATGTCCGTGCGGTAATGGTCGCCCATGTCCAAACCCAGGACGTGCAGCGCCGCCCGCCGCATCAGGCAGGGATAGCAGTAGCCGCAGTGGCCCGCGGCCTGCCGCTGCCAGCGGGAGGCCACCGGCCGGGCGCAGGACAGGGTGGCGGGGGCCAACCGCTTTAATAGAGAGGCATTGCGGCAGGAGGCCGCCATTTCACCCTTGGTCAGGCCCCGGTAAGGATTGCTCAGGGGCGTGCTCAGGCCCGCCTCCCGCCAGATGGCCGTCAATGCCGCCAACAACGTCGGGTGGGTGGTCCGGGTGCTGAGGGCGCCCAAACGGTTGCCGGTGAGAGGAGGGTTGAGGCTGATCCAACCGTTTTCGGGAATGAACAGAGGAATTGCCGGGCCCCAGGCGACGGCCGCGGCCAGGCCCAGCGCCAGAAAGAGAAGGGACCGGCTGCGCAGCGTCAGCTCCCGGGTTTGGGGGAACTGCGCCCGCAGGGACAGCAAACGGACCCGCCCGGCCCCGTAGTGAGCCGCCAAAGCCCCCGCCAGGGACTGCTGCAAACCCGCCAACTGGCCGTAATCGTGATGACCCACCAAGAGCAGCCGTCGTCCCCCCTCCAGCAGATCGATGGCCCCGATGAGGGAGTCCAGGCCGCCGGAGAAGAGCGCCACGGCTTCGGGCTGCCAAGCGTCACGCCAGGGGGTCGGGGCGGCCGCAGGGATTGCCGGAGCGCCCTCCCGGCCGTACAGGGTCCAGTGGTCCCCCGTCATCCCCCGCAGGAGGCGGGCCAGCAGCGGCAGCAGCGGGGCAAAGGCGGGGGCCACGGGCAGGTCCAGGGTGATGGACCGGGTCCAACCGTCGGAGGTGTCGGCCCGGGGCAGAAATTTGTCGGCGGCCCACACCCCCAGGGCCGCCAGCAGGAATGACCGCACCGCATCGCCCGCGGCGCCCTCGGGGGTCGGCAGCCGGTCCAGGTTATGGTGCAGCGGCACACCGGCCACCCCCGGTTCATCCAGGTGGAAAACCGCCGCCGCCTCGGGCGGCGGTCGCCGTTTCTCCCCTGGCGCCCTGAGATAGACGCCGCCGGCCCGCCGTTTCCCGCCTGCCACCGCTGGGCCTCCTCTTTGCCGGGTTGTTTTCTCCCCCTGAGGCTCATGCGAAATTGCCCGATGCCCAGCATGGTTATTCTGAGCGAAGCGAAGAACCTTATATATCCAAGAGGTTGAGATTCTTCACGGGGTTCGGTCGGACACAAATGCTAATTTTGCCGGGACCTGCCCTAAGCCCCAGATTCGAGCGGGGAATTAGGGGAAAAGGTCAACCCCCGCCGCTCTCCCGGGGCTGCGCCAGGGCCTGGCGCAAAGCCCCCAGATTTGCCGTCACCCAGCGCCAGCCTTCCCAGCCGGACCAGGTTCCGGGCGGCTCAGGCAGGGGGCCGGCCGCCGCCTCCAGGGCGGCCCGCAACCCTGACAGACCTTGCCGGTATCGCTCCGGGCTGCCCGCCGCCGCCTCCAGGGTCTCTCCCAGGTCCAGGACCAGGCGCTGCCAGAGGGCCTGGACCAGGAAGCCCCGCACCAGCCGGGCCGGATCCGGAAGGGCCGGCGGCGCCGGCGCGGGAGCGTCGTCGACCCCGCTAGCTTGCTCCAGAGCCGACAGGGCTGTGGGCAACATCCCCGCCAAGGCGGTCCGGTCCGCCGAGGCCTCCAGAGATTCCGCCGGCCCGCATACCGCTGCGGCCAGGGCCAGGGCCAGCTCTTTCGGGTCGGCCCCGGCCAGCCCCCCCAGTCCCCGGGCCGTGAGGGCCGCCGCAAGCCCTTGGTCCATGACCCGGCGCCAGAAATCCCCCAGGTCCTGGGCGGTCTTCCGGGTCTGCCGGAAGAACGCCAGGAAGCCCGATTCGCCCTCGGCGCCCGTACCCTCCAGAGCCGCCACATAACGGGCCGCCACCTCCTGCGCCCCCGCAGCCCCTGCCGTCTCTTCGGTCAGATACCGGGTGGCCGCCCGTTTGGCCTGGCGCCAACGCGCCCCCGCAGGCGCCCGTCTGGCGCTGGAAGTGCCCATAGCTTACCTGACAATTTTATACCCATCTTCGACAGTTTAAAATAAATAGTATCGGTTTATCAAGAAGTTAGTGTTCATCCAAAAAGTCTTTTTGTTCCCTCCCCCTTGATGGGGGAGGGCTGGGGTGGGGAAGAAATAAATTAGTAATACAGACCAGTTGCCCTATTGATCCCCCTCCCCCCACCACCTCCCACCAGGCTTATCATTACCCACAAGTCGCCCAGGGGGTGCGCACCGCGCCCCCTTGTCAGGGGTTGGCGGCGGGCAGAGCCCGCCCTGCCGCATGGTTATTGTGGTAGCCGCAGCCTTTAGGCTGCGCCCGGCGCCTTGGACAGAAAAAACGCCGTGAAGGGCAAGTGATAGGGCGGCCCGCGGCCGCCGGCCCCGGCGTGCGCGGCACACCCTATGATTACTGCCCGAAGCAGGAGCTTGGGAACGAGAGGTTTGCTGCTCCTCATCCCTTCCCCCACACTTGTGGGTAATGATGAGCCCATCAGAGGAGGGGGTAAATCTTGACATTTCTAAAAATTATTGCTACTTATGGGACATTCGCATTTGATTATTTTTCCCAGTTTTTACCACCTTTCAGAAAAACGTGCAAGTTATATGCACGTCAATGAGGTTGGAGAGAGGGCCATTCACATTTACTGTTCCAGGTGCCGGGGGAGTTATAAGCTCGATGCCAAAGCCTGCCTCAAATGTGAGACGGCTTTCAAGAAAAAGAAGTATCGGGTGTGTGTTTCGGTAAAAGGGAAACGGGTTACCAGGTTTTTTGACAACCTGACTCTGGCCAGGGAAGCGGAATCCGCCATTAAGGCCGACATCCTTCGGGGAGATTTAGATATCAAGCAGAAATCCGAACCGATCCCCACCCTTAATGAAGTGTGGACCAAATATCTCCCCTGGGCCAAAGAGCATAAGAAGACCTGGGACGAACGCCCTGCTCAATTACCGAAAACACCTGGAACCCAGGTTTGGCAGGAAGCGCTTGGATGCCATTTCAAGCCTTGACGTGCAAAGAATGAAGCTGGAGTTGAGAAAGGGAACCAGTAAACAGGGAAAACCATATTCCATGGCCACCATCAAACATCAAATGGTCCTGCTCAACCGGCTTTACAACCTGGCCAAGAGATGGGGGCTTTACAAGGGAGACAACCCTTTGGATCGGGTGGAATTGCCCCGGCTCGATAATCTCAGGACCGAGTTTCTCTCTGATGAAGAGGCCGACCGTCTTATGAGACCTTGAACTCCTGGCCCTGCAGGGAGAGCGCCGCATTTGTCAAATTCACTTTATTACCGGGCTGCGGAGGAGCGAACTTTTTAAGCTGACCTGGGATGATGTGGATTTTAGCCGTGGTATGATAACCATCCGGAGCCCCAAGGGCGGCAAGACTCAGACTCTGCCCGTCAGCAGACAGGCCCTGGAGGTATTGCAGAGCCTTGACGTTCGATCACCTTATATTTTTCCTGGAAAGAATGGCCGGCAACGGACCGACTTTAAAGGTCCTTGGCTACGTATACGCCAGGCAGCGGGCCTTCCCAGTAACTTCCGATTCCATGGGTTGCGGCATCATTTTGCTTCTACCCTGGTTAGCAATGGAGTGGACTTGAGTATCGTGCAGGCTTTGTTAACGCACAAAGGCGCCCGCACCACCCAGAGATACAGCCACTTGAAGCCTGGGGCCATGCGGGAAGCGGCCCTGAAAAGCGGGGAACTGCTTACACCCCAAGTCAGAACGGAAAAGCAGACTAAGGCTCTTGAATAGACCTGAGAGGAGTCACCGTGCAAACCATTCCCAAAAGCGAACTTTATCGCCTGGTTGATGCCCTGCCGGAAGGTGATACCCTGGCGGCCAAGAGGTTGTTGGAATACCTTTTGAACAAGACCGGCGATCCCTTGCTCCGGGCCTTCCTTTATGCGCCGGAAGATGATGAACCTCTGGATGAGGAAGATCTGGCCCACCTCGAAGACGCGGAAAGAGACCTGGCCGAGGGCAGGGTGGTGGCCTGGGAGGACGTGAAAAAGGAACTCGGCCGGTGAGGCTCAGTTTCACCAAGCATGCTCAAAAGGACCTGGCGGCTCTTGATGCTTCCCAAAGGGATAGGATTTTTCAGGCTCTGGATCAAATCCTGATTAACCCTGAACAGGCCGAGTTGCGCAAGATAAAGATGAAGCCGGGCCAGTGGCGCCTGCGGGTGGGGGATTGGCACATTATCCTGGAGATTGACCTCGTCGGGCAAGTTGTCCACGTCCTTCACATCAAACACCGCCGGGAGGCTTACCGGTGATTATCCCAACATGGTGGGATCATGGGCCATATTAGGCCTGACATGCTGCCACTTACAGTAAGATGGGCGCAGGTGGTGAGCCTATAATAGACGGAGGGAAGAAAATGGAAAGAGCTAAAGCCTTTTCACGTGCTTGCTTACTTTTTACCGTTATTCTACTCCGACAGATTATCTTATATTTTTAAGGGATTCTGTATTATGTTATCTCCATGTCCAAGAAGGTTATCTTTCCGGATATCGCCGATTACTTGGCTCCCTATGCTCCCTATTTCCGCCGCTTGGAAGGCCGGGAATTGGCGCGCTGCTATGTAGTCGGCCTGATGATGGAAG
>VGSW01000195.1 GCA_016874915.1 Deltaproteobacteria bacterium
GGGCCAATTCCTGGCCCTCCAAACGGCGGAAATAGCGAGCATAGGGCGCAAAGTAATCGGCAATATCCGGAAAAATAACCTCCTTGGACATGGAGCTAACATACTATAATATCCTTTAATAAGCAAGATAATCTGTCGGAGTAGTATTAATACCAAGTTCAGTTTCAGATGCAACTAATTCAATGGCTAACTTATTGATAATACAATTTCATTTAACCGAAAACCGAAAACCGAAAACCGAAAACGGTATAAGTCCATCTGCATTAATCTGGGTTTATCCGTGGTTAAAATTGGCAGGCCGCGCCCACCCAACTGTTGGGGCATTACTCTTTTCTGGCGGCAGGGAGCGCGGCGGCGCCTTTTTGGTAGCTCCCCAGGAATTTGAAGTACTCGGTTTTGGCCCGCAACTGGTCGAGAAGGTGGCGATTCGATTCATCGGACATATCCACCTCCACATCCACGTAAAAGAGGTACTCCCAGGGCCGGTCGTGGATGGGTCGGGATTCCAGTTTGACCAGATTGATGTGGTGCTCGGCAAAGACCCGCAACGTCTCGAAGAGCGACCCCGGACGGTCGCTCACCGAGTAGATGAGGGAAGTCTTGTTCTTCAGGCCCGGCAGAGTCCCTTTTTTGGAGATCACCACAAAGCGGGTGAAATTGCGGGGACTCATCTCGATGCCTTCCTTGAGCACCACCATCCCGTAAAGCCGGGCCGCTTCGTCGCCGGCGATGGCCGCTTCCGTGGGATCGTGGTTTTCTTTTACCCGGGAAACACTGGTGGCCGTGTCCTGGCAGGCAACGAGATCCCAGGCGGGGTGCTGCTCCAGAAATTCCTTGCACTGCCGGAAGATCTGGGGATGGGAGTAAATCCTTTGGATGCCGTTTAGGGTGGCGTTCTCGTGGCCGATGAGGTTGTGTTTGATCCTAAGGGTCACCTCACCCGCGATTTTCAGATCGTATTCCAGGAGCAGGTCATAGTTCTCATGGATGCTGCCCGTAAGGCTGTTCTCCAGGGGGAGGATTCCGAAGGTCGCTTCTTCCCGGTCCACCAGGTCGAAGACTTCCCGGAAGGAGGAGCAGGCCCGGAAGGGCACATCCGGCCCGAAGAACTGGAGGCAGGCCTTGTGGGTAAAAGAACCCGGCACGCCGCTGTAGGCCGCGGGCACCGCCGGTGTTTCCGCCGTACTGCCCTGGTCCCTTAGCCGCCGCATCATCATGGCCTTGTCGAGATAGGTGTAATCCAGCTGTTTTCCCACCACCGGAGCGATGACGTACAAATCCCGCATGAGCTGCTCGAACTGGTCGGGGTAGAGGCTCTGGGGCCCGTCGGAGAGGGCCTTGTCCGGCTCGGTGTGCACTTCGATGATGAGGCCGTCAGCGCCTGCGGCGATGGCGGCCCGGGCCATGGGGCTCACCTTCTCCCGGAGACCGGTGGCGTGGCTGGGATCGACGATAATAGGAAGGTGCGTCAGTTTCTTGACCACGGGCACCGCGGTGAGGTCCAGGGTGTTCCGGGTATAAGGCTCAAAGGTGCGGATGCCGCGCTCACAAAGGATCACCTGATCGTTGCCTTCGGAGAGGATGTACTCCGCGGACATGAGCCATTCCTCGATGGTGGCCGACAGCCCCCGTTTGAGGAGCACCGGCTTGCCGATGCGGCCGGCGCACTTTAGGAGTTCGAAATTCTGCATGTTCCTTGCCCCGATCTGGACCGCGTCCACGTATTTCACCATGAGATCGGCCTGGCCGGGGGCGGTCATCTCCGTGACCACGCCCAGCCCCGTCTCTTCTCGCACCTCCTGGAGGATCTTCAGCCCCTCCTCGCCTAGACCCTGAAACGAGTAAGGGGAGGTGCGGGGTTTGAAGGCGCCGCCCCGGAACAGGACCGCGCCGCTCCGGCGCACGGCCCGGGCGATGTCCAGGGTCCGTTGGCGGTCCTCCACCCCGCAGGGCCCGGCGATGACCACCAAGCGGTCACCCCCGATGGCTACGTCGCCGATCTTGATGATGGAGGGCGCGGGATGGAGTTCCCGGCTCACCAGTTTGTAAGGTTTGGATATGGGAATGGCCTTGGCCACGCCGGGGAGGGCTTCATAGTAGCTGATGTCCCGTCGGATTTTGCCCACCACCCCGATGATGGTTTCCTCCACCCCTATGATTTCCCGGACCAGGTAATCTTCGGATCGCAGGGTTTCTTTCAATTTTTCCTTTTCTTCCTGGGTAATGCTTAGGCTCAGCACCAGGATCATGGCGGCTCCTCCGATTAATGCAGTTTTCCGTTTTTAGTTATTAGTTAAAAGAAACAGGATTATCAATGGGTTATGTAATATGCTTGTAGGATGCAAAGGGTAACGGTCACGCATGTGCCGTTGGCTCACCCGTAAAGGATGAAAAGATATTTTGGGGGGAGGGCCAGGGAGTTTTTTGTAAGTGCTCCCTGCCCTCCCCCAACAACAACTTTTCGGAGCAGATATAGGCAAATATCTGCGAAAAATAAAAAACCCCGTGGCAATAATCCTCGGGGTTTCAAAATGGCGCCAACCCCGGGGGAGTCCTTCCTCCACCCGGGTAAAATTTTCAGTGGTCAGGTACTCGGGCGGAGGCTTCTAAACCAGATAAAATAAAACCCAAAATAAGGGGAATACACGGACTTCCCCCGAATCCGGTCAACGGGATGGATAATTGTGCCAGGGGAAGGTAATTTTTCTATCATTTAAATCAGTTTATCCTAACTTAGGATTTCTTTAAATTTACCGGATTTATGCATCTTGTCAATAAAAAGTGGCACAGGCCGTAAATGCTGTACCACAGGGTTTTTACATGCCCTTTCTTTATTATCGATTATTGCCTTTGGTCAGCCCCCAAGCGGTATCCCGGAAGATCGACGTAGGGGCCGTAGGGGAAGCACCCTATAAAATATCAGAGTTTCGGCCGTTCCTGCTCATTTACCTTCCCATAGCCGCTTTTGGGGTAGATGTTCCGGGGGTTCCAGAACATCCAGCCGCTGGCGCCGAAGTCTTCCGCGGCCTTAATCTGAATGCGCATCCGGTCCACCCCGAAGTCGCCCCCGCCGAAGGCGTAATCACGAAATGCCTGAATCCAGGGGCGGAAACGCAAGGGAGAGACCCCGGTGCGCTCCTGGGCCTTCTTCAGGGACAGGTTCACGATTTCATACGGATGCTTCACCGGATTGCGATAGTTGGGAATCCCGAACTGGTAACCGGAAGGATAGAGCATGGGCGATACAATGTCCACCGCCTCGATGATGGGCCCGATCTTTTGCCCGATGTCGGTGTCGTTGGTGTTCCAGCAGACGTAGCCGAAGATGTCCGCGGCCACAAATACGTTGTAGGGGGCCAGGGCCTGGTAGGCCGCCTTGAGAAAGCCGGTGATGGCTTCGGTGCGGCTGTCCTCGGTGGCGGGCTGGGAGAAAGCAACACCCCGGTTGTCGGGAAACCGGACGTAATCGAACTGGATCTCGTCAAACCCCAACTCTGCGGCAATCTTGGCCACGGCGATATTGTAATCCCAGACCTCCCGCCGGAACGGGTCCACCCAGCGCAGCTTTTCCCGATCCCTGAACACCCCGCCCTTTTTGATTTTGACGGCCCACTGGGGTTTGGCCGCGGCCAGGGGATCGTCTTTGAAAACCACGATGCGGGCGATGAGGTAGAGGCCCTTCTCCTTCAGGGCCGTTAGGGTCTCCTTGATGTCTTTGACCAGGATCAGTTTTTGCGCCCCGATCTCCTCCGCCAGGGGCAGATCGACTTTGAACGGGATAATGCCCCGGTCGCCCTTGACGTCGATGACCAGGGCGTTCAGGTTGTTCTCCTGAATGGACTCCAGCGCGGCCTGCCGTAGTTTCTTGCTGGCGATGCCGTAAACCGTGAGGTATAGGGCCTTCACCTTAAGGGGAGTGAGGGGAATCTCGGTAACGGGGTTTTTAAGGTCCGAGGTGGCGAAGTCCCGCCGGGCATAACCTGCGGCCCGCATCTTGAGCGACTCTCCCGTCCCTTCCAGGCGGAAGACGCCCTCCGGGTCGGTGCGCACCACCTGCCCGCCCAGAGTGACCGACACTCCTTCGATGGGCGCCCTGGTCAAGGCGTTAACCACCTTGCCTTCATAGGCTAACGTCGGGATGGTCCAGAGCAGGACCCCGATAAGGATCAGGATTAGCGTGCAGAACCTCTTCATTATTCCTCCCTGGGTGGTGCGATTATTTGGGGGAGGGGCCAGGGGCCGAGGGCCCCTGCCCCCTCCCCCAACCCCCTAGGGGCGCAATTTATTGCGCCCGACTCTAGCGGGCGTGATAAATCACGCCCCTACCAGGGGGTTGGGAGGGGAGTTTGAAGGGAGGGCGGGGGACCCTTACGAAAAATTATCCCCCGGCCCTCCCCTCAAAAAAACCTCAATAGGTCTTTGGTCCCTTTTCCTGGGCCCGACCGGTGATGATGGCTTCAAAACGTTTGGCGCCGTCGGCATTGACCATCAGGTACCGGGGCAGGGCCATGATGGCTTCGGGGGGGCCGGCGTGGCGCCGTTCGATGGTGAACGCGGCCACGTAACCGGCCTTCTGGGCCTCTTGGCCCAGATAGTCGTCATGGATGCCGAAGGGCCAGGCCAGCAGGTCCACCTGGCCGCCCACTTTTTGTTCCAAAACAGCTTTGGATTTCTTGAACTGCGTTTCCACCAGCTTTTGCATAGCATCGGGTTTGAGTTTCTTCTTTTCTTTATTGAGGTTGGGATGCCAGTAAGTGTGGGACTGAATGTCGAACAGGCCGGTTTGCTTAAGTTCTCTTAGCTGATCCCAGGTCATGGCGTAGGAGGCGTTGGAGATGGCCGAGGGATAGATGAACAGGGTTACGGGAATGTTGTACTGGCGCACCAGGGGCAGCATTTGGGTATAAACCGAGATATGTCCGTCATCGGTGCAGATAACTACGGATTTGGGCGGAGGGGGCGGGCCCTGGCCCCGAAGGTGGTCCACCAGAGTGCGCAAAGGAATTACGGTATATTGATAATCTTGGAGCCACTGCAGATGAGCCTTGAATACCGAAGTAGTCACGGTCATGCCGTCGGCTACGGCCGGGCCGAACCGGTGATAGACCAGCACCGGAACGCTGACTTTGTCATCCGCCGAATTTTTCGCCGGCGCCGGACCCAAGAAAACCATGACTGACAAAACCACCGCGGTTAGAAAACGGACCATGTAAACCATCCTATATTTATGAGTTGAGAATTGCAAAATTCCTTAAACTCAAAACTTAAAACTAAAAACTGAAAACTGTAGATTCTCTTGCAAAATTCATTTTGAGGCTGCGATTTTCCCATGTTGCTCAAAGAAATATCCGGTAGCACAGGCTTTCCAGCCTGTGCCTGTGCAAGATAAAGCCTGCGGCTACATAATTTTGCAAGAGGCTGTGTATTATTCTCCGATTATCTTCACCAGCACCCGCTTGCGGCGGCCGCCGTCGAACTCGCCGTAGAAAATCTGCTCCCAGGGGCCGAAGTCCAGCTTGCCGCGGCTGACGGCCACCACCACCTCCCGCCCCATGACCTGCCGTTTCAGATGGGCGTCGGCGTTGTCCTCTCCCACGTTGTGCCGGTACTGGGAAACCGGCTCATGGGGGGCCAGCTTTTCCAGCCAGACGTTATAGTCGTGGTGCAGACCCGATTCATCATCATTAATGAAGACGCTGGCGGTGATGTGCATGGCGTTGCAAAGAAGGAGGCCTTCCTGGATGCCGCTCTCCCA
>VGSW01000196.1 GCA_016874915.1 Deltaproteobacteria bacterium
CAACAGTACCCCAAGAAGGTGGCAATCCAGAACACCAGCCATGGCGGCCGGCTTGTCAGGTCATGTCTGGTCGCTGCGAGAATTAATGTCTACGAAATTATTTATCAACCATTAAAGGGTCATTACCTATAAATCAACTAAATAGAATATTTGGGAAAGAAAAAGAGGAACCGTATTGGAAGAAGAATCCATTATTTGAAATTCCCCAAGAAATATTACAAAAAATACATAAGCGGTCGGGTAAAAATAAATATTATTTATAAATACTTAATAAATGCATATGACAAATCTCATTTGGAGAAAATGATGAAAGAAGAATCGGATATTATATTCAAACCCTGCGCCCGGGCTTTTTTTGTCTATTACGTGGCCATGGCCATCTGTTTCTTCGGTCCCATCATTAACCCGGCGGTGGGGCTTCCCTTATGGTTGGGGTTTCTTCTGGGCGCCCTGGTGGTGGCCGCGGTGGTTTACATGCGGGGGCAGTCGTACCACATTAACGTCCAGGGCCTGAGCAAAATCTGGCGCTGGCCGGCCCAACGGCAGGACATCCCCTGGGAGAACCTGGGAGAAGTCCAGATACGCCGGGGCCTCACCCAGACCTTGCTCCGGGTGGGCAACCTTTTCATCATTGACCGGGTCCGGGGGGATAACATGTTTTGGTTCGGCCTGGCGGATCCTAAAGAGGTCAAGGCCCTCATCGACGCGAGGCGGCCATGACCCAAGGAGAAGAACTGGCGGCCTCGTCCGGGTTTGTGGAGTCGGAAACCCAACCGGACAGCAGCAAACCTCTTCCCTGGGAAGACCCGGACGAGCCTCGTTGGACCGGGTTCTGGCGCACCCTCCGGGAAGCCCTGTTCCACCCCCGGAGGCTTTTCCAGGCCCCAGGGGAGCGCTGGCAGGAGCCCCTGGCCTTCGGCCTCATCGTGGGCACTGTGGGCCTGGCGGCTGTCCTTTACTGGCAGCTCCTGTTGTCCCTGGCCCTCTCCCGCCTGCTGGACGGGGCTTGGGTTGGCGCCGCCTCCATTATTACCGGGAAAATGAAGTTTTTCCTGGCCCTCATGGTCCTGGCCCCGGTCCTGACTTTGGCGAACATGGAGTTAAATGGCCTCTGCCTGTGGGGGGCGGCAAATCTTGCCGGCTGCCGGACGAAATTTGTCCCCGTCTGGAGGATCATCAGTTACTCTCAGGCGGGGATGGCCGCCGCCCTGGTCCCCCTCCTGGGGGGGCTGGTGGCCCCGGTGTGGGTAATATATCTGATATACAAGGGAATAAAAACCGCGTTTGGCCTGAGCACCGGCCGGGCCTTGGGAACCCTGGCCATCTTCGTGTTTTTGGAGGGGATGGCGTTGTTCCTGCTGATGGGCAGTCTATTGGGCTTCCTGGGTCTTCTGGGGCTCTGGCTCTTCTGGGGTTTGAACTGAAGCGGCCGCGGCCTGGCGTTTCTTCTTCTTGATTCTCAGGGCGTGGGCCACCCAACCGGCCGCGAAGCCGATGAGCAAACAGCTATAGACAATGATGAAGGTGGGAAAGACCATCAGGTCTAACCCGAAAAGTTTGAGGGGAGGCGTGGGCTGGTTATTTTCCCAGGCAAAAACCCCCACCAGGATAGCGAGAATCAGGAGTAACAAACCTTTGGTTTTGGACATTTCCGGCCCTTTTCCGGTTTAATCCTGCAGATACCGTTTCACCGCGGACTTGAGGTCTTCCAGGTCCGAAGATTTCACCAGGTACTCATCGGAGGCCCAGGTGGCGAAGTCCTGCCGGTATTCCCCGTAAGCGGTGCTGAGCAGCACCGGCAAATCCGGCCGCCTCTCCTTGATCTGACGCAGAGCCTCAATCCCGTCCATTTCCGGCATTTTAATGTCCAGGATCACCAGGTCCAGGGGAATCTTGTCCACAACTTCCAGGGCCTCCCGGCCGTTGGAGGCCAGATACACCTCGTAGCCCTCTTCTTTGAGTTCTTCGCTGTAAAGGAGGCGGATGCTCATTTCGTCGTCAGCCACCAGAATTTTTTTCATTCTCATCCTCCCTTGGTAGCCTTCAGCACCGCGGCGGGGGCTGCGCCCTGGCCTTCTTCTTTCACCAAACAATATTTGGCCACCGGCAGGGAAACAATAAAAGTCACGCCTTTGCCCATTTCATTGTTGACCTCAATCTGGCCATAGTGCCGGGAAACGATGCGCTGGGCAATGGCCAGGCCCAGGCCGGTGCCATAGTCTTTGGTGGAGAAAAAGGGATTGAAGATGTTGTGCAGCACTTCCAGGGGAATGCCGCCCCCGGTGTCGGAGATCGCGGCGGCCGCGTAAACGCCGTCTTCTTTATTCATAGTATAAGTGCGGATGGTCAGGACGCCCCCCTGGTGCATGGCCTGGATGGCGTTCTGGAAGAGATTGTAAAAGACCTGCTTCATCTGCCGGTCATCGCAGTGCAGCCGGGGCAAAGGGGAAAAATCCTTGACCACTTTGATTTTGAAGGCGTCCAGGTCCCGCTGCACCAGGATGAGGGTGTCTTCGATAATCTTGCCGAGGTCGTGGTCCCCGTAATAGCTGAGGTTCTCCCCGGTGAAGTCCAGGATTTCCCGGAGGAGCTTCTCCAGGCGGGTGACTTCTTCCTGGATGACTTCCACATAACCCCGTAAAGGGGACTTTTCGTCCACCAGTTTGGCGATGCGGCGGGCAAAGCCGCCGATGGACACCAGGGGGTTGCGGATTTCGTGGGCCATGCCCGAAGCCAGGCTGCTCAGAGCCGCCAGCCGGTCGGATTCCAGCATCCGCTCCCGGATGAGCAGGAGTTCCCGGTTGTTGGCTTCAATGGTGGAATAGAGCTGGGCGTTTTCCAACACCAGGGCGGCCTCGGTGGCAAACATTTGTAGGGAATCCAGGGGTTCCGGGTCCAGGGAGCGGCCCGAATCCTGGTTGTCCACCAGGATCAAGCCCGTGGTCCGGTCCTTCACCACCAGGGGCACCATGAAGAACTCCGAGGCGGTGTACCGGCCCCGGAGGGCCCGGGGCAGGTCGGAGTCCAGTCCCGGCTGGTTGAGATAAGGGCGCTTTTGTAAGGCCGCCACCACCAAGGGGCCCTCGTCGGCCTGCAAGGGGACCTCCCAATCGGCCACCGGAACCTCTTGGGCCAAGGGCAGCAACAGGGCGCGCGGCAACGGAAGATCAGGCGGCAGGGGAGTGCGCCGGGCGGCCTTGGCCCCTTTCAGGGTCTGGGTGGCCTCGTCCACCAGCATGACCATGGCCCGGTCAAATCCCAGGCCTTGTTCCAGGGTAAGGCCCTGGAGGATGATGCTCAGCAGCTTATCAGCTTGCACCGTGGTGAGCAGGGCCTGGGAAATCTCCTGAAGCACGGTGAGATTTTTCACCATGCGCTGGTTTTTCTCCGCCAGTTCCTCCACCTGCTGATAAGTCAGGGCGTTCTCAATGGCGCTGACGATCAATCCGGCCATGGTGTAAAGCAGTTGGCGGTTCTCCGGGTCAAAGGGGAGGTGGCCGTCGTCGGGAGCTAATTTGTCGTAAACGCCCAGGGCGCCCCGAAGCTGGCCTTTGAAAATAAGGGGCACCGCCAGGCAGTAGTGGGTGCGGCCCTGGGAATCCATCGCTTCGGCCTCAAAGTATGCCGGTCCTGCCGGCCCCCCGGAGACGGGAAAATCCGGGGGCGGAAACGGCCCCCCCGAGGGGACCCGGCCATACCGGGAGGAGACCCGAACTTCTCCCGAAACCGCGTCGGCAATCTGCAAGGATGCGCCCCGGGCCGTGATGACCTTGGCGGTGGTGCTGACGATGCGTTCCAGCAGTTCTTCCAGTTCCACCGTAGAGGCCAGGGCCTTGCCGACTTCGAAGAGGACCGACAATTCGGCGATACGTTTTTTGGCCTCGTCCTGGAGTATGGCCTGGCGAAGCGTCCCAGCCAGCATCAGTGAGACCAATTGTACGCTCTGGCGTTCCGTCGGGGTAATGCTGCGGTCCTCCCGGTCCATCAGGAGCATAACTCCATAAAGGAAATTGTCGTCGGCCACCGGAAAGCAAGCCAGGGTGTGATACGCGGGGTGGAGCTTTTCCAGGAGGGCGTTAGTCTGCGGGGCCGGGCGATGATCCCGATGAACCACCTTAATCTTGCGAGTGGCGGCGGTTTCGCCCACAATTCCCTGTCCCAGGGGAAATTCCACCCGCAGGTGGGGAGGCACGGGGCCTTGACTGCTGATATTTAAAAACAGCGTCTCCTTGGCCTTGTCCAGGGCAAAGTAAAGGGCCAGGTCCACTTTCAGGTTGCGGGCCAGGAGGTGGACCATATTATTGAGGCGCTCCCCAAAGCTCACGGTGGAGGTGAAGACCTCCACCATCTGGTTCAGGAACGCGGTCCGTTCAGCCACCATAAGGATTTAGCCCTTTAAAAGACGCTGGCGTTTGTCCACCGCGTCCTGATACAGGTTCACATATTTGGGGGCCACGGTGTCCCAGGAAAAGTCCAGGGCCATGTTCCGGCGCATGAGGGTCTCCCATGCCGTCCGGTTCTGATAAAGGGTTAGGGCCCGCCGCAAGGCGCCCAGAAATTCCGTGGGGGTGTACCCGGAGAACTTGAAACCGCTGCCTTCCCCGGTTTCCGGGTTGTACTCCGGGATGGTTTCATCCAGGCCGCCGGTGGCCCGCACCACGGGAATGGTGCCGTAACGGAGACAATAGAGCTGGTCCAGGCCGCAGGGTTCATAACGGGAAGGCATGGGAAAGATATCGGCCCCAGCAATGAGACGATGGGCCAACTCGTCTGAGTAGCCCACCACCAAGCCCATTTTTTCCGGGTGGCGCTGGCTGATCTCCTTGAGGAGGTACTGGTGCCGCTCTTCTCCAGTGCCCTGAATGACCAGGCCCACATCCCCCTGGAGGAGTTCGTCCAGGATATTCTCCACCAGGTCGATGCCCTTGCGTTCGAAGAAGCGGGTAGTTATGCCGATAAGAGGTCGGTCAATGGGCAGGGCCAGGTTAAACTGCCCCAGCAACGCGGCCTTGCAGGTCTTTTTGCCCTCCAGGTTTTGCCGGTCATAAGGCGCCGCAATATAGGGGCAGCGGCTGGGGTCCCAGCGCCGGTAATCCACCCCTTCCAGGATGCCGTAAAGCTCGTGGGCCCGCTCCCGGAAAAGGCCCTCCAGGCCAAAGCCAAACCCCGGGGTCTGGATTTCTTCCCGGTATTTGGCGCTCACGGTGCTCAGGAGGTCGGCAAAGACCAGGCCCCCCTTCATTAAGTTGATCTTGCCGTAAAACTCCAGGGCCTTGGGCGAGAACAGGTCCCAGTCCAAACCGGTGAGGGGCAGATCAAAGGAAGAGAAGATCCCCTGGTAACCCACGTTGTGCACCGTATAGAGCACCGGCAGGCGCTGACACCGGGGACGGTCGTGGTACAGGGTGCGCAGGTAAACGGGCACCAGCCCCGTCTGCCACTCGTGGGCGTGGCAGACGTCCGCCTCCAATTCCAGGGCTTCCAGGGTCTCCACTACCGCCCGGCAGAAGAAGATAAACCGTTCGGAGTTGTCCTCAAACGAGCCGTACGCGGTGCCGTACAGTCCTTCCCGGTTAAAGAGGCTGTCCTGGCCGATAAAGTAATAAGTTATTCCGTCTTCCGCCGCCTGGAAGAGATCCGCGTTTAGGGTCTTCCAGGACAGAGGAATGGTGAGCGTGCGGCCGGTGGGGATGAGTTCCCGCCCCGATTCCCGAACCTGACGGTACAAGGGCATCATCACCGTTACCTGCTGT
>VGSW01000197.1 GCA_016874915.1 Deltaproteobacteria bacterium
GGGGTTTGGGGGAGGGGGCCAAGGGCAAAAGCCCTTGGCCCCCTCCCCCAACAACAACTTTTCGTAACAGAAAGTATAGACTCATTAGAACAAAGTATGGAATTCAGCGACAAACAAAAAGAAATCCGACGGCTGCTTAAGGACCGGCGGGCCATCATGCTGGCCCACAATTACCAGCCTGCGGAAATCCAGGACGTGGCCGATTTTGTGGACGATTCCCTGGGCCTGTCCATTACCGCCAGCCAGACCGACGCCGAAGTCATTGTGTTTTGCGGCGTCCATTTCATGGCGGAGACCGCGGCCATTATCTGCCCCGACAAGACGGTGCTTCTCCCCCGGCTGGATGTGGGCTGCTGCCTGGCCGAGTCCGTCACCGCGGCCAAGCTCTTGGCCCGCAAGGCCGAACTGCCCGGCGTGCCGGTGGTCACCTATGTCAATTCCACCGCGGCAGTGAAGGCCGAAAGCGATATCTGCTGCACTTCCGCCAACGCGGTGCGGGTTGTCAATTCTTTGACAGCCCGTCAGGTTTTAATGATCCCGGATCAGAATCTGGCCCTATACACCGCCCGGCATACCTCCAAAGACATTGAAATCATCGCCTGGGAAGGCTGGTGCAACGTCCACGATGGGCTGACGGTGGAAGAAGTGGAGGAGTGGAAGGCGGCTCGCCCTCAGGCGCTCTTTGTGGCTCATCCCGAATGCAACCCTGAAGTTCTGGATCTGGCCGACGCGGTGCGCTCCACCAGCGGCATGCTTAAATTCGTCCATGAGTCCCCGGTGCAGGAATTTATCATCGGCACCGAAAAGGGCATCCTCCACCGGATGCGCCGGGAAAATCCCGGCAAGCATTTTTACAGCCCCTCTAAACGTCTCATCTGCCGCCCCATGAAACGCATCACCCTGGACGACGTCATCGCCGCGCTCACGGAAACCCGCCACCGGGTCACTGTGCCCGAAAACATTCGGGTTAAGGCCCTGCGGGCGGTGGAGCGCATGCTGGCCGTGCCCCGGGATTAGGGGGCAGGTTTCAGGTTTTAGGTTTCAGGTTTTAGGTTTTAGGAAGATATTAGGCACATATAGATAATGTAAGGCGGGTTCTGCTTTAAACCATCCTTAATTTCCCCTCAGTCTTGGCTCGAATTTTGCTTTTGAATAAAAAAGCCGATACTACTATCAAAAAGAATTTGATGATTACCGATTTGGAATCTGGGAAACCCTTCCAGGATATCCGGCACTCTTTGCACGATCTGGCCCAGCCTTTGGCCGCGGTCACCGGATTGGTGGACCTGTTGCTCCTGGAAGTTGACGAGACCCATCCCTGGTTCCAGGAGATCATGACCATCAGCCAGCAATTGGAGAAGGTTTTGGATATCGTAGGAGAAATCCGGCGCATCGCCCGGGAAGCTTCCGAGGAGTTAATGATGCCATCAACCCATTGAGACGGTTTCCGGTTTTCCGTCTAAAGAATCAGAAAAAGGGAGTAATTGCCTTATTTTCCGCCCCCAGTGCCCCTACCCTTGAGTCCTGTAAAATTTTGACTCCATGAGTCGCCTATCCGATAATTTGCCCCCTCAAGACAATGCGTTCCTTTCCACCTCAGCCCCGGAGGCATTACAAGCCGCGGCGGATCGCCTCACTCCCAAGGTTATTCGGGAAGGCTGGAATACTGGACCGCCATCATTGGTCCGAAGTTTTCCGAGCCGGAACACCGAACGATGAACCTAACGCGTTAACCCAGTTGCGGTACGACCTCCGAAAAATGAAAGCCCACGGCTTATTGGAACGAGATGGCAAACATTACCGCTATCGTCTCACCGAAAAAGGATGCAAGGCGAGCATCATGTTCGTCCTTTTCCATAAACGCTTCTGCGGCCCTGGCTAACTCTCTTTTTAGCTACCGACCGGAAGCCAACCTGCAGCCCCACAGCAAGCTTGAAAAGGCTTATCATCAAGCCGATTCATACATACAGGATACCATTGATATTCGTGCCGCCGCGTAATATTGTTAGAGATAAATTCTCAGAATAGGTTGTTTAAGAATCTATAAACTGAAAACTGTATTTCATCCCGGAGGCGAGGATGCGCAGGTCCCTCATTTATGCTTTTAGCGGATTTTTGCTGTTTGGCTTGTTGGTTTCCTTACCGGCTTTAGGCCAGAGCCAGAAGAAGGACAAGGGCGTCAAACCCTTGCCGGTGAAGCTGCAGCACCCCAGGGCCTTGGAAAAAGAGGTGTTTCGCCTCACCAATGAAGCGCGGCGTAAGAATCATTTATCTTCCCTGGTGGGGGACGACGCCTTAGTCGCCGCGGCCCGGCGCCACAGCGACGACATGATGAAGCGGGATTTTTTCGATCACGTCAATCCCGACGGCAAGACTCCCAAGGATCGCTTTGCGGAAAAGTCCATGGTTCCGGCCCGGGTGGGGGAGAACATCATGAAAGGCTCCCGCCATGACCCTTCGGATATCAAGACCATGGCCCGGGTCATCGTGGATGGCTTTATGACCAGCCCGGGCCACCGGGCCAACATTCTCAATCCCGAATACACCCATCTGGGGGTGGGGGTGACGGTGGCGGGGTCACAAATTCGGGCCACCCAGCTTTTCTCCACGGTGAAAAGCAGGAAATAATTCCGCCCCTCTCCTGATTGTCACATGTCCCTTAGACGGTCTTCCGATCCTGATTGGTCCGCCAAAATCCTGGCGGAATGCATCGGGGAAGAACTGCCCCCGTGCCAGGCGGCCTGTCCTCTGGATATCCGGGTGCGGGAAAAGCTGCGCTTCATGAAAACGGGCCGGATGGACGAGGCCCTGGCCGTGGTTTTGGAGCGCTGCCCCTTCCCCGGCATCCTGGGCCGCATCTGCGCCCACCCTTGTGAAACCGCCTGCACCCGGGGCAGTCTGGGCGGTCCCATCGCCATCGCCGGGCTGAAACGGTATCTGGCGGATCTGTTCCCGGACGCGGTTTTTCAAGTGGCTCCTGGCCCGGCCCGGCCCCAGGGGGTGGCGGTGGTGGGGGGCGGCCCGGCCGGTTTGATGGCGGCCTATGAGCTGCGCCGGTTGGGGTACTGGGTTGCCTTGTTCGAGGCTGAAAACGCCCTGGGCGGCGCCCTCCGGCGATACATCCCCCCTTACCGCCTGCCCCGGGAGGTGCTGGACCGGGAACTGGCCATCCTGGATAAACTGGGGGTGGAGGTGTTCCTGGGGACCCGTCTGGGGCGGGAGGTGCACCTGGAGGAGCTGCGCCGGGACTTCGCCGCGGTGTTCCTGGCCTTGGGTGCCCATAAGAGTCTCAACCTGGGTGTGGCGGGAGAGCATCTCCCAGAGGTCCGGGCTGGACTGGATTTCCTAAGCCTGGCCAACTCCGGCGCGCCGCTTGAGGTCGGCCCCCGGGTGGCGGTCATCGGCGGCGGCAACGCCGCGGTGGACGTGGCCCGCACCGCGTTGCGGACGGGGGGCCGCCAGGTTACCTTGGTATGCTTGGAAACCTTGGACGAAATGCCGGCTTTCCCCCAGAAAATTAGCGAAGCCCAACGGGAAGGGGTGCAAATCCTCCATCGCTGGGGGGTGAAGGCCATCGTGGGTGCGACCCGGGTCACCGGGCTAGAGCTTAAGGCCGTGACCCGGGTGTTTGACGGCCAGGGCCGGTTTGCCCCTGCCTATGATGACGATACGGTGAAGACCCTGGAGGTTGACGCGGTGTTGGTGGCCATCGGGCAACGGAGCGAGCTTGGCCCCTGGGCCGGGGCGCTGGCCTCCGGCTCCCGAAGCCTGCGAGTTGACCCAGTCACCCTGGAAACCGGGCTTTCGGAAGTCTTTGCCGGGGGAGATATGGTCACCGGCCCCCGCACTGCAGTGGAGGCATTTGCCGCCGGCCGCCGGGCGGCCCTGGCCATTGACGCTTATCTCCAGGGGCAGCCCCTGCCGGAGGTTTTACCTCCCTTGGCCAGCCGGGGCACCGGTCTTATCCCGGATATCAACGGCGCGGTCCCGGAACCACGCACGGACATGGACCACCTGCCCGTTAAGGCCAGGATGGATAAGCCGGAAGCGGAAGTGGAAATGGGTTTCACGGCGGAGCAAGCCCTGGCTGAAGCCGAGCGCTGCCTTTCTTGCGTCTGCTCCAAGTGTGTCACCAACTGCACCTTTCTCCAAAACTATGTCCGGCATTATCCTTTCACGGAAAAAGAGATGATGCGTCTCCTGCGGGAGCGGGGGGCGGAAGAGCCTCTTATTCCTTATTCCTGCCACTTTTGCGGCCTCTGTCAGGCGGTGTGCCCCAAGGACCTGCACGCCGGGGAGGCCTGCCTGGACTTTCGCCAGCGCCTGGTGGACTCCGGTAAAGGACCCCTGCCGCCGCATAAGGGCATCCAGAACTACGTCAAGTGGGGCACTTCCCCCTACTTTACCCTGACCCGGCCGGACCCGGCCACGGGCAAAGCCCGATGGGTCTTTTTCCCGGGGTGTTCCCTTCCGGGGTATAGCCCGCATCTGGTGAAAGCCGCTTACGCCTACCTCCGGGAGAAGCTGACGGACGTGGGAATCATTCTCAACTGCTGCGGCGCGCCCAGTCACCTGACGGGCGAGGCCGCGGTATTTGAGGGGGTCTTGAGCCGAGTCGCCTCGGACCTGGAGCGCCTGGGAGGGCCGGAGTTAATCGCGGCTTGCACCCATTGTCTCCATACCCTGAAGGATTTCCGGCCCGGTCTTCGGGTCCGCTCCATCTACGAGGTCATGGCGGAGAAGGGGTTGCCGGAAGCAGGCCGGGCCTTGGAGCCGGGAGTCTTCAACATTCACGACGCCTGCGGGGCCCGGGGGATGCCTCAGATTCACGACGCGGTGCGTCGGCTGGTGACTGACATGGGCCATGGCCTCGAGGAGATGCCCCACAGCCGGGAGGCCACCATCTGCTGCGGCGCCGGCGGCATGGTGGAGGCGGTGAACGCCCCTCTGGCCCAAAAGATGCAAGACTTTCGTTTATCCGAAGCTAACCGGGACCTGATCACCTACTGCGCCACCTGCCGGGCCCGGTTCCGGGCCGCGGGACGTCCCGCGGCGCACCTGCTGGAACTGCTCTTCAACCCCCGCTGGAGGCAAGCCCTGGACGCGCCGCCCTCCGGGTCCCTGAAGCGCTGGTGGAACCGCTGGCGATTAAAAAGCAATTTTTCCAAAAATTTTAAGGGGAAAACGAAACGCGGGATAACCAGGATAAGTAAAGATTATGCCACTATGAGGTTTAAACGAAATAGTTGGGGCGAATTTATTGCCTCAAAGATTACCCGGGACCTTAATAGCATCCAAATACCTTGAACCTCTTAGGTCTTGGGCAAATCCTGAGATTCCTCTTCATGATTCGGCCGGTTTATTGCCAACAGGGACATCACCACCATCCCTATGAGCATCCCTAAAATGGCTCCGGCGTAAAAAGCCAGAATAGTCATCGTTATCCCTTTCTAAAAGGATGCTTGTTCGAGGTTGTCCGCCAAACAGGTTTTTCCTCTGTTTATTATATAATAAGATCTGAGATTTCCAGACTCAATAGGTAGAATTACCCATTTTTAGATAGTACTACTACGTTAGATAATATCTCCCATATCGCCCATGATAGGCCAACCATTGGATATTACTGACAATCAGTTTTGTCACCCTGAGCCGTAGGCGAAGGGTCTAGATTCTTCGCTTCGCTCAG
>VGSW01000198.1 GCA_016874915.1 Deltaproteobacteria bacterium
AGGTTTCAGGTTTTAGGTTTTAGGTTTTAGGTTCCGGGTTTTAGGTTTTGGTTATATATGATGCATACAGCACACTAATCTATGACTATTATCTCCGGAACGTCCGGGTAAACCCCAAGGCTAGGGATGCGGCCTCGTGGAACCGAGGCCGGAAAGACTGAATCCTGGTTTTGTCGTCCCGTCCCAGGTGCACCCGGTTGGTGAGCAATACTACCATCTGGCCCAGTTCCAAATCCAGCCAAAAAGAGGCGCCGGTGAACCCCAGGTGGCCCACGCTGTGAGGGGAGAAAAAGCGGCCGGGGGAGCACTGGGCTGCATCCGCACCGGGGACGTCGAAACCCAAAGCCCGGCCCCCGGGGATGGGAGTGAAAAAGCGGCGGACCAGTTCCGGGGGAAAGGGTTGGAAACCCTTTATAGGCTCGCCATGATAAGCCCGGTAGAGAGTGGCTATCAGGTTGAAAACTTCGAATCCCGGCCCGAAAAGGCCGGAATGGCCCGCCACCCCGCCCGCGGCCCAGGCGTTTTCATCATGCACCTCTCCGGCCATGGGGCGGTGGGGGATCAGACCGGCCTCGGTGGCCGCGTAAATGCGGTTTTCGGTTTTCGGTTTTCGGTTTTCGGTGGGAAGAATCTCCTGGGTTAGGATGGGCAAAGGCTTGAAGCCCAAGATTTTCAGTCCCAGGGGATAATAAATTCGTTCTTCGCAGAAGCGGTCCATACTTAGGCCGGAAACGGTTTCCACCACCGCCGCCAGCAGCATGAAGCCCAGGTCGCTGTATAGGGTGACGGTATCCGGAGGGCGTTCCAAGGGTTCGGCCGCGGCCAGACGGGGGAGCAGTTGTCGGCGCTCATGTGCGGGGGCTTTCAGGAGCTGCTCATAAAAGGGACGCCAAGCGGGCAGGCCGGACCGGTGGGTGAGCAGGTTCTCAATGGTGACCGGCTTTTTATCTTCCGGCAGCCAGCCAAACGGTAAAACTTCCCCCAGAGGGGCGTCCAGAGCCAGCTTCCCTTCATGAAGCAGGCAGAGAACGCCCAGCGCGGTGGCCAGAGGTTTGGTAAGGGAGGCCAGGTCAAAAACGGTTTCCCGCGTCACCGGATCGGCCTCGGGGTCATTAGAAACCCGCCCGGCAAAACCTTCCCAGAGCAGCTCGCCTTTTAGACCCACCAAGGCTACCGCGGCGGTGTAAACCCCCTGACCCAGACCTTCTTTCAGGAGGGCATTTAGGTTCGACCAGGGGCCAGGGGCGGTTTGGGTCATGGTGGGCGTAATTATTGGGGCGCCGTCTGTTTTATTCCGAAAGTTTTTTTGGGGGAGGGGGCTGGATTTATTAAGCTACTTAGATCAATTAAATATTTTGCCACCCCCTCCCTAACCCTCCCCCCTCAAAGGGAGGGGATTTTCAGGGACCCCCATTCAATCAGGTATTTCGCAGAGGTCTTGACTAGGTATAATACCAAGTTCAGTTTCAGATGCAACCAATTCTATGGCTAACTTATTGATAATACAATTTCTTTTAATCGAAAACTGAAAACCGAAAACCGAAAACGGTATAAGACACCAAGGATCACAAAGAAGAAATGATGGGCGTCCTGGGTCCCCAGGACGCCCATCAAGATTCCTTGGCGCATCTTTGTGGTCTTTGTGTCTTGGTGGTGAGATTTTACCCTTTTTACCCGGCTTCCTCCGGGGGTTTTTCTTCTTCCCGTGCCGCCACTTTAGCGGCGCCGGCGGTGCGGATCTTTTCCCGCAAAACCGAGATAGCCCGATATTGCCAGTCTTTGGCGTCGTTGACGGCCCGGGCCTTGTCCACCGCGTCTTTCACCCCCTCGGTGAGCATGGGATTGACTTCCCCTTCCATGTGGGACTGGAAGACCTGGCGGCCCAATTGTCTAAAGGCCCGCCGCCGGCGCTGGGCGTGGTAGCAGAGGATGAGCTTGCGCCCCAGGATGAGCATCCGGCGCCAGGTATTGAGGATGAAAATCCCCGTATAGCTCAGGACCGTTTTCAGGCCTTTCCCGGTTTTTTCTTTGGCTTCTTGGTTCATCAAATCTTCCTTTCGGAGCCCGGCGGGGACGGCGGGAACCGCCGGAAATACTTAAACCCTAAAGACCCTTAGAGGCGGGACTTCCCCGCCCGATCCACCTTGCCCCTCTGCGGGGGGTAGACCTTGCCCCTACTTTTTGACGGCAGTTTGAAAGCCTAGATTTAGATTTTACTATAAGGGAAAAGATTCCATGACGCAATGCACCGCTAGCCGAGGTGGTCGGGTTTAGTTTTCAGGCACAGGCGAGACGCCTGTGCCACCAGGATTACCTTCCAAATCAACATTCTCTGGTTTTTAGGAGCCGGATTGTCATAGACTATTAATAAAAGCTGACCGCTGACGGCTGCAACCTGCAACCTGAAACCTATCCCCCCTCCGCCTTCTCCAGCATTTCCCTAAGTTTCCCACTAATCCCCTTAAGGTGACTGCCGGGCCAGAAGACCTGGCGGCAGCGGGGGCACTGGTAAAACCGTTCCTGGCGGTGGAACACGTGTTCCGGGACCAGGCCCAGCGTCTCTTCCCGGGGGATCTTTATTAACAAGTCATTGCAGCGGCTGCACCGGCTCAGGGGGGCCAGGTCCTCGGAATTTATCCCGAGATGGCGGACTACCTCTTCCAACTGTTCTTGGGGGGCCGGAGCGGTGATGATGACCAAATCGGGGCGGTTCCGCCCGGCCCATTTTCTCTGCCGGGTGAGAATAAAAGTCCCGGGGGCCGGCGGCGGCAGTGCAGGGAAGGGGCCGGGGGGCAGGCGCAGCATTTGGGCGTCAAAGCCGCAGAACCGGAGCCATTTGGCCAGGCCGCCTAATTGCAAATCAACCAGGAACTTCATGAAGATATTTTAACCACGAAGAACACGAAGTTCACACGAAGAGCACCAAGAAATTTGAGACCTCTGTGCTACTAATTCTCAGTTTCTTGTTTTTTGACGAAAATTTTACTTTCATGCTGCTAATTTGATTAAGGAATCAGCGCTGGCATACAGGGCTGCAATGACGGCGGTGATGGCCCTAGAACCACTGGCGGTCAGGTGATAGCGGTGGGTTTTCGGGACCTTTGGGATCAAGCCGTGAGCCCGCAGCAAGCGGATCTTTCGGGTGACAGTACCGGATTGGTACCGTTTCTGCTTTTCGGTAAGCTCCTGGTCCCAGGAGGCCTCCTTAAGGCGAGTGGCCACCTGCAGCACGTACTGGGCAAAAGGGCCATTGGCCGGATGAAGGAAAAACTGGTAAATTTTGCTAACACTACCGCCCTTGCAGGGCGGCTGTCAAGAGTTTAGGATAAGGCGCAGAATCCAGGTTTTAAAGGAGAAGGTCGATGACCGTTAAGGGTTGTTTCCTGAATGGCCGCTGGGTGGAAACTAAAGACCGGCTAACCATCCGCTCCCCTTGGTCCGGGGAGGCGGTGGGGGAAGTGTTCCGGGCCGGGCCCCAAGAGTGGGACGCGGCCATCACCGCGGCCCAGCAGGCCGAGGCGGCGCTGAAAAAGTGCTCCAGCTATGAGCGCAGCCGCCTGTTGGAGAACATGACCCGGGGGGTCCAGGCCAGCCAGGAGGAACTGGCCCGGACCATCGTGGCTGAAGGGGGGAAACCCATCATTTACGCCCGGGGGGAGATGGCCCGGGGGGTCATGACCCTGGGGCTGGCCGCGGCAGAAGCAGCCCGCCTGGGCGGCGAGGTTCTGCCCCTGGATACCACCGCGGCCACCGCCGGCCGCTGGGGCATCACTAGGCGCTTCCCCCTGGGTCCGGTCTTAGGGATCACCCCCTTCAACTTCCCCTTCAACCTGGTGGCCCACAAGGTAGGCCCGGCCCTGGCCGCGGGCAATCCCATCATTATCAAACCGGCCTCCAAGACCCCCCTCACCGCCCTGAAGCTGGCGGAGATTTATGAGGAGGCCGGGGGACCGCCGGGAGGGCTCCAGGTGCTGCCCAGCGACGCCGGCCTGGCGGAGCAAGCCACGGCCGACGACCGCATCAAGGCCCTGTCTTTTACCGGCAGCGCCGCGGTGGGCTGGCATTTGAAAGGAATCTCGGGGCGGAAAAAAGTCATCCTGGAACTGGGGGGCAATGCCGCGGGTATTGTGGACGCGGGGGTGGATCTGAAATATGCCGCGCACCGCTGCGCCGCGGGCGCCTTCGCCCACGCCGGGCAGGTGTGCATTTCGCTGCAGCGCCTCCTGGTGCACCAAAAAGTTTATGATGAATTCAGGCAGATCTTCCTGGACACCATCACCCGGGAAATCCGCCACGGGGACCCGGCCCGGGAAGACGTGGTAATCGGGCCGTTTATCGAAGAAGGGGCCGGCGTCCGGGTGCGGGCCTGGGTCCAGGAAGCCTTGGACAGGGGCGCGACGCTGGCCGCCGGGGGCAAGGGCCAGGGAAATCTCATGCCCGCCACGGTGCTGGAGAACGTCAGCCGGGACATGCGGGTGTGGACCCACGAAGTATTCGGTCCGGTGGTGACCTTAAGTCCCTTCGCCAACTTCACCCAGGCCCTGGAGATGGCCAACGATACGGTTTACGGGCTCCAGGCCGGGGTCTTCACCAATAATCTGGCTCACTTGTGGCAGGCGTTTGAGACCCTGGAGGTGGGGAGCATCATTGTCAACGAAGCGCCGGTCTTCCGGGTTGACTCCATGCCTTACGGGGGGGTCAAGGACTCCGGCCTGGGCCGGGAAGGGATGCGGTACGCCATGGAGGAGCTGACGGAAATCAGGCTGCTGGTCTTGAAGGCATAGAGGGCAAGGGGCTGGTACCCTGACCAAAACTTTTCAGGACCGAAAAGAGAAAAGGGCTGCGGCCTCAAACCGCAACCCCTGGAATTTGCTGGTAGGCGGTACTGGATTTGAACCAGTGACTTCCACCGTGTGAGTGTGCCGGAGACTTCTAACAAGATGAGACACAAAATACTAACCTACAGTAAACAGGAGAAATTCTGGGATAATGCCAGTTTTACACCCGCCCGGAAGTGGTGGACCTGATAAACAGCTTTTGCGTCAGGAGCGGCCAGGAGAAGGTCATGGACCCGGCCTGCGGCGGGGGGACTTTTCTGGTGCGAGCCTATGCCCGGAAAAGAGAACTGGCTCCCTGAGGGAGGCCTTATAAGCATAAACCTTCACCAAATTCTATCCATAGTGGCAAATTAGACGACTCGCCGTGCCTAGGATGCAATGGGGGATATGTGAAAAATATTGCTTGAACTGGCATAGAGATTGCTATATTTATATTAGGGAGAAAAAATTTCTGACAGTGGTTCCCCTGTCTGCAATTCTTTTGCTCCCCGCTCTACCCAGTTCACCTCAGAGTCAGAACCGGCGTGTACAACCCCTCGATTTTGAGGGCCTAGATAATTAGGAGAAGGGGCATGTGCGCGCTCACCTCATTGGAAGTGGTAAATAGCCAGGATCCCAGTCCTCCCCTGAAGTTCCTGAGCCTCACCCACTCCGAAATCCTGGACGACTATTTCCCCGAAGGGGTGTTTCTCATCAACACCCGCTGGCAACTCCTGTACTTTAACCACATGGCCGAGGAAATCACCGGTTTCACCCGGCAGGAAGCGATAGGCAAGTTCTGTTGGGACATCTTCCGGGCAGACCAGTGCCACA
>VGSW01000199.1 GCA_016874915.1 Deltaproteobacteria bacterium
CAGCCGTCCTTTTGGAACCATACCCTGCCCCCCTTATCCTTGATGAGGTTCATTCAGGGCAGGTTAGCATAGATCAGGATTCAAAGCAATCAATTTGTCGTTGTAGGGTTAAAGGGCGTGGGGCTGAACCTGTTCCGGGCTACGGCGGTGCGCCGGGCCAGAAACCGGGCCGAAAGCCCCGGGCCTGGGTCCCCAACGGGGTGTTCTTGGCTTTGTACTTGTGTCAAAGAGCAAATTAGCGCTCTGGGCGCCGCGTGGATAGATTTTTTGCTTCCGGCGACCTACCTCACCCCAGCCGCGTTGAAAATGACCGCCTACCTTTTTACCAGGCCATCAAAATTGCTTTCAGCAAGAAGGAGAACAGGCGGCCAGGGGGACGACCATGATTCTCCTGGGCTTGGAGAAACTCCCGAGTTTCAGGAGTAAGCCGAAGCGACCGTTTCTTCCCAGAGAGGTTCCTCAAGGGCCGCGGCGATTTCGGTCAACACCTGATCATCGCGGAAATGCATCAACTGGATGGCCTTGTGGGGGCATTCCGCCACGCAGACACCACAGCCTTGACATTTGGCCGGATTGATGTAAGCGGCGTGGGCCTGGTAATCGATGACCGGCACCCCAAAGGGACAGGCGCGGAGGCAGGTAAGGCAGACCGCGCAACGGCTCTTGATAACTTTAGCGATGGCCCCGCCCACCCAGATCTCCTGTTGGGCCAGGACTCTCAGCGCCCGAGCCGCGGCCCCGTTGGCCTGGGCCACGCTTTCCTCGGCGTATTTAGGGCCGTGAGCCAGGCCACAGAGGAAGATGCCGTCCGAGGCAAAATCCAGGGGGCGCAGTTTGACATGGGCCTCCATAAAGAACTCGTCAGACTCCAGGGGCGCCTTAAAGATGCGGTGGATCTCCTGCCCTGCCGGGTTGGGCCGGACCGCCGCGGACAGCACCAGATAATCAGCGGCCAGGGTAATGGGAGTCCTGAGATTTTGATCATAGACCGACACCTTAAGGCGTTCTCCCGCCGGCATCACCTCGGGCTTTTGGTCCACTTCATAACGGAGGAACTGCACTCCCAGTTCCCGGGCCTTCCTATAGAAAACCTCTTTCAAGGCGAAGGTGCGAATATCGCGATACAGGATAAAAATCTGCGCCTTGGGTCGCAGTTCCTTGATTTTCAAGGCGTTCTTGATAGCGCTGCCGCAACACAGACGGCTGCAGTAAGGATGCTCCGGCTCGCGACTCCCCACACACTGGATTACCGCAATCCAGGGCTCTTCCGGGAGAGACCGGGGCTCATGCACCAGGAGGCGTTCCCACTCCAGTTGGGTGAGCACTCGCCGATGTTTGCCGTAGAGATACTCGGTGGGCCGGTATTCCACCCCGCCGGTGGCAATGATGGCGGCGCCGTAGTCGATTTCCTGTTCGCCATCCGGGCCCGTCAAGATACTCCGGAAACTCCCCACGTGGCCTGAGAAGGTTTTGACCCGGGTGTTTTTCAACACCTTGATACGGGGCCGGTTTTCCACCTGATCGATGAGGTATTCCAGATACGGCTG
Organism: Deltaproteobacteria bacterium; assembly: GCA_016874915.1. Taxonomy (GTDB): domain Bacteria; phylum Desulfobacterota; class Desulfobaccia; order Desulfobaccales; family 0-14-0-80-60-11; genus VGSO01. Next base: position 1,548 of record VGSW01000199.1, read on the forward strand.
CATCTCATAGCCCTCCAGGGTGTATTGGACCTGGCGGGCCATACCGCCCAATTCGTTTTCCTTTTCCACCAGATACACGTCATACCCGGCATAGGCGATGGTCTGGGCCGCAGACATGCCGGCCAATCCGCCTCCCACCACCAGGGCTTTTTGCACCACCGGAATGGGGATTTCCTCCAGGGACTCGGCGCGGGCCGCCCGGGCCACCTTCATTTTCACCAGTTCTTTGGCCTTTTGGGTGGCGATTTCCGGAGTGTCGCGGTGCACCCAGGAAACCTGGTGCCGCACGTTGGCCATGCGAAAGAGGTATTTATTCAGGCCCACTTGGCGCAGACAATCTTTAAACAGGGTCTCGTGAGTCCGAGGGGTGCAGGCCGCCACCACCACCCGGTTAAGTTTGGCTTCCTTGATAACCTGTCGCAACTGGTCCAGGGAGTCACCGGAGCAGGCAAAGGTATAATGGTCGGCAAAGACCACGCCGGGCAAGGTGCGGACATATTCAGTCACCGCCTCTACATCCACCACCCCGGCAATGTTGTTGCCGCAATGACAGATAAACACCCCAATGCGGGGCTCTTCCTGATAGATGTCCCGTTCTGGCGGGTAATCCGGCCGGGTGATCATGGCGCCCCGCACTTCCGCCAGCCAGGTGGAGGCGGCCGCCGCGGCGCCCGAAGCCTGGGCCACGGTTTCCGGAATATCTTTGGGGGCTTGAAAAACCCCGCAGGTGAAAATTCCTTCCCGGTTGGTGTAAATGGCCTCAAAGGCCGGACTGTCGGCAAAACCCCACTGGTTCGTGTCAATCCCCAAGGCGGCGGCCGTCTCCTGGGTGGCGGGGTGGGGGTTCAGGCCCACGGACAGGACCACCAGGTCAAATTCTTCCGTCTGAATACGGTCTTCGCCGTCCACGTAGGTGAGTTCCAGATTGCGGGTGCGGGGATCTTGAGTCACCCGGGAGACCATGGCCCGGACATACCGAACCCCATAAACGTTCCGGGCCGTTTCATAAAAACGGTCGAAGCCCTTGCCCTGGGCCCTGATGTCAATGAAAAAGATGGTGGGCTGCACCCGGAAGTCGTGCTCCCGAGCCACGATGGCCTGCTTGGTGGCATACATGCAGCACACCGACGAGCAGTACTCCCGGCCAATGGTGGTATCCCGGGAGCCGACGCATTGGATCCAGGCGATTTTTTGGGGCTCGGTCCCGTCACTGGGGCGCAGCACATGCCCGGCGTGGGGTCCGGTGGCGGACAACAGGCGCTCAAATTCCAGGGAGGTAATGACATTGGGATAGCGGCCGTAACCGTACTCGGGCTTCTGTGCGGCATCGAAAACTTTGAATCCCGGGGCCAGGATAACCGCCCCCACCTTTACCTCCCGCTCCGTATCCGTTTGGGCAAAGTCGATGATCTGGGCGAAACAGAACTTCTCGCAAGCACGGCACCTGCCGTCTTTTTGAAAATAGATGCAGTGGTCCGCATCAATAATGTATTGCAGCGGAACCGCCTGGGGATAGCTGACGTAGATGGCTTTGCGAAAGCTGAGGCCCTCGTTGAACTCGTCCCTCACCTTTTTGGGGCATTTTTCGGCGCAATAACCGCATCCCAGGCAGCGCTTGGCGTCGAGATAGCGGGCTTTCTCCCGCACCCTGACGGCGAAATGTCCCGGAACGCCGGAAATGCCGACCACGGTGGCCGGCGCAATGATCTCTATGTTCCGGTGGCGGCCGCATTCCACCAACTTGGGGGAGAGGATGCACATGGAACAATCGTTGGTGGGAAAGGTCTTGTCCAGCTTGGCCATTACCCCGCCGATGGACGGCTCCAACTCCACCAGATACACAAAGAACCCGGCATCGGCCAGGTCCAGGGAGGCCTGGATGCCGGCGACGCCGCCGCCCACCACCATCACGGCGCCAATCTTTTTTTCCATTTCACCCATAAGACAAAATTTCCCGATTATCTTGATTTTCCAGGGGAAAGGGATGACAAGCACTTAACCGGGCCTCAGCCGGCCCTGGCGCCTCGTCTCCCTGGCCCTTCATTAAAGCAAACCTTTTGCCCTGAGCAGCGGCAAGGGGTCCACCAGATGGCCCTCAAGCCACTTGTTAATCTTGGGGTGGCCCAGGGCCAGGCCTATGAGTTCGGTAAAATAGAAGACCGGCAGGTAGTAATCTTTGCCGCTCTTTTGGGAGATGCGGGCCTGGGTTAGGTCCAGATTGGCCTGACACATCTGGCACGACACCACGAAACACTCGGCGCCGGCGGCCAGGGCCCGTTCATAGAGGCGCTCTACCAGGGTGTCGATGATATCAGGCCGGGTCAAGGACAGGCCTGCCCCGCAACAGTCAGTCTTATAGGACCAATCAAGGGGATTGGCCCCCAGCACCCCAAGGAGACCCTCCAGGTTTTTGGGGTTCTCGTAGTCCTTTTTGTCCGTCATGGCCGGCGGCCGGGCCATCAGGCAGCCATAATAGCCCACAACCTTGAGATCTTTTAGGGGCTTGACCAACTTCCCGGAGATGAGCCCCAGATAGTGGTCCTGGCTCAGGTATTCCATCAGGTCCCAGATTTTAATAGCGCCTTGATAAACAACGCCCAGTTCCGTCCCCGCCTGGCCCCTGAGGGCCTTTTCGGCCACTTTGAGGCGGTTGAAGCACAGAGCGCAGGGGGCCACCAGGTCCCGGCCGGCCACCTCGGCCAGAGCCAGGTTGCGGGCGGGCAAGGCCAGGGCCAGGTGGTGGTCGATGCTGTGGGCTGCGGTGGCGCCGCAGCAATTCCAGTCCGCCAATTCCTCCAACTCGAGGTCCACCAGGGAGCAGACGCCAGCTATGGAGGCGGCATAGTCCGCGGCGGTGCCTTCCAGAGAACAACCGGGGTAATAGGTCACTTTCATGATTATTTCAGACCAGACTGTTGAAAGATTTTCTTGATCTCTTGATTGCCCTTGAGCTTAGGAGGCCCCAGCAGACGCAGGCGGCCCCGCTTGAAAAGCTGCCAGCCCAGCTTCAGGTCTGCCTTCATCTCCCCGAAGCTGCCCCGCCGTTTGAGCTTTAGTAGCCCAAAGCGCCGCACCAGGCGGAATTCGCCCAGACGACCGCCCCCCTGGCGGACGCTGTCCAAAAAAAGCCGGTAAAAGTCGGCAATTAAAGGCTCCGGCACCGCTATCCCCCGCTTGAGCGCCTCCTCCTTCAGCCAGTCCATGACCCCGGCGATGTCAATGCCGTTGGGGCAGCGGGTGGTGCAGGTTTCGCAGGATGAACACACCCACGGCGTCACCGCCGGCAGCAGCCGCTCCTCCTGCCCTAACAGCGCCAGGCGGATCACCTGGTCCGGCAGGAGGTCCATGGCAAAGGTCAAGGGACAGCCGGCCGAACATTTTTTACATTGATAACAGACCGTAACCGGGACGTTGGCCTTTTGCAGCCGCTCCGCCAGGGTTAAGGCCGACGGCGGCATTTCAGGCGCCAAGAAATTTATTTCCTGCATGGTTGCCCTTCCACATGAGGCCTGGGGGCCTCCTGTGCTGCAAGATCATCTGGCTGGAGATGACTCCTTCTCATCGCGCCCCTGACCATGGGGGCCAGGGTTTTACAGTTCATATTTCCCTTCGGGTGACCCGGAGCTTATCATTGGCCTGGCGCGTTCTCGTAGATTATTTAAGTATAAATTATGATAGCCTCTTGTAAAAGTCTCTTTATGAGTTGAATTTTTGAAAAATTAAGCTTCATCGGCGCGCCTGTGCTAAGGTGAGTTTGCCAGCACCACCACAGCCTTGGAGGGACCGATGAAGCTTGGAGAAAGAGTATAATGGTTAACCCTACAACGTCAATTGGTCACTTTTCGCTTTTTTCCCCTCTCATGAGAGAGATAGGCGAGGTGATTTCGCTGTTGAATCCCTTCCACCAGCAACAGGGCGCTCTCAATATCATAAACCCGTAAGGGGAGAACAACCTCCAACAAGATTCTAAGCTGCGAGAGAGTAATATGCGGTGCTTTTTCCCCCCAATTTTATTTTTAGATGCCAGAGGAAGAAATGGGCCAACATGCATGTCATTATATGGTGATGCCAACCGGAATATTTTCTTACTTCA
>VGSW01000200.1 GCA_016874915.1 Deltaproteobacteria bacterium
GCTTCCCAACCCCCTTCGAATTGATTTTTCATGCTGTTGCCAGAGATAAGAATAATTAATAGAATTTAATTAAAGCGTAATTTCTGGAAGCGGCTATCTCCAGTCATCTTCAATTGGTTAATCTAAGGCAGTTTGTTCCCCGGATGGATGCCAGGTAAAGGGCTTCAGTAAGGGGACTAAACAAAAGCTTGGGAATCCTTTGGCATGCGGATTCGCTTAATTTTACTGGTCTTATCCCTGCTGGCTTTCCTGTCGGCTTCCATCGGGGGGTATCTCTACTATTCATCTTTGCGGGAAGCCGTAATTAAGGATGCCGAGAGACAGGCCCAGACGCGGTTGGTGATGATCAAGAAAAACCTGTCTTCGTTTCTTTCCGAGAATATCAGGCCGGTAAGAGCCATGGCGGGCATGAAGGAATTACCGCAGGCCCTGGCTGGACCTGATGAGGCTTCCGTAAGAAAAGCAAATGCCATCCTGGATCATTTCAAGGCAACCCTGGATGTGGAAGTCTGCTATTTGATGGACCGCCAGGGAAACACCATGGCCTCCAGCAACCGGGCGGCTCCCGACAGCTTTGTGGGGCAGAATTTTGCTTTTCGTTCCTATTTCCAGCAGGCTATTCGGGGAACTTCAGCTACTTTTTTAGGGTTGGGCATCGCTTCCAAAAGACGGGGGGCTTATTACAGCCACCCGGTTTATGGAAAAGACGGGAGCACGCCTTTAGGAGTGGCTGTAATAAAGAAATCTATTGAATTTATAGAAGAAGAGCTTGCCACCACCGAGGACGAAATTGTGGTAGTCACCGATCCCCACGGGGTGGTTTTCGTCTCCAGCCACAAAAACTGGCTTTTCCAAACCCTGACTAAACTCACTCCCCCGGAAGTGTCACAAATTGCCCGGTCCCTCCAATTCGGGGAAGGGCCGTGGAATTGGACCGGATTGAAGATAAATGGAAGCAAGGCGGTAGATTCCTCGGGGAAGAATTATCTGGTGCGGCAACTGGAGATCGACAATTACCCGGGCTGGGCTGTTTTATACCTGCGGGGTCCCCGAGCCGTCGCCAAGATAGTTTACGATCCCTTTATCAAGATTACGGGATATATAATTCTGCTGTTGTGTCTTTTGGTGGGCCTATCGGTCTCCTTTCTCTACTGGAAGGCCAGCAAAGAGATCGCCCAGCGGAAAGCGGCTGAAACCGCCCTGCAAAAAAGTGAAGAGCGATATCGCTCCATCTATCACAGCGCTCCGGCCATGTTGCACTCCATCAACACCGAGGGACGGTTGGTCATGGTAAGCGATCATTGGCTGGAAACGTTGGGGTATGGACGGGAAGAAGTAATTGGTCGAAAGGTTACCGATTTTTTCAGCGAAGCCTCCCGGAATTTTGCTGAGAAAAGCGTTTTCCCAAATTTTTTCAAGACTGGGGTAAGCAGGGATATTTCTTATCAGTTTATCAAGAAGAACGGGGAGACGATGGACATCCTGCTTTCCGCCATCGGTGAGCGGGATGAGGATGGGAAAATCGTCAGATCGCTGGCGGTCTCCATTGATGTTACCGAACGCAAAAAGGCAGAGGAAGCTCTTAAGCTGGCCCAGGAAGAGCTCAGCCGTTACGCCCAGGACCTGGAAAGACAGGTAAGAAAAAGGACCAGAGAGATCGCCAGTATTTTCAAATATACCCCGGCCGTAGTTTTTCTCAAAGACAGCCAGGGACATTACCTTCTGGTCAACCCCCGCTTTGAAGAATTGTTCGGCCTGAGCCAGGAGGATGTCGGAGGCAAGACTGACCATGATCTGTTTCCCCGGGACATTGCCGATCAACTGCGAAACAATGATCGGCAAGTCCTGGCCGAGGAACGTTCTTATCAGGTGGAAGAGCAGGTTTATCATACCGATAGTATCCGCACATATCTCTCGGTGAAGTTTCCTCTTTACGATGAATTTGGCTTGGTAAGCGGCTTATGCGGCATCTCCACCGACATCACCACTATCAAGAGGGCCCAAGAACAACTGAAGCGTCTCTCCGGCAGCATCATGGCCAATCAGGAACAGGAGCGGGCCCTCATCGCCCGGGAGTTACATGATGAACTGGGGCAACTGCTCACCGCGCTGCACCTGGATTGCATGTGGATGCGGGCCCGCATCGAGGAAACGGACCCCAAGGCGGCGGACCGGGCCTTGACCATGTGCAGCCTCATCGATAAAACCATTGAAGAGGTGCGGGGCCTTGCCGTGCGGCTGCGCCCGGGGGTCTTGGACAAACTGGGGTTGGTGGACGCCCTGGAGTGGTATACCAACGATTTCGAAAAGCGCACCGGCATCACCTGTATTTTCGAGCACGATGGGATCCCCGGTATCGATGACACTGTAGCCACCGCGGCGTATCGCATCGCCCAGGAAGCCCTCACCAACGTGGCCCGCCATTCCCTGGCAAGCTGTGTCAATGTGGTCCTGCAAATGCAAGAAAAAGTATTGAACTTGTCGGTAACCGACAATGGCCGGGGCTTCAATCCTGCGGAGATGTCAGAATTTGAGGGCCTGGGGGTCCTGGGCATGCAGGAGCGGGCTTCCCTGGTGGGAGGCGACCTGAAAGTCAAATCGGGGGTTGGCCAGGGAACCCAAATATCTTTCCGGGTGCCCCTTGAAAGCCAAGGTAAGGAAGGCCAATGATTAAAGTTTTGCTGGCCGACGATCATGACATTGTCCGGGCCGGGCTGCGCCGCATCGTGGAGGAAAGCGGGGACATGGAGGTGGTGGCCGAAGCCGCCGACGGGCGGGAGGCCATTCAACTGGCCCTCAGTAAGTCTCCCGATGTTGCGGTCGTCGACCTCTCCATGCCGGGCATGGATGGGCTGGAGGTTATCGACCAGCTTAAATCCTATTTCCCCAAGCTCCCCATCCTCATCTTGACCATGCATGAGGAAGAGCAATTTGTGGTTCGGGCTATTGAAGCGGGGGCCATGGGCTACATCACCAAACGTGTCGCACCGGACCAACTGGTGAAGGCTATCCGCAAGTTGCATGCCGGCGGTCGCTACCTCTCCAATGCCGCGGCCGAAGCTCTGGCGCTGCGCCTGGCCAAGGGAATGCCCGGCCGGTCGCTGCTGGACTCCCTGTCAAACCGGGAAATTCAGGTCTTGCGGGGGCTGGCTTTGGGTCAAACCAGCCGGGAGATTGCCGAGGCCTACGGCATCAGCATCAAGACCGTAAATACCTACCGGGACCGTTTGCTCAAGAAACTTAACCTCAGAAATAATACCGAGTTAGCCCGCTTTGCCATCCAGAACCGGCTGGTGGAGGCGTGATTATTTTCAGAAATTCCTTAGATTGAAAGGATATCGCCATAAATGAAAAGATATTGATAATGGCAAGCTATCAACCCCTGTACCGCCATGGTTTTAATCTCTTCCGCCGCAATCTTCTTTGTCGGGTTAACTGTTTGATATTTGGTGATTATTCGCTAACTTTTTGATTGACTTTTCTCTAAATGTATGTTCAAGTGAATTTCCCAGAACAAAGCTAAACCCATTGCGAGGTGGGGGCGGAAAGCCACGGGTCTTGGAATCAAGACGGCCGGGTTGCCTGGAGAGGTGGCCCGGCTTGTTTGTTTAAGGAGCCAGTATCATGTTCCAGAGATAAGTTAAGAAATATCAACTATGGATATGCTTGATTTTATTCCCTCTCCCCTCGGGGGAGAGGGTAAGGGTGAGGGGGGCGACTTTGGCTAACTGGCTGTAATCAGACAAAAAACGCCACCCCCACCCCGGCCCTCCCCCCTCCAGGGGGAGGGAGAAAAGACGGCGCTGATTTATGAAAGGTATTTCTGGGACAAGACACTAGCCGGGACCAGGCTGGTCCCCGAGAGGTCACCGCGATGAAGCTGAACTTGCTCCAACGCCTTATGATCGTAATTCTCTTGGTGTGGGTGCTTGTGCCGGTATCCCTGGCCTGGGCCGGGCCGCCGGCGCCCCCGCCGCCCCCGGCCATCCCTACGCCTCCGCCTGACGGGGACTTCGATTACGTCAAAGTGGTTCCCAAGGCCACAGGCCCCGCAGACCAGATCGAGTTTGGCACTCCCTTGAAGGACAAGATCGTCATGTACGGCGCCACGGGGAGTGTCCTTCAATACCTCGAAGCAGATGCGGGCGATGACTGGATACTCCAGGTGGGCGGGGACCAGCAGAGCACCCAGACCGCCATCGGCGGGAGCGGGAACGATACGGTCTACCAGTTCGGTGGCCTCAGCGATAGTACCCAATTTGCCTTTGGTGGCGACGGCAACAAGACCATCATCCAAGTGGGCGGGCAGGGCAACAATATTATGGAGATTAGTGGTGGCCCAGGGGGCGGCCAGCTTGAGCAATATGGCGGGCAAGGCAATAATACGATGACATTAGCTGGTGGTGCTGGCAATGATGTCATCGCCATGTACGGCGGCTCGGGCATTAACACCATGACCTACAATGTGACTGCCGGGAACGATGTGGTGACTATAATCGGCGGGGGCAGCTATAACCGTCTGACGATTAATAAAGCTGGACAGAACAACTTCACGGTGAAGGATTATTTAGGGACGGTGCTGTTCCGGCTGGGGACCGGCGGCAGCACCATAACGATAGCCGGACTCCAACACCTTACGGTCCTCGGCGATGGCGGCGAAACCCTTTACACCCGGGCCTGGGGGCCGCCGCCCGTGCCCACGCCCCCTGCCGATGACGACTTCGAGTACGTCAAGGTGGTGCCCAAGGCCACCGGGGACGCGGAACAGATCGAATACGGCACCTCCGGCAAGGACAAGATCGTCATGTACGGGGCCACCGGGAATGTCCTCCAACATATCGAGGCCGACGAGGACAACGACTGGATTCTCCAGGTAGGGGGGGACCAGCAAAGCACCCAGACCGCCATCGCCGGCTCTGGGAAGGATACGATTTGGCAATTCGGGGGCCAGGGTACTAGTACCCAATACGCCGAAGGTGGAGATGGTCTTAATACCATTATCCAGGTGGGCGGACAGGGCAACAATACTATTATTGGAGGCCCAGGGGGCGGCCAGCTTGAGCAATATGGCGGCCAGGGTAATAACACTATGACATCATATGGTGGTAGTGGCGATGATGTCATCGCCATGTATGGCGGCGGGGGCATTAACACCATGACCTATAATTTGAGTGCAGGCAACGACCTGGTGACCATTCTGGGCGGGGGCAGCTATAACAGTCTGACCATCAATAAAGCGGGACAGAACAATTTTACCGTGAAGGATTACCTGGGCCAGGTGCTCTTCCGGCTGGGCGCCGGCGGCAGCATGATTACCGTGGCCAAGCTGCAAAAAATATCGGTCCTCGGCGACGACGGGAAACCCATCTATACCTTCAACGCCGCCACGGTGCCCAGCCTCATCGGGCCGCTGCTGCTGGGGAATTAGGGCTCACCCTTAAACTCTCCCCCCTCTGCCGGGGGCTTGTTGGGGCTGGGGGGAGGGGAAGATAACTGCTCTATATCCGCTATTTTATTGACTTCAAATCTGTTTCGCTATGGACATAATATTTCAAATTTAAGAAGATTGGCGTGGTGGATGGCCTTTAATCCCGCCCCCTAGGAAAATTACCTACAAAAG
>VGSW01000201.1 GCA_016874915.1 Deltaproteobacteria bacterium
CTGGGTGGACCCTCCCACGCGCCAAGAGGGAAATCCAACGCATGCTAATGCTGAAGCTGGGCTTTTGCCCTTGTTGTCGGCGTTCAATCATAATGGATGATTCTTAAAATTACTTAACGTAGTAGTGTTAGTTAAATACAATCTTTTGCAGAGGTTATGGATAAGTTGAATTTGGATCAACACCTTTTTTTGTCAGCCAATCTATAGCAAACGAATCTGGTATTTGTAAGAAGTTGGTCGCTAAGTCCTTAGCCATGGTTATTTTTTTATCTTTAGACTTATTTCTAGACTTATAAATAGATTCAAACCTAACCAACTCATGAACCACGCTGCATACTGTGTTATGTGCCCACCTAATCCCTTCTGACGAGGATAGTTTGGCTGGCCAAGGATAGTCGCCTTCACCCACTGTAGGAGAGGACAATGAAATACCCCGTTGGTCTAAGGTCTGTAAATATTTTGGTGGATCCATCTTCATTTTGTAATGAACAAATTCATTCCTAATTCTTATCAATAAAGTCATATCTTGATATGGTGGAGACCCTTTTGAAAAAGAGTTTTGAAACAATAGCTCTGGAATAATAACAAGCTTAAGACTTAGCTCCATGCGATATAGAGTATCTCTTGGTATATTCCACATTGGCGAATCTCTCATTGTTACCCGAACCCAATCACTAATGAACACTTCATTCACGAAAGCTTCGAGAGCAGCTGTTGAGATAATATAAGCAGGGGGTGCATAATCAGTATAACCGTTAATTCCGTGTCGTACACCATGTCCTTGGGATATGTATTCCAATGCCATAATGTAAATCTTACGTACGTGACCAATTAATCCGCCAGATATTCCAATTGCAGCCATATTCTTTTCCAGTTATTATATGGCTTGCCGTGTACGCCGACTTTTGGAGACCACGGTCCGCCCCATTACTGTTGCCACCCAAACCATTTAATTATTAATAGCTGACTGCTGATAGCTGAAAGCTGACAGCTATCTCTCCTCCCGCCGTTCCACGTGGCCGAAGTGGTGGTACTGCAGGGTGAAAGTGCCCCGGCCCTGGGTCAGGGACCGCAAGGTGGTGGCGTAGCCGAACATCTCCGCCAGGGGGGCGTTCCCGGTAATGAGGCGCACCGGGCCCTTGGCCAGAAGCTGCTCCACTTTGCCTTTCCGGGCGCCCAGGTCCCCCAATACTTCGCCGGTGAATTCCTCCGGGGTGATGATTTCCACTTTCATAATGGGCTCCAGCAGCAGGGGCGGGGCCTGGAGAAAGCCTTGCTTCACTGCGGTCATGGCGGCCACCCGGAAGGCCATCTCCGTGGCCTGGCCTTCTTTGACCATGGCGTCGGTGAGGGCCGCGGCGGTGTCCACCGCGGGATGGCCGTAAGCCGGGCCTCCTTCCAGGGCTTCCAGGACCGCCTGGCGGATGGCCGGGACCAAGGCTAAAGCCGGGTGGCCTTCGGGGAGGAGGGAGGTGAAGGTGTTGCCCGCGCCCCGGGGCCGGGGGGCCAGATGGAGCTGCACCTGGGCGAAATGCTGCTTGCCGGCCAGTTCCCGGTCGAAGACGCCTGTTTCCCGGACCGGCGCGGCGATAGTTTCCCGATAGACCACCTGGGGCCGCCCGGCTCGCACCCGGGTATGAAATTCCCGTTCCAGACGGTGGGTGATCACTTCCAGGTGCAGCTCCCCCATGCCGGAAAGCAGAGTCTGCCCCGTGTCCTCGTCGGTGGTGACCCGAAGGCTGGGGTCTTCTTCCCCCAGCCGGGCCAGGGCCAGGCCCAGGCGTTCCTGGTCATCCCGGGTCATAGGTTCAATGGCCAGGGAAATGACCGGCTCATAGGAAGAAATGGGCTCCAGGATGATGGGATGGTCCCGGCTGCACAGGGTGTCCCCGGTGGTGGTGAATTTAAGGCCCAGGAGGGCCACGATGCTGCCGGCATGGACTTCTTCCAACGGCTCCCGCTTGTTGGCGTGCATGCGTAGGATGCGGGCCACCTTTTCCGTGGTGTTTTTGATGGGGTTATAGACTTCCTGGCCGAATTTTAAAGTCCCGGAATATAAGCGCACGTAAGTGAGGCGCTGGTTTTGATCCACCATGATCTTGAAGGCCAGGGCCGCCAGGGGGGCGTCGTCCCGGCAGGGCCGGGTTTCAACCGCGTCGGTTTTGGGATTCTGGCCGCTGATGGGCGGCACCTCCATGGGGTTGGGGAGAAAATCCCGGATGCCGTCCAGGAGAGGCTGGATGCCCTTGTTGCGCAGGGCCGCGCCGCAGTAGGTGGGCACGCCTTTTAAAGCCTGGGCGGCCCGGTGGATGGCGGCCTTGAGTTCCTCCAGGGTGAGGGGCCGCTCCACCAGGAATGCCTCCATGGCGTCATCGTCCACTTCCGCCACCGCCTCCAGGAGGGCTTCCCGGGCTCGTGTAGCGGCTTCCTGAAAGTCCGGGGGTATCTCCAGCACGTCGTAGTCCAGACCCAGGGTTTCGTCCCGCCACCTGAGGGCCTTCATATTGAGCAGGTCAATGACGCCCCGGAACCGGTCTTCCTCGCCCCAGGGGATGGTGAGGACCAGGGGATGGGCCCCCAGCTTTTCTTTCATGGAGGCAATCGCGGCCCAGAAATCGGCCCCCAGGCGATCCATCTTGTTGATGAAGGCCAGCTTGGGGACCCGGTACTTGTCGGCCTGGTGCCACACCGTCTCCGACTGGGGCTCCACCCCGGAGACCGCGTCGAAGACCGCGATGGCGCCGTCCAGGACCCGGAGCGACCTCTCCACCTCAATGGTGAAGTCCACGTGGCCGGGGGTGTCGATGAGGTTGATGACCACGCCCTTCCACTGGCAGGTGGTGGCCGCGGCGGTGATGGTGATGCCTCGTTCCTGTTCTTCGGGCATCCAGTCCATGACCGCGGCGCCGTTGTGCACCTCGCCCATCCGGTGAGTGCGGCCGGTGTAATAGAGAATACGCTCGGTGAGGGTGGTTTTCCCCGCGTCGATGTGGGCGATGATGCCGATATTGCGGATGGCCTTGAGCCTGGTGGTGGTCATGAATGCAGTTTTCAGTTTTCGGTTTTCAGTTGATGCAGGGCGCCCACCGCGCACCATAAAAAAAAGTTAGGGTATGGTACGCTACCGCGCACCATCAATTTCAAAAGAAACCCAGATTTTTTTAAATGAATTTGGGCGCAGTTTCAACCTTTAATGCAGTTTTCGGCTCCGGTTTTCGGTTTACGGTTAAAAAATATTGAGGAATTTAGGAGCTTATGGGTCAATTATGTTATTTTTTAAATCATGACCATGTCCTGCAATCCCCCCTCTTTTCGCTACTGCCCCTGCTGCGGCGGGGTTTTGGAGCGCCGGCTCAGGGACGGGCTGGAGCGCCTGGTCTGCCGGGACTGCGGCAAAGTGCTCTATGTCAACCCCGCGGTGGGGGTGGCGGTGGTGGTGCGCCGGGGTAACGAAATCCTTTGGGGCCGCCGGGTCTCGGGGCGCTATCGGGACGCCTGGTGCCTCCCCTGCGGCTACGTGGAATGGGGGGAAGAGGCGCGGGCCGCGGCGGCCCGGGAATTTCAGGAAGAGACCGGGCTGGTGGTGGAAATAGGGGAAATCCTGGCGGTGCACTCCAACTTCCACGACCCGGAGCGCCTCACCGTGGGCCTCTGGTTCGCCGGCCGGGTGGTGGGCGGCAAGCTCGCACCGGGCGACGACCTCCAGGACGCGGCCTTTTTTCCCTTAACCGCGCCCCCGGAACCCCTGGCCTTCCCCACCGACGCCCTGGTGCTGGCGGGATTGCAGGCGGGAAAGATGGCGCTGATACCTGATTCGGTTTTCCAAAACCTATAATAAGGGCGTGTTGTGCCTACCGCCTAAAGGAGGCCGCGTTGCTTTATTACTACTTGAGTGGCACAGGCTTCCAGCCTGTGGGAAAGTCGCCCAAACAGGCGGCGCCCACAGGCCGGAGGCCTGTGCCACTGGAATTTTTCATTGGGCCTCGCCCTTCGGCAATTTTGCCCAGGTTTTAACTTAGAAGAGTGCCAGCGATTCCAGACTCTCCAGTTCCTTGAGGGACACCATGATAAGGCGGGAGGCCGGGAGGTCCAGGACGGCAAAGCTGAACGCGGGGTACCGCCCTTCCTCCAGGGTAAAGGCTCCGGGCACGATGAGGTAGATGGTGTCCGGCTCTAATGGCAGGCAGGCCGCACGGGCCTGAAATTCCTGGGGCCGCAGGGCGTCGTTGATGTAAACCAGGCGGCTGAGGGGGGGAGTAAAGCGGGTGACGCTGGGTACATGGGTGTGCCCGTGGCACAAAAGCAGCGGCGGGCGGCCCCGGCGGTCATCCCGCTCATAAGCGTGGATGCGGTCCTTGAAGTGGGTCCAGACCAGAGCCCGGGTGTGGGCCATGAGCACGCAACCCTCCAGCGCCAGGGCCTCACCGTTTTTAGTGGCCTCGGGCATCTGGGGCCCGTACACGTCAAAGACCCAGTAGAGGCGATGGCCGGGGTGTTCCAGCCAGGGCCGGAAAGGCTCGGGCTGGCAGTCCCCCAGGCAGGCCAGGTTCTTGAGCTGGTGTTGCCGGAAAAAGGCCAGCAGCCGGGGCAGCCCTTTATGGTATGCGTGGGTGTCGGCCACCAGCGCCAGCCGGTTCATGGGAGAAGGTTTCAGGTCTCAGGTTTTAGGTATCAGGTGTCAGGTTTCAGGTCTCTGAGGATTTTTTTCCTGAAACCTGAAACCTGCAACCTGAATCCTCATTTCGCGGGTTTGGGGCCGCAGGCGTGCCCGGGATGCCCCTTGAGGCGGTCCACCAGGCCGGCCAGGTATTTGAGGGCTTCCTCTTTGTCCTTGTCAATGACTATGCCTTCAATCTGCATCTGCTCCGCGTCGGAAAATGCGATCTCTTTCGTAGCCATAGCTACTTCTCCTCTTGCTTTTAGCGGTTATTGCCCGGGGGCCTTCAGGTCCGCCAGGCAAGGGAAAAATAAGTTTCCCCTCCCTTCAGAGAGGGGAAGGGCAAAGACGGCTTTCCCCGCGGTCTGAGGGGGGACGCCATCCTCGCAGGATAGCCTGCGGTAAGGACCCGTCAGGGATTAACCGTGACCCGGAGGACCTTCCGCGGCCTTGGGCCCGCAGGCGTGGCCATAATGGATCTTGATGCGGTCCAACAAGTCGGCCAGATATTTCAAGGCCTCGGCGCCGTCCTTGTCGATAACGATGGCTTCGATCTGCATCTGCTCCTGATCCGAAAATGATATGACTCTCTCCGCCATGGGTTTCTCTCCTTTCCAGATTCCTGGGAACAATTTAAGTCGTAAGGGGCAGGGGTGTCAATAGAAAGCGGTCAGCTTTCAGCGGTCAACTTTCAGCTTTTTGAGTAGAAAGCTTTCAGCGGTCATTCAGCCTTCCAAGGACATTTTTTCGTTTTTCGATTTCGGGGGTTATAATTATTAGCAGTGAGCAGTGAACCGATAGAAGGTACTGCCTCTGGCCACTAAAAACTAAATGGCCTATTGACTCTGATCAGCAAATTATGGTAACTATGTTGAATGCCAAAGCTTTTAAACAAGCCGGTTTACGAGGACATGAATCTCCTGGTTTTTCAGGAAGAATTTCG
>VGSW01000202.1 GCA_016874915.1 Deltaproteobacteria bacterium
CAACAAAAACCGCTTGGTCCCTTACCTTGTAAGGCGTTTTAAAGACTTAGGATTCCGGGTGACCCTCGAGGCCGCCTAAGGAACTTTTCGTAACAGAGAAATAAATTCACCACCCAGACACAAAGGCACTAAGGGTCACAAAGAAAATTTGATGGGTGTCCTGGATCCCCAGGACGCCCATCAAGTTTTTCTTGGCCTATCTTGGTGCCTTGGTATCTGGGTGGTGAATTTATATCTTTTCTACTTGGAAAAGTTCTTTAAATTCGGTGGCACAGGCTTTCCAGCCTGTGCTGGCGCATGCTAAAGCCTGCGGCTACTAAAAACTTTTCATGTTTTTGGAGTGAGTCAACGGCTCATGAGCGACTGTTACGGACTGGCCTCCGGGTGGCCATCAGCTTTGATCTGGCTTAAGGCCCGAGTGATCTCCATAAGCACGCCCAGGCCTTGTTTGTATTCTTTTCCCATCAGCCTAAACGGCAAGCCCAAGGGGCCCACGGGTTTGGCCGCCGCCAGGTTTACCTGGCCGGGGACCTCCGCGAGTTTTGACAGGAAATCAGTGAACTTGGGATCGGAAAACTTCATGACCAGGCCGTGCATGCGGACAAAGCCATCGGAAATGGCGTCGATATCCTCGGGACTATAGTGCTGGGCAATCTTGGCGTAACCGCTGAGCATGGCCTGGTAACCGCGAAAGATCCCTTTTTGTTCCAGGTCCTCCAGAACGTCAATGAAATGGGGCACCGCGACTTTCAGCATGGGCTCCATGTCTTGCCACCAGTCCACTAGGTTCTCCAATTGCTCCAGGGACCAGGCCAGATAACGGAAGCTCAAGAGGAGCCGCTTGAGCAAAAAGAGGGCGTCCTCCAATTGGAAGCCCGTTTCCACTTCCGCCAATTCCTCGGTAAGGAGTTTGACGGAGGGGTCCATGAGCAGCGATAGATCCCTTCCTAGGTCCCTCAGGCTGTCCCAGGAATTGGCAAAGGCCCCCAACTGCTCTTCCATGGCGGAAACCCGCTCCAGTTTCTCTTCGATTCTGGCCAACCGTTCCAGGATTAGCTCATCATTGCTCATGGCCGTCTCCTCCTGAGGGGGATCTCAATATCCGGCGATAAAATGCCCCGGACCTTGCCGGCCAAGACAAACTGGTTT
This sequence comes from Deltaproteobacteria bacterium, assembly GCA_016874915.1. GTDB lineage: Bacteria > Desulfobacterota > Desulfobaccia > Desulfobaccales > 0-14-0-80-60-11 > VGSO01. Next base: position 1,150 of record VGSW01000202.1, read on the forward strand.
TCCAGGGGTAGGTGGCTGCCCTTGAGCATCAAGTTAAAATACACCCACCTAAACATCATCTTGCCCACGTAGTTGGAATAGCTGACCCCCAGCAAATCCAAAGGCCCGATGCCCGGAAAGGGGAATTTGCCCGGCAGCGGCTCCACTTTGTAATTGAAGTCGAGAAGGGACCCCTTCTCGTAACCCGTGACCACCATTCAGGTGGCGTGGCCGTCATAATCCGGCCTGGGGGGCTGCCCGTCCATTTCCCGCTGGAGATTGGCCGCCACCACGTCGGCCTCGTAGTGGGCCACGGCCCCGGCCTTGGAGGTGGGCACGTTGGCCGCGTCGCCGATGATATAGATGTTGTCGAATTTCTTGGACTTCAAGGTGTGGTTGTCGGTCTCCATGTAGCCCATGGGGTCGGTCATGCCGCTGTCCATGAGGAACTGGGCCCCGAAATTGGGAGGAATGGCCACCAGGAGGTCGTAGGGCACTTCCTCGCCTCCGAAGGATTTGATGTACTTTTTCTCCGCGTTGCACTCGGCGATCTGAAAATTGGGAGTGACCTTGACGTTCTTTTCCCGGCACAAATCGCCCAGAACCTGGGAGGCCACGGGCTTGGTGAAGGCCCCGGGCAAGGGAGTTGCCAGCTCGATTTCGATGTTGTCCCGCACCCCGTTGATGGTGAAGTACCAGTCCGCCATGAAGGCGAATTCCAGGGGGGCCACCGGGCACTTGAAAGGCAGCTCCGCGATGTTGATCACCACCCGGCCCTTGTCGAAATACTTCATCTTTCCAAAGAGAGCCTCGGCCCCTTCCAGGGTGTAAAAGTTGTGGATCTCCTTGCCCCAGCCCGGTCCCATCATGCCTTCCACCTCTTCGGGGACGATGCGGCAGCCGGTGGCGATGACCAGCCAGTCGTAAGGGAAGACACCGGTTTTGGTTTGGACCTGCTTTTTCTCCGGGTCGACGCCGGTGATTTCGTCCAGGACGAGATTGACCCCAGGGGGGACGAACTTGGTCTTGGGCTTGAGGCAGTCCTTCCGGGTGTAAATGCCGAAGGGGATGAAGAGCCAGCCAGGCTGGTAGTGGTGCTGCCAGTCCTTGTCAATAACGGTGACCTCCCACTGCCTTTCGGGCAACATCTGGCGCATTTTGGTGGCGATGATGGTGCCGCCGGTCCCGTGTCCCAGGATGACCAGTTTCTTCATGACGCTCGCACCTCCTAATAGACTATTGATTTGATATATATTGCCTTAATAAGCTAAATAGTCAAGTTTTGAGAAATTAAGTTTTTAATAAGTCTCAAAACAGGAGGATGCAACCAACTCACCTTGATTTTGCCCAGGATTTGGGAAATATTTACAGGGGAGTCCGGCGTTTATGAAGGGGACGCCGTTCCCATCTTACATCGGCGACATCATCTTCAGGGTGATAATTGTCGCCGATGAATCTTTGGGGGCACAGGTTCCAGCCTGTGCCCCCGCCGGCTGAAGTCTGCGGCGACATCTCCGCTTGGCAATGAGCAAATCATTATAGAATCGCCAGCCGTCAAGCGAAGCAGAGCTTCGCACCAATACCGGTTCCCAAGCGGGAGCTTGGGAACCGGGAAAAAATTGGCGTTAAAGCTTTTCTGTGAGGCTAGGTGAGCCATAGAGGACGGGGATGAGCGCGATGATTTTCACGGGGCTTTCTCAAGGAATATCGCGGTTTGATTAACCGCGGTTTTTGCGCCGGGAGGCCTTGGCCATCTTCTTTTTTTTCTTCTGCTTCTTCTCCTTTTTGCTCTTTTTCGTGGTGCTGTCTGTGAATGGGACAAAGGGAAACTCTTCTTCATTCTTAAAGGAAGCCCACCACGACATTTGGCGGTGCAGATCGTCCAGGGAATCCCGCTGCATCTCCCGGCGTACGTCTTCCAGGCATTGGTCGATGGATTGGTTGAGGGCCCGGGAAAAATCCTCGTCCACCAAAAAACTGCCATCCAGCAAACCCCGCGCATCCGCCTCTTCGATCAGGGGCATGAGTTCTTGGGGCTGGAGGTCCAGGACACAATCCGTAATTAACCCCCAGAAAGCCGAGTCCGGCTCGGCCTCCTCGCCAGTAAACACGGTGCTAAAGAAGGTCATCGCCTCTTCCCGGGGCAAGAGTCCCGCGGCCACGGCAAAGACCAGGGCTCTCGCCGCCGAGCCGCGGGCATATTCATCGGCCTGGCGATTAAGGATCAGAGATTTAATCAGGTCGAAATTGCCCCCGCAGGTGTTGAAGAGAATGATGGGCAGATTTTCGGTGATGATATCGCCGAACAGCTCGTAGGCAGCGCCGTCGGAGAGGCCAAAGACCTCCACGATGGCCCCATGAGCCCGGATTTCCTGAAAATGCCCCAGGAGAAAGACCGCATAAATGTAAAGGTAATATTCCTCATCCTCCAGGACCGCTGGGTTGGCGGCCAGCTTCTCCAGGCTTTCGATAAGATAAGGGGTAATCTCTTCCCGGTGGGCTATGGCCGAGTCAACGGCCTCTCGTTCATAACGGCCGCGGAAGCGTTCCAGGGCCTGGAGGATGGCGGAGATTTCGGGGTCGGGCATATGGGGGATTCCTGAAAAGTTATTCATGCCATATTATCTCAAAAAGAATTTGGGTCAAAAATATTTTCTCCTTCCTGGCTCTTGTGCTTTAATACCACTAGCCGCCTTCCTTGACAGAGCAAATCTGGTGGTTATTATTTGGTAATGATTACTCCATGTTAGGCAAATTGTTAACGGAGGCTGAATAACCCATGCGTCTCGACAAATTAACCTTCAAAGCCCAGGAGGCCCTCCAGGGGTCCCAGGAATTGGCCCGGCGGCTCAATCATAACCAACTGGAGCCGGCCCATCTGCTGCGCACCCTCCTGGCTCAGGAGGAAGGCCTCATCCGGCCCCTCCTGCAAAAAATGGAAGTGGACCCTCAAAAGATCCTCCAGGGAGTGGACCAGACCCTCACCCGGCTCCCCCGGATAAGCGGCGAGGCCCAGGTTTACATCTCCCCGGCGTTAAATAAAGTCCTGGACGAGGCCTTCAAACAGGCCGACCGCATGAAGGACGAATACGTCTCCACCGAGCACCTGTTCTACGGCTTGGCCGCGGACAAAACCAGCGACGTGGGCCGCCTGCTCCAGGCCCAGGGTCTTACCCCGGAAGCCATCCTCAAGGCCCTGGCGGACCTCCGGGGCTCCACCCGCATCACTGACCAGGCCCCGGAGGAGAAATTCCAACCCCTGGAAAAGTACGGCCGGGACCTCACCGAAATGGCCCGGGCCGGCAAACTGGACCCGGTCATCGGCCGGGACTCGGAGATCCGCCGCATCATCCAGGTGCTCTCCCGGCGCACCAAGAACAACCCGGTGCTCATCGGCGAGGCCGGGGTGGGCAAAACCGCCATCGTGGAAGGGCTGGCCCAGCGCATCGTCAACGGCGACGTGCCCGAGGGCCTCAAGGACAAGCGGCTGGTAGCCCTGGATTTGGGGGCCTTGATCGCCGGCACCAAATACCGGGGCGAATTCGAGGAGCGCCTCAAGGCGGTGCTCAAAGAGGTGACGGAATCCGAAGGCAAGATCATCATGTTCATCGACGAACTCCACACCCTGGTGGGGGCCGGGGCCGCGGAAGGCGCGGTGGACGCCTCCAACATGATCAAGCCGGCCCTGGCCCGGGGCGAGCTCCACTGCGTGGGCGCCACCACCCTCAACGAATACCGCAAATACATCGAAAAGGACGCGGCCCTGGAGCGCCGCTTCCAGCCCATCTTCGTGGCCGAGCCTTCGGTGGAGGACACCATCGCCATCCTCCGGGGCCTCAAAGAGAAATACGAGGTGCACCACGGGGTGCGCATCAAGGACGCGGCCATCGTGGCCGCCGCCACTTTGTCCCAGCGCTATATCACCGACCGCCACCTGCCGGACAAGGCCGTGGACCTGATTGATGAAGCCGCGTCCAAATTGCGCATGGAGATCGACTCCCGCCCCGCGGAGATCGATGAGGTGGAGCGCAAGATCACCCAGGAGGAGATCGAGCGGGAAGCCTTAAAACGGGAGGAAGACCCGGCTTCCAAAGAACGCCTGGCCAAGCTGGAGAAGTCCCTGGCCGACCTCAAAGAAAAGAGCGCGGTCCTCAAAGCCCGCTGGCAGCAGGAAAAGGAAGTCATTAGCCACATCCAGGCCGTCAAGGAAAAAATCGACAAGACCAAGTTCGAGGCGGCCCAGGCGGAGCGTATCGGCGACCTGGCCAAGGCTGCGGAACTGACCTACGGGGTGATGCTCAACCTTCAGAAAGAGTTGGAGGCGGAAAACCAGAAGCTGGCCGAACTGCAGAAGACCGAAGGGGCCATGCTCAAGGAAGAAGTGGACGCGGAAGACATCGCCGAAGTGGTCTCCAAGTGGACCGGCGTCCCGGTGAGCCGTC
>VGSW01000203.1 GCA_016874915.1 Deltaproteobacteria bacterium
CACCTGGCGGAGCTGATGAACAATCAGGGGTTGATTGTGGCGGTGGACAACCACCGGGGCCGTTTAAGAGAGCTTAAAGCCAACCTCCGGCGCGGGGGGGTTAGGATAGTTCAGCCTCTCCTGGCCGACGCCGCCCTGGCCCCGCCCCTCAAACCTGCCTTATTCGACATCGCGGCCGTGGACGCCCCCTGCTCGGCCCTGGGCATCCTGCGCCGCCACCCGGAGATCAAAACCCGCCTCCAGGAGACGGACCTGGCCACCTTTCCCCCCCGCCAGCGGGCCCTGCTGGCCGCCGCGGCGCCGTTGCTCAAGCCCGGCGGCCGCCTGCTCTATATCACCTGCACCACCGAACCGGAGGAAAACCAGGAGGTGGTGGAAGAATTTCTGGCGGAGCGCCGGGAGTTTCGCCTGGCCACCGACCCCGCTGCCCTTCCCCCTGCGGCCCGCTCCCTTATCCAGCCTCCCGGCTATTTTCTGACTTCTCCCGAAACCCACAGCCTGGACGCCTTTTTCGCCGCGGTGCTGGAAAAAACCTGAAGGATTGGACGAATAAATTTAATCGCAGATGGACGCAGATAAACGCAAATAAGGACGGCACCAGTGCCTCCCTTGTTTCTTATGTGGGTTGGGAGGGGGGAGTTTGAGGGGAGAGGCCAGGGGCCGGAGGCCCCTGGCCTCTCCCCTCAATATTATCCCCTCACTCCTTTAACCCGGCGTACGCCAGGGGCAGCAGGGCCAGGCTGATAACTCCGGAAACGATGAGGGGCAGGTGGTAGCCGTAGGCCGCGCCCAGGGGGCCGAAGGTCAGGGACCCGGCCAAGACCCCCAGGGTGGTGGTGAGGGATATGAGGCTGGAGTGGCCGCCGATGCGGTCCGCGTGAAAGAGCCGGGCGATGGTGGTGTAGGTCTCCATGAGGATGAGCCCGTCGCCGAACCCATGGATGGCCCGCCAGATAAAAGACCAGGAAAGCGACGGGTAGGTCATGAGGATGTGCCCCAGGCCCGAAGCGGTGAGGGCCAGGGCCAGGAACCCCAAGGGCTTGAGCCGCCCGGCCCAAAAGCGCCCGTACAGAAAGGCGGTGAGGGACACCACCCCGAACTCCCCCGCCATGTAAAAGCCCACCCCCAAGGGATCCAACTGAAGGTTGTGTTTAAGAAACAGGCTCAGGCTGGTGGCTTCCGCGCCCCAGTGGAGGGTGAAGAGAAAAAGCCAGGTCACGAAAAAGAGCACCGGACGGGTAAAAAAGTCCCGGCCGTATTCCCCCAGGCCGGTCTTGACCCCCCGGGTCAAAGGCAGCCACGCCGTGGGCAGTAGCAGGGCGAACAGGCCCAGGCCGAAAATGCGCATGGTTAAGGGGAAATCCACCAGATAATAAAGCATCCCCCCCACTAGCACCCCGCCCATCATGCCCCCCATGCGCCAGGCGTTGAAATGGCCGAAACGCCGGGCCGTTTCCGGCTCGCCTCCCTTAAACAGCATGATGTCCAGAGACTGGCGGATAAGCTGGAGGCTGAATCCGAACCCCCAAAAAGCCAGTTGAAAGGCCCAGAAGCGGGAGGCCGAGGCCATGAGCCAGAGGGTTAAGGCGGCCCCCGCCAGCCCCAGCCGGGTGAGGTGTCGGGCGGGTAGCCGGTCGCCCATGACCCCCACGGGGAAAGACGCCAGGATGGCGTTGAGGCTGAGGATGGCATAGAGAAGGCCGATTTGGCCCCCGGTGAAGTTAAGGGTCCCCTTCAGATAAAGGGGCAAGAGAAAATAGACGCAGGAAATGACCGCGGAGTAGGCGGAGACGTAAAAGGATAACACTTAGGAAGTTTTCGGTTTTCGGTTTTCGGTTAAAAAAGCAATGATTCCCAATGAAATAAAAAGCAATTCGTAGTTATATAGGAGCCTTTTGCAAAATTACCCCGTCTTTAGGTAGCCGCAGGCTTCAGCCTGCACCCGCACAGGCTGGAAAGCCTGTGCTACCGGATATTCTGGAATCAGCTTGATGAAATTTCAGCTTCAAATAGAATTTTGCAAGAGGCTCATAGAAAAGAAATAATTGGCAGATAATTCCTTTCTGGTTTGAGCCGATTTTTATTCATATAGTGGCTTAATGGTTTTGATCTTTTGCCGAAAACCGAAAACCGAAGACCGAAGACCGAAAACCGTCTTTTAAACCGCGCTGCGGTTGAGCCGGACCTCCATGGCCCGGGCCGGGCACACCGGACAGCAAAGCTCGCAGGCGCTGCACTTGCCCGGGTCGAAGAGCACTTCCATCTCCGGCCGCTTGATATTCAGGGCGCCGCTGGGACAGACGGCGGTGCAGGTGCCGCACTGGTAGCAGCGCTCTTCATTGCGCCGCACTTGATGACCCACTTTCTTGACCTGAACCCCCGATTCCTTCAGGTATTTAAGCCCCCGGCGGAAGTTCTTGGGATGGCCTTTGAGCTCCATGACGATGGTGCCTTCCTGGCGGGGGTTGATGGTGGCCTTCAGAAGGTTGAATTCCAGGTCAAAGTCTTTCACCAGCCGGTAGATAATGGGCTGATCCACAATGGTCCGGGGAAAGCGCAGTACCAGCATTTCGGCGTGCATGGGATTTTCCTGTTGACTTTCGAAGTTTTGAGTTTCTAGTTTCAATGGGAATTTATTATAATATTGCATTTTCTTCACGGAGTTTCAAGTTTGTGGTTGGGTCAAAGGGATTTCTAATTTGCGGCATGCCGTAAAAGGGCCAGATTGAAGATACTCCTCGTACAACCAAGATCCACCGGATTCATCGGGCAGATTTCCAGAAGCGGCAAGGCCGGGTTTGCCCGGGTGACTTTGACGACCGTTGCCGCCCTCACGCCGCCCCATCACCAAGTGGTCATCCATGATGCGCGTCTGAACGAGCCGGACTATGAGGGGAATTGGGATCTGGTGGGCTTTACCGGGATGAGTTGTGAGATTCCCCACGCCTACCGGATGGCCGATGAGTTCCGCAAGCGGGGCAAGACCGTGGCTATCGGCGGTTATCATGCCACGGCTCTGCCCCAGGAGGCCAGCCAACACGCCGACATCGTGGTCGTGGGCGAGGCCGAGGGACTGTGGCCGCAAATCCTCCGGGAGGTGGAGAACGGCGGGGCCAGCCGCACCATTTACCAGAACGAGAAACTCATTGCCATGCGGGACATGGCCATCCCCCGCCGGGACCTGCTCCAGCGGGACATGTACTCGGTCTTTGCCACCCTCCAGGCCACCCGGGGTTGTCCTTTCGACTGCGATTATTGCACCGTAACTAAATTTTTTGGCCGCAGTTTCCGGGTTCGCCCGGTGCCGGAGGTCGTGGCGGAAATAACCAGCCAGCCCGACAAACGCTGGATGTTCGTGGATGACAACCTCATTGGCAATGCCAAATATGCCAAAGAGTTGTTTCGGGCCTTAATTCCCCTAAGAATCACCTGGGGCGCCCAGGCTTCCTTCACCCTGACCAAGGATGCGGAGCTCATGGACCTTTACGCCGCCGCCGGCGGACAGTACGTTTTTATCGGTTTCGAGAGCATATCCGCGCAGACGCTCAAGTCAGTGGGCAAGGGAATAAACCGGCCGGAAGAATACCTCCCGGGAATTCGCCAGTTGCAGCGGCGCGGGATCACTATCATGGGCAGCTTCATGTTCGGCCTGGATGGGGATGATGTGGGGGTGTTCAAACGCACCGTGGATTTTGTCAATGCCGCCAAAATGGACCTGGCCCTTTATAATATCTTCACACCCTTGCCCGGCACCCGGCTATACGACGACCTGGAGCGCCAGGGACGCATCCATGACCGGGATTGGGCCCATTATGACGCCTGTCACTCGGTCTTCCACCCTCAAGGGATGACCTCCGAAGAACTTCAGAACGGCTGGTATTGGGCGGTGCGCGAAACCTTTAAACTGCCCAACATTTTGAGGCGCATCCGGTACGGCCCCGGCTGGAAACATCGCCTGGCGGTGGCTTATGGCTACTATCGCAAATCCCGCCGGTATCCCCAACCCCTCCATCCGGAGAAATACCGCCACCCGCCTACGTAAATTTCCAGCGATAGCTCGGTTTCTGGTCCCCACCCGACTTAAATCAACCCTCCCAAGCGCCGCTGCCAGGCAGCCTGAAGTTCGGATAGAGACTCATTAATGAGAATCTTCCCGCTGCGGCTCACTTTAAAAACCCCGTCGGGCCGCACCTGGCCCAGGAAATACAAGGGCTGGCCCCGGAGCAGGTCTTCCAGGCGGCTGCGGTGTTGGGGCGCGATGCTTACCAAAAAGCGTCCGGCAGATTCGGAATAAAGGGCGGCATAAGCCGGAGAGCCAGGCGCCACCTGGCCCAGATCCACTTCCACCCCCAGGCCCCCGGCCAGGCTGCACAAGGCCAGGTGCACCCCCAGGCCGCCCCGGTAAAGGCCGTGGGCCGAGGCCAGCGCCTCTTCCTGCACGACCTGTTCCAGGGCCCGGTAATAGGGCAAAAAGTCCGGAGGCCGCGCCACCGGCACGCTTAGCCCCACATAGCCCAGCATCTCGTAAAATTCCGAGCCGCCCAGTTCCGCAAGGGTCTCCCCCACCAGGTAAATCAAGTCCCCCGGCGCTTTCCAGTCCAACGTCAAAACCCGGCGCAGGTCGGCAATGACGCTCACCGCGGTGAAGATCAAGGTGGGCAGGGCCGACACCCGGTGCACCTCACCGAAGGCCCCGGGGAGCAGGCCGTCCATGTACATGCTGTCTTTGCCGGAAAGGAGCGGGATGTCATAAGCCAGGCACATGTGGCGCAAAGCCCAGCAGGCCCGGGCCAGTTGGGCCGCCTTGTACTTGCCGTCGGGATTCTTCTCCGGGTGGTATTCCACGCTGGGCCAGCAGAAGTTGTCCATCCCCCCCATATGGTCCAGAGTGCCGCCCACCGCCAGGAGCCGCCGAACCGCCTCGTCCATGGTGACGGCCACCATGTGATAGGCGTCAATGAGGGAATAGGCCGGGTTAAGGGCCAGGCTTAAGCCCAGACCGCGGTGGGAGTCCAGTCGGGGCCGCACCACCGCGGCGTCGCCGGGGACAAACAACCCCCGGCCCGCCAGCGGCTTGAGCACGCTGGTCCCCTGCACTTCATGGTCGTACTGGCGGGGTATCCATTCCCGGGAGCAAATCTGGGGGCGGTCCAGCATGGCCCGCAGCACCGCGCCATGGTCCTCCGGGTCTCCCAGCACCGGCTCGCTCAAGCGGCGCTCCGGTGGCAGCCACTCGGCTTCAAACTCCCAGGCCGGAAAGTCCTCTTCCAGGAAAGAAACGTCTATATAAGCGCAGGTCCGCCCCTGGTGGCTGAGGTGGAGCGCCCCGGTATCGGTGTATTGGCCGATGACCGCGGCTTCCACTTCGTGCTTCCGGGCCAGGTTTTGCAAGGCCGCCTCGTCCTCGGGGCGCACCGCCACCACCATGCGTTCCTGGGACTCGGACACCCAGATTTCCCAGGGGTCCAGGCCGGGGTATTTCAGGGGGGCCTGTTCCAGGCGGATGTCCGCGCCCCCGGCCTGGCGGGCCGACTCTCCCACCGCGGAG
>VGSW01000204.1 GCA_016874915.1 Deltaproteobacteria bacterium
AGGGGGTGTGGGGGAGGGGGTAAGGGCGGACGCCCTTAGCCCCCTCCCCCACTTTCCTCTCTCAGCCTTTCCAGCGCCAAACGGGCCGCAGTTTGGGCCGCCTGTTTTTTGGTATGCCCTTCGCCCCGAGCCAGGGGCCGGCCTAAGAGGCGAACTTCTACCAGGAAATACCGGTTGTGGGCGGGGCCGGATTCGGCCACCAGGTGATAGGTGGGGGAGGTCTTGTGGCGGGCCTGGGCCACTTCCTGGAGTGTGGTCTTGAAGTCCTGCCAGGGAAGGGTGCCCAGGGATGGTAGCAAAGACCGGAACCAGCGCCGGGTAAGTTTCTCCGCGGCCCGGAGGCCGCCGTCCAGGAATGCCGCGGCCAGCACCGCTTCCAGGGCGTCGGCCAACAGCGACGGCTTTTCCCGGCCGGCATGGCTCTCCTCGCCTCGTCCCAGGAGGAGGTAAGCGCCCAGGTTCAGGCGACGGGCCAATGAGGCCAGTTGGCGCGCGTTGACCAACGACGCCCGAGCCCGGGACAGATCGCCTTCGGAGCTTTCCGGAAAGTTTTTTACCAGCATTTTGCTCACCGTCAGGGCCAGGACCGCGTCGCCCAGATATTCCAACAGCTCGTTGCTGGGACCGCTGCCGGGATTTTCATGGGCGTAGGAGCTGTGGCGCAGGGCCTGGCCCAGCATCTCCAGGTTTTTGAACCGGTGGCCCAGGCGCCGGGCCAGTTCCTGGAGCTGCTCCTCTCGGGCCGGGGAAATCTCGCTAGTGGGGTGATCGGCTGGCGGCATGGACAGAATTTTATCATACCGGCAGGGTTAGGTTGGAAAAAAGACACACCCGCCTGGCGGATTGGAGGCCCTATCCCGAGTGATTGTAAGGGGAAGACCAAAGACTCGCGGGGCTGGAATAAACGGCGGCGCCTCGAGGATTAACTACCCATCATTTTTTTGACTACTGGCGTTCACAAATTAATATCCTTGAATCACCTCACGTCTCGTGTACAACAAATTAGGCGGTGGATTTGGGTTTCCCCTCCCCCCTTGACATCTGCCTAATGTTTTCCATATTGTTAGAAATTCTTTTAGAAGACCAGAGGAGACCGTTATGAAAATTCTGGGCATCTGGGGCAGCCCCCGCAAGGGCGGCAACTCCGACGTGCTCTTAGATGCTTTTCTTAAAGGAGCCGCGCAAGGAGGCGCCGACGTGGAAAAAGTGGCCCTTCGGGAGCTCAAGATTACCCCCTGCCTGGAGATCTACCACTGTTTCAAGGACGGCACCTGCCCCATCAAGGACGACATGCAGCCCTTATATGAAAAGCTCTTGGTCGCGGACGTGGTGGCCCTGGCTTCGCCCATTTTCTTTTACGGGGTGTCGGCCCAGACCAAGGCCATGATCGACCGCACCCAGGCCCATTGGTCCAAGCGCTATGTGCTGAAGCAGGATTTTCCGGGGCCGGAGCGCCAGGGAGTGCTGCTGTGCACCGGGGCCACCAAGGGAAAATATCTGTTCGTGGGGGCCCGCTTCACCGCCAAATATTTTTTCGACGCCATCAACGTCACTTACGCCGCGGAAATCCTGGTGCGGGGGGTGGATGAAAAGGGGGCCATCCTGGGGCAGCCGGAAGTTCTGGCCCGGGCTGAGGACCTGGGCCGCCGTCTGGCCGGGGGGGAGAAGTTCGGGCCTATTAAGCTTAAGCCTTTGGCGGTGTGAACCGTGAGCAGCAAGCTGTGAGCAGTGAGCTGTTGGCTGGTATTATTACTCGGAGCGATTAATTGTTCCATTATCCAAGGCAGGACTGAGCGATGAGGACTGAGGACTGAGTAATTTAAGATAGAGATGGCGAAGACTCAATCCTCAGTCCTCAGTCCTCATCACTAAAATATCAAGTAACTAATTTGGCGAAATGAGAACAATTGAGTGACCTGAGTAATATTACTCGGAGCATTAAAGAAGTTCCTTCCTTTTGCCCCTCCCCCTTGAGGGGGGAGGGCTGGGGTGGGGGTGAAGGTAATCCATTTTCCGCTCCGGGTAATAATTTGGGGATTGGTATTTGATAACTTAAAACAAAATTATTATGTTTTTACCGGTGGCCGGGCCTCCGTGCCCGCCAAAACTATCTGCATGAGTGAGGTAAGCTGCAGCAAACTGCCAGCGGCTAATGGCTAGTTTTTACTGCTCACTGCTCACTGCTCACATAAAAATATCCACCGATCAGGAGGTAATCACAATGGCCATCACCGTAGGCATGACCAACGAAATGCGGCTCAAGACCGGGCCGGAGCATTCGGCCCAAAAGTTTTACCCCAAGGTCCCCGACGTCTTCGGCACCCCCTTTCTGGGGGGGTTGTTCGAGGGGGTTAGCGCCGACCTTATGGCCCCCCATCTGGGTCCGGGAGAGACTTCGGTGGGCACCTCCATGAATCTCAATCATACCGCAGCCACCCCCTTAGGAATGGAAGTCCGGGCCGTCACCGAAGTCACTGCGGTGGAAAAAGGAGGCCGGCAAATCACCTTCAAGCTGGAAGCCTTCGACGAAAAAGAAAAGATTGGCGATGCCGTTCACGTACGCTTTATAATTAATTTAGAGAAATTCCTGCAGCGGTTGGAGGCGAAAAAAAGCTGAGCCAGGCCCTTTCCTTAGACTTTCCTTACGACCTGGTAACCCTGGGCCAATTCGAGGCCGGGTCCGGCTGGGAGGCCCAGGTGCGCCAGTACGTGCGGAAGAAGTACCGCCAGGATTTGGAGGGTCTGGCCGATGTGGACCCCCAGGCCCTGGCGGCCCTGTTCCGGGGCGAGATTCTCCCGGGGCGGCCTTACGCCTCGGTGAAGTGGGTGATACTTCTCAAGCCCTTCCGGCCCCTGGAAGTTTTTATCCTCTTCGACCAGGATCCGGAGTTCGGCACGGACCTGCGCATTTTTTACGCCCGTAAGAGCCTCACGGTGCCCACCGAAGACGCCTACGTCTTCGCCTGGGACTACGTGGCCCTGCTGGCCCGCTACGGCCGGGGGGCCTATCCTTTGACCCCGGCCGCTCCCGGCGATAAATGGCTGCCCCTGGCGGACTTTGCCCCGGAAGGGACCGGCCCCATGAAGGACGCTTCCCTGGGGGCCCGGGAAGAAGCCTTGCTGCTGCTGAATCTCGACCTGGCGGAAGTGGCGGTGCGCCGCCTGGATAGCGGGGAATTCTCCGAAATTGACGGCGGCTGGGAAGTTGCCTGGCCCGTGCTGGGGGACCTGGCCTTCCGCCTCAGCCGGACCCCGGATGGAATAGATCTGGCCTTTGACGACCGCGGGGCCAGGAAGTACCCCCCGGAATTTCTCCTGAGTTTTTCCTGGCTTTACATCAACGCCCTGCTCCGGGAGTACCGCCAGGTGGACCCCAGCCTCCCCCGGCTCTCGCGGTATTTTTAATGCGGTTTTCGGTTTTCGGTCTTCGGTTTTCGGCAAAAACATAAAGACAATGAAGTGCTGCCACTGCCAAAATGGGGAAATTATCCTCCGGCCCACCTGCACCGGGATCGAGCTGGGCTGCCGGGACTGCGGCCATGTCTATTCGCCGGAAGAGGCCAGGGACCTTATCTAAAGATTACGCCGATTAACCCAGATAAAAAAATTAAATCTGCGCCAATCTGAGAAATCTGTGGATAAAATCTAATGCATGCCTTCTGTTAGGTTTATGGTTAAGGAAATCCAACCTCGGGGGAGAATCGGAGCCACCCTCACTCTCCCCGGCTCCAAGAGTTACACCCACCGGGCCTTGATCGCCGCGTCTCTGGCCCCGGGGGAAAGCCTGCTGCTGAACGCCCTCAGCGCCGAAGATACGGAACTCACCGCCAGCGCCTTAAGCCGCCTGGGCGCCGGAATCACCTGGCGGGGGACGGAAGTCCAGGTCCGGGGAACCGGGGGCCGTTGGCAGCCGGTGTTGGGGCCGATTTATCTGGGCAACTCCGGCACCTCCATGCGCTTCCTCACCGCCCTGGCGGCCCTGGGCCAGGGAGAATATCATCTCACCGGCAGTCCCCGCCTCTGTGAGCGGCCCATGGAGGAGCTGCTGCAAGCCCTGGCCTCTTTGGGAGTGCGCACTTTTTCCCAGCGGGGGGATGGCTGCCCCCCGGTCATCGTCCATGGCGGTCTCACCGGAGGACGGACCCAACTTTCCGGGGCCGTCAGCAGCCAGTACCTGTCGGCCCTGCTGTTAATCGCGCCCCTGGCCCCCCAGGGCGCAGAAATCGAGATCACCGGCGAACTGGTCTCCCGGCCCTACGTGGACCTGACCCTGGAAGTTTTGCAGGAGTTCGGCATCTCCTATTACCGGGAAGGGTACAAATTTTTCCGCGTCCTCGGGAGCCAAAGCTACCAGGCCCGGGAATACGAAATCGAAGCCGACGCGTCCAGCGCCTCTTATTTCTGGGCCGCCGCGGCCCTGACTGGCGGCCGGGTTACCCTCACCAACCTCGCGCTGGAGTCCTGCCAGGGGGATATAAATTTCCTGTCAGTGCTGGCCCGCATGGGCTGCGGCGTGGAGGAGTCCGAGAAAGGTTTGACGCTTAGGGGCGGCCCCTTGACCGGCATTGAGGTGGACATGGCGACCATGCCCGATCTGGTCCCCACTCTGGCGGTGGTGGCGGCCTTTGCCCAAGGCGACACGGTGATCACCGGCGCGGCCCACCTGCGGCACAAGGAGTCCGACCGGCTGGCCTCAGTGGCCGCGGAACTGGCGAAAATGGGTATAAGCGCGGAAGAAACCCCGGACGGACTTATCATCCACGGCGGCCAACCCCACGGCGCCCTCATCGACACCTATGACGACCACCGCATCGCCATGAGTTTCGCAGTGGCCGGGCTGAAGATTCCCGGAATAATCATCCGGGACCCCCAGGTGGTGGCCAAGTCTTTTCCGGATTTTTGGGAGTATTGGGAGAAGTTATGATTGGCGGGGTCTACCTCAAAGAGGGGTATGTCAAGACTTCAGCCGGCCCGGATGCGCAGTTCGTATTGGGGTAGAATTTTTATTGTTCTTCGTTTATTTATCGGTCTGGGAATGGCGCCGAATTTTCCCTTTAATCCCGCGGGTTCTTGGTGTATCTTCCCTGATAAATTACTGAGGTGGTCTTAAGACGTGAAGACCGTTAACGTGGGATTGATCGGCTTCGGCGTGGTGGGGAGCGGGGTGGCGCAGCTTCTTACCCAGCAGCGGGAACTCCTGGCCCGGCGGCTAGGCGCGGACCTGGTCCTGAAAAAGGTGGCGGACCTGGACCTGGAACGGCCCCGTCCCGTGACCGTGGACCGGGACCTCCTCACCACCCGTGCCCAGGACATCCTGGACGATCCGGACATCCACATCATGGTGGAACTCATGGGCGGCCTGTCCCCGGCCCGGGACTACATGCTCGCGGCCATTGAGCGGGGCAAGCACGTGGTCACCGCCAACAAGGCCCTGCTGGCCCACCACGGCAATGAAATCTTAAGCGCCGCGGCGGCGCGGGGGGTGGAAGTGGCCTTCGAAGCCGCGGTGTGCGGCGGGGTGCCCATCATTCTGGCCCTGCGCCAG
>VGSW01000205.1 GCA_016874915.1 Deltaproteobacteria bacterium
AAGGCTGCGTAGTGCCTTCACCACCTCCCACAGGATGTCGGGGGAAGCGGCCAGGGGGGCGGCCAAGGGTTGCAGCTCCTTCAGCTCTTCTTCGGGTGTGGGGCCGCTGTCCGGGGCCGGGGGAGGGTTTTTCTTCTGGGCCTCGCGGGTATCCTTCACCTCACGGCGCAGGGCCTTGAGCCAGTTCTTTGGTAAAGGGGCGCGGGCCTCAAGGTCTGCGAACGCATCCTCAAGCTCCGTCGGGCTCAAGTCCACCAGCAGGGGGAGGGCCTGCCGCAGCAGGGTCTTGGCTTGGTCTGCGGGGGTGTCCGGGCCGATGCTCGCCGTCGCCGCCTGGAATGCCACCAGCTTAGGCATGGTGAACCTCCCGCCCAGCATTCATGCCGCTTCTCAGCGTTCTCTCCACCTCCTGCGGCAATAGGCCAGCTTTCTCTGCCACGGTTGCCAGGAGCCCGCGCACGGTGTCCCCGGGCAGGTGCCCCGCCGCCACAAGCCGCCCCAAGGAATAGCCCGCCCGGTTCAGCGCGTTGTTGCGGTCGCCCTCCGGGGCCTGGGCCAGGCGGGTCAGTTCCGCTCGCAAGGCCGCCCGCCCGTAAGCGGTTCCATGATTGCCGACATGCACCGCCGGGGGTGTGACCGTGGGGTTCGGGTCGGGTCGCTTCGCAGCATTTAGGAGCCAATCAGGGCATGGGGCAAGGATGTGAGTCGGGGGAGTATCCCAGGAGTACCGCCGCCCGGAGACGTGCAGGGAGGGCGGGGCCAGCACATAGCCGCCTCCTCCCTTGATGTCCGCCCCAGGGCAGCCGGGCAGCTTGGGAGGAAACTTCAAGCCGTCCCCAGGGTGGGCCAGGTAGTAATGCCACCCTCCCCCGCCGGTCCGGGCGGTGGGGGTTGTGGGCAGGGGTCCGGGCAGACGGTCCGGCTGGCCGCCGTTCCGCGGGTCCAGGTCCACCACCACCAGGCCGGATTCCGGGCCGGTCGCAATCCCGATGTTGGCCAAGGGTGCCCGCCCCCACCACAACCGGATGGTCTGCGAGTCGGTTGTGGCGTCCTTGACGCCATGGGGGGCCAGGGTCCCCAGGGGGTGCTTGGCCGGATGCTGGCAGTCAGGCTTCCCGCAGGCGCAGCGTCCGTTCACCGGCCACCAAAGCGGGAACACCGGCCACTCGCTAGCCGCGTAGCTCAGGGCCGCGTCCAGGCGGGGGTGGGCGCTCATCGGCAGCCCCCACGGGGCCGTGATTGGCCTTTCAGAAGTTCCTCCAAGGCCTGAACGTCAATCAAAACCATCCCTCCCAACTTCTTGAAAATCTGGGAGAATTTCCTCTGCGTTCTCCATTTGTAAATTGTGGACGGCTTTACCGGCAGGATGGACTCAACTTGGGAGATTCTGATAAATCGCATGGCAGTTCTTCCCCGCTCAAGACTTGATAGGTTAAATCTGCCCCAATATTAGTTTTCGCTAGAAAATATGTCAACAACAGGACGGGGTATCTTACTTACCAGAAAACAACTTCAAAATAAGCATTGTTAAACGATTTTCCGGTATGTAAGTTTTACTTCCCGATTTTAAAACAAAAAACCCCCATTTCAGGGGGTAATTCCGGTAAGTAAAATGAGAGGGGATAAAGGGATAATCTTGGGGAAGCAATCAGTATCTAATCTGAATCCCTTTTTTCTGGTGGGTGTGATAATTTTCTCCTGCCGCTGTTATCCTTTCCTTTTCCTCTTCCTGTCGCTTTTTAACGTAATCGCTGAGGCTGGACTTGCTGAGAGGTTTTTGATCCAGGCTTTTAAGGATGGCATTCACCCAATCGGCAATTCTGGAGGGGGGAGCCGATAAGCAATGGGAAAGGAAAATGTCGGCAAAAACATAACCCAATTTTTGTGGGCGGCAGCGCCCCCCGAAAATCATTATCTCTATGCCCCAGCGCCAATCGGGAGAGATTCTGCCATTATCAGCCGCATTAGATATTTTCTCCCGCCACTCTTTAGGCCAATTTTCAACCACATCTTTTCTGACTCCGGCAAGCTGGGCTATCGCAGCAACATAAGAGAAATGACGGTCAAACTCACAAAGAATATCCTCTTTTAAAAAAGAAATAGGGGGAGGATTGATATAGCCGCTGTAAACGTTTTCCAGTTCATAAATCAAAGCCGCTAATACTACCTGATAAGTTGTCCTGTGTCTGGCATGTCCCTTTAATACGTTATCCCCGAAGATTCCTGAACGCAGCATGGCAAGTGCGGCTTGCTTTGCAGGTGGGTATTTCCAATGAGGGGATTTTGGATTACAGAAATGATTGAAAAGCCGTTCAGCTTCGAGTGCTTCTGGATTCTTGAGGTCTATAGTAACCATATCCCGCCTCCTGTACGCGGCCCTGGAAGAGTTCCGGGGAAGGCGGCCAGGATATCCGCCGTTCGGGTCGCGCTCCCTATCCCCGGAAATCGGCTTACTGGTTCTCTTGCAGGTTCACCACCCTTAAAGTGGGGTCCTTGGGCCTGAGCAAATCGGCGCTCTTCATCGCCGCGTCTTTGATTGCCCCCGGCTTCAGATGGCAGTACCGCTGGGTAGTCCGGCTATCCTTGTGAGTCAAAAGGGCCTGCACCACACAGAGGTCAACGCCATTGCTCACCAGGGTTGAGGCGAAATGGTGCCTGAGGCCGTGGAAACGGAAGTTTTCGGGCAATCCGGCTGCCTTGCGGATTCGCTTCCAGGGGCCTTTGAAGTCGGTTCGCCGTTGGCCGTTTTTGCCGGGGAAGACAAACGGCGAAGTCATTTCGAGAGTCTTGAGGACTTCAAGGGCCGGGGCACTGACGGGAATGGTCTGAGTCTTGCCGCCTTTGGGTTCTCTGAGAGTGACCATTTCCCGCTCGAAATCCACATCATCCCATTGGAGCTTGAAGAGCTCTCCCCGGCGTATACCCGTTAGGAGAGTAAATTTCACGAATGCTGCGCTTGTCCGGCAGGGCCAAGTCTCAAGAGTCTTGAGGAGCCGTGAAACTTCGGCGTCTTCCATAAACTCGGTAACGTGGTTATCCAGCTTAGGGACCTCAACCCGTTTCATCGGGTTTTCGCCAGCATACAGCCCCCACCGGTGGGCAAGATTGAACAATCGGTTCAGCAGAACCATTTGATGCTTAATGGTAGCCGGGGAGTAGGGCCTTCCATTTTTATTGAGGCCTTTCCTCATCTCCGCCTTCATTCTCTCAATGTCCATGGCAGAGATTGCGTCCAGACGCTTTTTGCCGAACCGAGGTTCAAGGTGTTTGCGGTAGTGGAGCATATCATCATCCCAGGTCTTTTTATGCTCCATAGCCCAGGGGAGAACCTTTGCCCAAACTTCATTGAGGGTAGGGACCTTCTTCGGCTTCTGATTAATATCCAGGTCGCCCCGGAGAAGATCGGCTTTAATGGCCGTTGCCGCTTCCCTAGCAAGGGTCAGATTATCCACCACCCTCGTTACTCGCTTGCCCCGTTGCCTTTTATCAGAGACACAGACCCGGTATTTTCGGCTCCGGCCAAAGGCGATTCCGCATTTGGGGCACTTTTCGGCATCCAGGGTACTGCTAGTCTTGCAATGCGTACAAAAACTATGAATTGCCATGGGGCCTCCCTTTTTGGGGGGTGTGCACATAGTGTGCACACTTTCAGAAAAACCTATCTATAAGTAGGAAAAACAATCTCAAGAGATATGTCGTTAATGTAATGATTTAACAGGTTTTTGTCAAGAATTATCTCAAGGCGGAAAAACTTAGAAAACATTATTTTACCTGAATGGGGTTCAGGGGGTCGGAGGTTCAAATCCTCTCGTCCCGACCAGAAATTATTAATAAAAAAGGCAGGTTGCTGATATATCATCGGACCTGCCTTAATAATTTATGGTTAACGTGCATATAACGTGCATGTTTTCCAGATCGTCCAGGCAGGGCGCACCATGGAGAGCAAATTAACTGGAAATACCAAAAGAACAGGGATGGCCAGCTTTCCCAGAAGGAGGGTACAACCTTGGATCATCCGTATCTTCAGCATACCCGACAAATTTATAACTATCTGAGTTTTTTTAGTATCTGTTCCTCTAAGTCTAAATCAGACTTGATAGCTATTACCTGATACCCCCGATCTCTTAATCTATCCCTTAACGCTTGGTCATGTTCCGCCTGATGCGGCTGGATGTGGACTGGGCCATCGATGAATATGCAGACACCGGGAATCTTATCCCGCTTATAATAAAAATCTGCCTGAACGGGGAGATCAGACTCAGGACAATACTGGGCATAATCAGGCAGTCGCATTTTTTTTGATAAAGGATATCGAGGAACTGCCGTTCCAAGGTAGAGGCAGGGTCGAGGCGTTGACCAAGCCAGTGATACTGGGCTTCATAGTCTCGCCCTTCAGTACTTGTGATAATTTCTGCCTGGGTTAATTGCAGGAAATAGTCTCGTACTTTCCAGCGGTCAAGATAACGGTGCTCCGTCTGGTTGGCGTAACTAAGCAAGCAGTCGTAACAGGCGGGGCCGCACCGACCTATCCAATCCTTTTCCTCTTCACCGGTTAAGGGATTAAAATGGCAAATAATTAAGGCCTCACGCGCAATCTCTGCGAATGCTTGTTTATCTTGAAGTAAGCGCTCCCAAACTCCCGTACCTCCTTCGGCGGCCTCCCATAGCAAGAGACGTTGGTGGCCCCCTGTCCGATGAGTTCTACAGCGACTTCTTGTTCCTCGACCTGATAAATTACTTGGATTCCTTTCTGTAAAGCATAAGCCAATGTCTTGAGGAAGGAGAGATCGCTCGCTTTTTCAGTTAAAGGACGAAGAAGTAAGATATTTCGGTTATCTGTGACATAGGGTTTCACTCCTGAGATTACTGTGCCGGTCTGGCGCTCTGGCCGTTCTCCATTATTGGCGTCGTCCTCTTCACGTCGACGCCAGATGCCGGTGTTCTGTTTAAGGGCAAAACCTTGACGTTCGCCGGCGCGCCGCCACCCATGGTTGATGCGCCAAAGTTTGGCTTGCGGGATAAAATTCACTTCCATAAGAGGCGAAGCATCCGTTTTTGACAAAACTGAAACAATCTGGGACGTCGAGCCAGGAGCAACCCAGAAATGAGTGGTGAGATGATACCCTTCCCTAACCCGCTCCTCTTCTTCGGAAGAAATACGAGCCCACCTGGAACCTCTAACGGTTGAGCCTCTTGCAAAAGTCATTTTTTAGGCTGATTTTCTGAAAAAATTAAGCCTCATCGGCGCGCCTGTGCTAAAGTAATTTTGACAGTAAAACAATACTTGGGGGAGCCGATGAAGCTTGGCGACAGAGTATCATGGATACTGGGGACTTTGCAACGGTATCTCTTCCCTCGCCTGGAAGAATGTGGCGAGCGCCCTTTAACCCTACAACGACAAATTGATTGCTTTGAATCCTGATCTATGCTAACCTGCCCTGAATGAACCTCATCAAGGATAAGGGGGCAGGGTATGGTTCCAAAAGGACGGCTGGACGGAGAAGTGTTTGCTATTCCCCAAT
>VGSW01000206.1 GCA_016874915.1 Deltaproteobacteria bacterium
CTTAAGCTTCATCGGCGCCCCCTCATGTTTGGTGTGTTTTTTCCCAAAATCACCTTAGCACGAGAACGCCTATGAAGCTTATATTTTTAAGAAACCACCCCTAAAAATGGACTTTTGCAAGAGGCTCTTATGATTTATATTATTATTGATGGATGAGTCCGATGCTCATCACTGACCTTTCATAACAAAACCATAATCCATGCCCCTGAGCGAGCAATTCGAAAAAACCGGCGCCTGGCTGTTCCAGTGGCGCAGTTATCTGCCTTTGCTGCTCATCGGGCTTTTTTTCCTAGCCTTCCTGGAAATCGGGTACCCTTACGGCCATCACTGGTGGGATTTGCCCTGGGAGATGCTGTGCCTGTTGGTCTCCCTGGCGGGGTTGGGCATCAGGATGCTCACCGTGGGCCAGGTGCCCTTCGGCACCTCGGGGCGCAATACCAAGAACCAGGTCGCCCGGGTGTTAAACACCGCCGGGATGTACTCCGTGGTGAGAAATCCCCTTTACCTGGGCAATTTTATCATCTGGCTGGGGGTGTCCCTGTTCCTGCGCCGGTGGTGGTTCACCCTGTTAATCACCCTGATTTTCTGGCTGTATTATGAACGCATCGTTTATGCCGAAGAATCCTTTTTACGTAAAAAGTTTGGGGAGCAGTTCACCCAATGGGCCAGCAATACCCCAGCCTTCCTGCCCGATCTTAGAAAGTGGCGCAAATCCGCGCTGCCTTTTTCCTGGAAGGTGGCCTTGCGGAAAGAATATTCCACTTTCTTTGCCATTATTACTACGTTTACCGTGATAAAATTTGTGGGATTAATCATAACGCATAAGACCCTGATGATAGACTGGGTGTGGGCCGGGATATTTCTCGTCGGTTTGTTTATTTACATACCCATGCGGATTTTGAAAAAATATACCCAGGTATTGAACGTGGCAGGAAGATAGAGAGGTTTTAGGTTTTAGGTTTTAGGTTTTAGTAAAATAATTTGGAATATCATTAAGTTATCCGTGATTTACAGCATTTGAAAGCAATGCCGGGATAAAAGCGAAATTAATTAACCATGAGCCTGATCTTCTATGCCGAAAAGTGCACTGCCTGCGGGCAGTGTGAGGACGTATGCCCCTTCGGGATTCTCCGTCTGGAAGGGGGGGCGTTGAGCATTGCCGAAGGCTGCAACCTGTGCGGAGCCTGCGTGGAGGTGTGCGAGGCCGAGGCCCTGGCCCTTCCGGAAGGAGAGGCCCCGGCCCCCCGGCCTGGCGCGCCCCCGGACGGGGTTTGGGCCTTTGCGGAGCAGCGCCACGGGGAACTGGCGCCGGTGGCCCTGGAACTTTTGGGAGAGGCCACGCGTTTGGCTACGACGCTTAAGGCCCCCGTGGCCGCGGTCCTTTTCGGGGACCAGGTGGACCACCTGGCCCCGGCCCTGCTTACGGGCGGCGCTCAAAAAGTCTATCTGGCGGAGCACCCCCAGCTGGCCGAGTTCTTAGAAGAGCCGTATGCTGCGGCCCTAACGGAATTAGCGCAAAAATTCCAGCCGGAAATCATTCTGGCCGGCGCCACCTACGTAGGCCGGGCCTTCATCCCCCGGGTGGCCGCGGCCCTGAAGACCGGGCTCACCGCGGACTGCACCGCGTTTGAGATAGATGAAGAAAAGCAGTTGCTCCTCCAGACCCGGCCGGCGTTCGGGGGCAATATCATGGCCACCATCATCACCCCCCGGACCTATCCCCAGATGGCCACGGCGCGGCCGGGGGTGTTCAAGGCGTTGAAAGCCGCGTCATCCGCGGAAGCCGGCTCTACCACAGGCCAGATGCCTGGGTCACTAGAGCCTTCAGAGGGTCTAGTTATTCGGGTGGAGCTTGGATCCCTGAAGGCTGACTTCCATAGCCGCTTTATCGCGACCGTCGCGGAAATTAAGGAGCGGGTCCCCCTGGCCGCGGCGGAAGTTATCGTCTGCGGCGGCCGAGGTCTCAAAGAGGCCAAAAATTTCAAGCTCCTGGAGGAGCTGGCCGACCTTCTGGGCGGCGCCGTGGGGGCCACCCGGGGCGCGGTGGACGCGGGCTGGATCCCTTACGCCCACCAGATCGGCCAGACGGGGAAAACCGTGTCCCCCAGGCTTTACTTTGCAGTGGGCCTGTCCGGCGCGGCCCAACACCTGGTGGGCATGCAGTCTTCGGACTTCATCGTGGCCATCAACAAGGACCCCCACGCCCCCATTTTTCAAGTGGCCGACGTGGGACTGGTGGGGGATTTGTTTGAGATTGTCCCGGCTTTGATCCAGGAGATAAAGAGGGACAGGGGTTAGGTTGGAGGTTTCAGGTTTCAGGTTTCAGGGAATAGGGAATAGGAAATAGGAAAAATGCGGGTCAGAGGGTTAGGTTATTAAGCCAACTGCCGAACCGCTATACCGCTATACCGCTATACCGCTTTTTTAACCGAAAACTGAAAACTGAAAACTGAAAACTCTTTTTTGACTTTCTTTTTCTAAAATTTCGTTTTATGAAATAAAATTGCCGGGGAATAGAAAGCTTACCCCGGCAATAATCTTGTGGCAATCTGAGTAATCTGGGGATAAAACCATGACGGACTTGCGGGTGGCCCTGATAACCGGCGCGGCTCGGGGCATCGGCCGGGCCATCGCCCTGGAACTGGCCCGCCCCGGAATGGTCGTTTATCTGAACGACGTGGTCCTGGGCGACGACGCCGCCTGGACCAGAGAAAAGGTGGAAGCCCAAGGGGCCCAGGCCCGGCTCCTGGGGTTCAACGTGGCCGACGCCGCCGCGGTCCAGGCGGGCATTGACCAGATCATCAAAGAAAGCGGCCGCCTGGACATCCTGGTGAACAACGCCGGCATCACCCGGGACAACATTATCGTGCGCATGAAAGACGCGGAGTGGGACCAGGTCCTGGAGGTCAACCTTAAGGGCGCGTTCAACTGCATCCGGGCCGTGACCAAGCCCATGCTGAAGCAGCGGTATGGGCGGATCATCAACATTTCCTCAGTAGTGGGGGTGATGGGCAACCCCGGCCAGGCCAACTATGTGGCCTCCAAAGCCGGCCTCATCGGGCTAACCAAGACGGTAGCCCGGGAACTGGCTTCCCGCCATATCACGGTGAACGCAGTAGCCCCGGGGTTCATCCAGACGGAAATGACCGAAGCCCTCCCCCAGAACGTCAAAGACGCAATGCTGGCCCAGATTCCCTTGGGCCGCTTCGGCACTCCCGAAGAAGTGGCCTACGCGGTGGCGTTTCTGGCTTCCGAAGCCGCGGCGTACCTAACGGGCCAGATGATTCATGTGAACGGCGGCATGCTCATGGTCTGAAAAAAAGGAGGTTAAAAGCAAATGGCTTCAATCGAAGACAAAATCATCGACATAATCGTGGACAAATTGGGGGTGGAGCGCTCCGAAGTCACCCCTGAAGCAGTGTTTATCGACGACCTGGGGGCCGATTCCCTGGACCTGGTGGAACTCATCATGGCCATGGAAGAAGAGTTCGGCTTTGAGATCGCCGACGAAGAAGCGGAAAAACTGAGGACCGTGGGAGATGTCATCAACTTCGCCAAAGCCCACGCCGGCTGAGGCGGAAACCCTCGCCATCGCCTGCGATCACGCCGGCCACAGTCTCAAGCGGGAAATCATCAAGCTGCTCCATGAACTGAAGGTGCCGGTTACGGACCTGGGGTGCGCCAGCGCCGAGGAATCGGTGCACTACCCCATTTACGGCAAGAAGGTGGTGGAGGCGCTTTTGGCCCGCCCCCATGCCCGGGGCATCCTCATCTGCGGCACGGGGCTGGGGATGAGCATCATGGCCAACCGTTTCCCCGGCATCCGGGCGGCCCTGTGCCATGACATCTTCACCGCCATGATGAGCCGGCGCCACAACGACTCCAACCTGCTGGTCATGGGGGGCCGGGTCATCGGCCCGGACCTGGCCAAAGAAATCGTCAAGGCCTGGCTCGCCACCCCCTTTGATGGGGGCCGCCACCAGGAACGTCTGGAGCTTCTCGAACAGTTGGTTCGGGAATCTTCTTCCTCAGGAATCTCATAAATGGAAATGGCAGAATTGGCTCGCACCGACCCGGAAATTTACGCGGTCATCGAACGGGAGCATGAGCGCCAACTGAACAAGTTGGAGATGATCGCGTCCGAAAACTTTGTCAGCGCCGCGGTGCTCCAGGCCCAGGGGTCCATTCTGACCCATAAGTACGCCGAGGGCTACCCCGGCCGGCGCTATTACGGCGGCTGCGAGTTCGTGGACACCGCCGAGAACCTGGCCATAAGCCGGGTGGAGCAGCTCTTCGGCGCCCCTTACGCCAACGTCCAGCCCCATTCCGGCACCCAGGCCAACATGGCCATTTACTTCGGGTTCTTGAAGCCCGGGGACACCATCATGGGCATGGACCTGGCCCATGGGGGGCACCTGAGCCATGGCGCCGCGGTGAATTTTTCCGGCAGGCTCTACCGAACCGTGAACTATGGAGTGGACCGGCAGACCGAGGAAATTGACTTCGAAGTTATTTCCGAACTGGCCCGGAAACACCGTCCCAAGATGCTCATCGCCGGGGCCAGCGCCTATCCCCGGATCATCGACTTTAACCGCTTCGCGGAAATTGCCCGGGAAGTGGAAGCCTACCTACTGGTGGACATGGCCCACATCGCCGGCTTGGTGGCCGCAGGGCTGCACCCCAACCCGGTGCCGGTCTCGGACTTTGTCACCTCCACCACCCACAAGACCCTCAGGGGCCCCCGGGGCGGTCTCATCTTGGCCCAGGAAAAATACGGCAAAACCCTGGACAGCCAGATTTTCCCGGGGATGCAGGGGGGGCCTTTGATGCACATCATCGCGGCCAAAGCCGTGGCCTTTAAAGAGGCTTTGGGGCCGTCCTTCAAGCGCTACCAGGAACAGATTGTGGCCAACACCCGCACCCTGGCCCGGGAGTTCCTGAAGCGGGGCTACCGCCTGGTCGCCGGCGGCTCCGACAACCACCTCATCCTGGTGGACCTGACTCCCGCGGGGATCACCGGCAAGGTGGCGGAAGAAGCCCTGGACCGGGCCGGGATCACGGTGAACAAAAACAGCATTCCCTTTGATCCCCGGCCCCCTAAGGTGACCAGCGGCATCCGGGTGGGAACCCCGGCCCTGACCACCCGGGGCATGAAGGAGGCGGAGATGGAAATCGTGGCCGACCTCATGCACCAGGCCCTGAGCGCTCCGGAGGATGGGGCCCGCCTGGACAAGCTCCAGGCCCGGGTGCTGGAATTGAGCCGCAACTTCCCCCTGTTCGCCCAGGAGTGGCTGATTTGAAGACAGTTTTCTGTTTTCTGTTTTCTGTTAATTCTTAACCAAATGAGTTAGCAACATTTTCAAAAAAACCGGTATTATAACAACTGCCGAAAACCGAAAACCCTACCATGCGTTGCCCTTACTGCCACAGCACCAACAACAAGGTCATCGATTCCCGGCCCAGCCGGGAGGCCAACGCCAT
>VGSW01000207.1 GCA_016874915.1 Deltaproteobacteria bacterium
TTTTCACCTTGCCCACCAGGGAAAAGATCTTGGTGCCGGTGCTGTTCGCCACCCCCAGGTTGGCATACCACTTGGCGCCTTTGTCAATAATATGCGGTACGTTCGCCCAGGTCTCCACGTTGTTGATCACCGTGGGCCGGTCCCATAGACCCCGCTCCACCGGAAAGGGCGGCCGCATGACGGGCTCGCCCACCCGGCCCTCGATGGAGGCCAGCAGCGCCGTCTCCTCACCGCAGACAAAGGCCCCCGCGCCCCGGTTGATCTGGATATCGAAATCGAACCCGGTGCTAAGAATGTTATTCCCCAGGAGCCCCAGGCGGCGGGCCTGGTGGAGGGCCAAATTCAGGGTGCGGATGGCGAAGGGATATTCGGCCCGGACATAGATGTACCCCTGTCGGGCCCCCAAGGCATAGGCGCCGATGGCCATGCCCTCCAGCACCGTGTATGGGTCCCCTTCCATGATGGCCCGGTCCATGAAGGCTCCGGGGTCGCCTTCATCGCCGTTGCCCACTATATAGACCGGCCCGGGGTTATCCTGGGCGTTTTCCAAGGCCCGGCGCCATTTGTAGCCGGTGGGAAAGCCGCCGCCCCCACGCCCCCTCAGGCCCGAAACGGTTATGGTCTGGATGATTTCCTTAGCGGACATCTTGGTCAGGGCCTTGGCCAGGGACTGATAGGCCCCAGCCAGGAGGGCGTCGTTGAGATCAAAGGGGTCGATGAGCCCCACATTTTTAAGGATGATTTTCTGCTGCAGTTGATAAAACGGAATCTCGCCGGCGGTTCGGTAACGGGTGCCGTTATCGCGGTAAAGCAGCCGCTCCAGCACCTCTCCCCGGCCCAGAGTGACGTCTACAATCTCAGGTACGTCCTCCGGTTTCACTTGGACATAAAAGAGGTTTGAAGGGGAGAGCGTGACCAGCGTCCCCTGGCTGCAGAAGCCGTGGCAGCCGGTCTCCTTGACGAGGGGTTTGACCTCCACTTTCAGCCTTTTGGATTTGATGGCGGTCTTGAAGGCCCGGGCCACCTTGTCGGCCCCCTGGGCCAGGCATCCCGGCCCCAAACAGACCCTGACCACCGGCCGGTGGGGGTCCTGCCCGGACTGGAGGTCCTGGCGATAGGCTTCCAGTTCGGCTACACTCTTGAGCTTAGCCATGTCCTCCTCCTCCAGCGCACTCCGCTATTCCAGCTTGGACAGGCGCTTTTTCAGGGAGTGGATGTTGGCTCCCCCCAGGTAGTCTTCGTCCACCATGACCACCGGGGCCAGGGCGCAGGAGCCCAAGCAATTGACGGTGTCCAGGGTAAAGCGCAGGTCTTCGGTGGTCTGTCCCCGGGCCACCCCCAAATTCCGTTCGCAAGCTTCCACCAGGCGGTTGCCGCCCTTGAGGTGGCAGGTGGTGCCCAGACACACCTTGATCTCGTGTTCCCCCCGGGGCTCCAGGCTGAAGGATTTGTAGAAGGTGGCCACGGCCCAAGCCTGGGTAAGGGGCGCCCCCACGTGGTCGCAGATCAGGGCCAGGTGCTCCGGGGAGATGTAGTTGTACTCGGCCTGCACGTCCTGGAGCAGGCCGATGAGGTTTTGGGGATGCCGGGGATAGCCTGCCAGGATGCTCTCAATGGTTTTGGGGGCTTTCTTCATCGCCTCCTCCATGATTTTTTGTGATAATTATTAATTTGAGAAAGCAATCATTATGCCCAAAATGAATCTTCATGAAATTGTTCATAATTATGATTATAGAAAAAAGCTTCTGTCTCGGTTTTATTTTGAAAAATGAAACTTATGAAACAATCAATTAATTTATATTTTTAGATAATCTGGTTTTATTGAAACAAAACTGAAACAATTATCGAAAAGAGGCTTATACCAGGCCCATTTATAAAAGGTGGCACAGGCTGTGTTAAAGGAGGCCGTAAGCTTTCATCTTTCGCCACAGGGAACTGCGGCTGATGCCCAGGAGGTGGGCTGCCACTTCTCTCCTCCCCCGGGCCTTTTGCAGGGCTTTTTGAATTCTAAGGCGTTCACCCGATTCCCGGTAAAGGGTCGCTTCCGGCGGGGGCTTCATGAGGGGGGACTCCAGTTCCGGCAGGTGGTCTTTGGTGATCACCGCACCTTTGACGAACACGAAGGCGTACTCCAGCACCCGCTCCAATTCCCGAATATTCCCCGGCCAGGAATGATGCTGAAAGAAGTGGATTACTTTAGGGTCCACGCCTCGCACCTCTTTTGCGTATTTGCGGTTGAGGCGGGCCAGAAAGCAGTTCACTAAGAGGGGGATGTCATCTTTGCGCTCCCTCAAAGGCGGGAGGTAAAAAGGCACCGTCCGCAGGCGGTACAGGAGGTCTAGCCGGAAGCGGCCTCGCTGGGCCTCCTGCACTAGATTTCGGCTGGTGGCGGCGATGATGCGGGCCTCTAGCGGGATGGGCCGGGTGCCCCCCACCCGCTCGAAGACCCGGGTTTCCAGGACCCGAAGCAGCTTGGCCTGCAACTCGGGTTTGAGTTCACCGATTTCATCCAGGAACAAGGTCCCGCCTCTGGCCAGCTCAAACCGGCCCACCTTATCCCGGATGGCCCCGGTAAAGGCGCCTTTGACGTGGCCGAACAACTCCGATTCTATCAAGGTCTCCACCAGGGCGGAGCAGCTAAAGGCCACAAAAGGTCCTTTGGCCCGGGGGCTTAGTTGGTGGATGGCCTGGGCAAAGAGGTCCTTGCCGGTGCCGGATTCGCCTTCCAGGACCACCGCCGCGTTGGACGCGGCCACATCCGGCAACATTTCCAGAAGCTTTTTGATGGTGGGGCTTTGGCCGATAATCTCCACTTTCCCCGGGACAGGGGACAGCTCCTCTGGAACCAGGGCCACCCCCATGGATTGAAAACTCTCCACCCCGCCGACGATCGCGCCGCGCTTATTCTTGATGGGCGCAGTGCTGACCAGGAGGTTGAGGTTTTCGCCTGCCTTATTCAGGATGCGCACCCTTTGATCTATGCGTGGAGCCCCGTCTTCCAACGTGGCTCGCAAAAAACACCCCCGCTTGCATTGATCGGCTCGAAAGATTTCCCAACAATGGCGCCCCACTGCCTCTTCTTTCCGAAAGCCGGTAATCTCCTGGGCTTTCTTATTGAAGGCCGTAAGCCGCCAATGCTGATCAACGATGAAAAACCCCCGGTCCAGGTTTTCAAAGACGGCCTCGGGCTCCACCCCCAGGCTGAAATTGGCCGCCGGCACATCGTGAAAAGTCAGGATGGCGCCGATGATTTCTTGGTTTTGGTTATAAAGGGGAGCTACCGAGCATTTCAAGAAGAGGACCGAGTCTGCCTCCCGCCCAATCTGAGCCGGAATGTGGAAGAAAGTGGCGCCCGTCTGTAATGTTTCCTGAAAGGCTGATTCTATCTGGGGGAGGTGGATATCCGGGAAAATATCTTGCAACTGGAAAACTTGGCCATGTTCCAGCCTTCGACGCAGGAGTTTTTCAGCCTGGAGGTTGGCAGACAGGACTGTTTGTTGAGGGGAGAGCACCAGCACCCCGTCCCCTCCGGGCAGGTCTTCAAAGTAGGAGCACCTGTCGGTCACCTTGCCCTCAGCCTGAATCAGCCTATGGACTTAACTCAAGGGTTATTATCATCGACTCCGGCGTTTTGAAGAAAGAAAACCATTCCCGGAACTCGGGCGGCAGGTTTCCCCGCCGCCCGGGAATTCTGGCGGCCCAGCATCCCCAAAGGAATTCCAGCATTCTCAGGCCACTAGACAGCCTCCTTTTCCAATTCCTGGAAATGCTCCGCGGCTGACTGCTTTTTCTTTTCGGACCACTCCAGCACTTTTCCCCTTATGACCTGGGCCTGCAAAGGTTTTTCCTTAAGTTTGAGGAGTTCGATATCCGCTCTCATGGCTTTGGATAGGAAATCCTGCCCCTTGGGCGAGCGCACCACGACCGTGGTCCAACCCTCGGGCGCGCCGAGGCCTCCAAAGGAGAGGTCGGCAAATTCCGCGGCATAATCTTCGCAGAATTGGCAGGCGAACCGTTTCATAAAGGTCAGTTGTTGCAGGGGGATGCGGCGGATTTCCTTATTGCGCAAGTGGATCAGCAATTCTTCTTTGATATTTACTTTAAAGACCTGGTCCCACGTAAAATTGCCGATCTTTTCCAACCGCCAACGCTCCTCCGGGCCGAATTGGAAGTTCCCGGCGCAAAACAGACCGAAATGGATTTTGATGGCCTCGGAAGGCACCACTCCCAGAACCTCCATGCGCCGCAATGTATTGACCTGGCAAGGTGATCCCACAAATGCCACCCTGTTGAGGGTCTTTTGGGCCACATCCTTGAGTTCCACAATGGAGGGCGAAAACGTGGAGTACGCCTCGGAGAAATGCGGAATGTTGGGCAGGGTGTCGAAATAGAATCCCGCGGCCTCAATGATATCCTCCCGGGAGCGAGCCAGCCAGGGCTGGCGCTGGAAGGGACCGGCCTTTCTGCTGACGATGGCCGCATCGATACGGCCCCGCTCAAACAGGTGGAGCAGCAGGGCGGTCACCACCCCGCCGTCGGTGGCCCGGTTTCGCACTTCCGGATCGGTGGCCCGGGCCACCGCGATTCCCAGGATGCGGCCCATGGGAGGGCTCCAGGACACCAGGTTGTTGGTCTCCGCGTCCAACTCGTTGATCTCCGGACAGATGGAATAACAGATGCCGCATTCGATGCATTTTTCCTTATTGCTGTAGCGCGGCTTGCCATCCTCTCCTAACTCCAGGGCCCCGTAATTGATGGCGGTGCAAAAAGCCGCACAACCCCCGCAGTGGTGGCAGAGACCTTTTTCTTGCACCTCCTGCATTAGATGGGTAAAAGTCTTCATGGCGCCCTCCTGCTTAATCCACCCAAGTTCCGGCCATTTTGTGGCGGAATTCCCATGACTGGGATAAGCCTCCATGAGCCGGAACTTGGATATGGGCCTTTTAACCCCGGTATAAATCCGACCTATCACCCCTTACCCATGGCATAAATGGGGTAGCCGCCCTGCCAATCCCGGATGGAGATGCGGCCCTCGTTGGCCATATCCGGCAACAGCGGGGTAATGCTTTTCACCGGCTCTCCCATGGCCCGGGCAATTCCGGGCGGGTTGAGGGGCTGCTCACTCAAGGCCTTGAGGATTCTGGCGGCCAGAAACTCTTCCTTGAGGACTTCGATCATGGTTTCGTCGGCGTCCACCGCGTTGAATTGGGACCCGGGGAACTCCTTCTCGGTGGGCCCCCGCAGGC
>VGSW01000208.1 GCA_016874915.1 Deltaproteobacteria bacterium
CCCAACATGAGCAAAAGCGGCTCAAGAAAAGCCTCCAGGCGACCACGGGCCTCGAGCAATTCTTGTTTGTCCATGCTCCCCATGTTTGCACATGGGAAATTAATTGTCAACACTTAACGTTATAGTATTACTGGCCACTGGTCTTAGGCCATCGTTTAACATTTGCGCGGTTTTTGGGTCTAATTAAATGAAAGCCGGTGAACTGGATTCCATGACTGACTCACAGCTCGTCACCCGGGCCCAAAACGGTGAAGTCCCGGCCTTTGAAGAGCTGGTGAAGAAATATCAGCGGGATATTTATAATCTGGCGTGCCGGATCGTGGCGGATGCGGAGGAAGCCCGGGACATGGCCCAACAAGCCTTTCTCCAGGCATTTATCCACATCAAGAGCTTTCGCCAGCAGTCTCAGTTCAAAACCTGGCTGTTCCGGATCGCCATCAACCAGTGCTACAATTTCTTGAAGGGCAGAAAGAAATTCGGCGAACCGACGGAAACCGAAAACCTGCACCTGGTGGAGGACGACTCCCCCGAAACCGAAATGGTGGCCCAGGACGAACGGCGGCGGCTTTACGCGGCGCTGGAGCGCCTGCCGGCCAAACAGCGGGCGGTGCTCACGCTGAAGGTGGAACAAGGCCTTTCCTATGATGAAATCAGCGAGGTGCTGGGAGGAACGGCCGGCGCGGCCCGGGTCAACTACTGCCAGGCTTTGAAAACCCTAAGAAAGTACTTGAAAAGTGAGGATGAACATGAAGTGGCGGTGCAAACTACTCCAACGGTGGCTACCAGGGTATCTCGACGGTGACGCGCCGGCCTTTTGGCGGCGGCGGGTTCAAGCCCATCTGGAACACTGCCCCGCCTGTCGCCAGGAAGCTGAGGCCCTGAAGGAAGTGGCCGCGGCTTTGAAGGTTGCGCCCGTGGAGGATCCAGGTCCGGCCTTCTGGCAGGAATTCAACCGGGAACTGCACCTGAAGCTGGTCCAGGCCAATCAGGCGCCGCCGGAGCGGGAGCGGCCGTGGTTCCGGACACCTTATTTTGCCGCCGCGGCTGCCAGCCTGGCCGTGCTGGTGGTGGTCATCGCCTACCAGATGCCCGGCCCCCATCAAACCGCGACCGCGCCCCAGATGGCCAAGGAGGCCCAGCCGGCCCCGGAGCCGGCCAAGGCTCAGAAGCTCGAGATGGCCAAACCCCCGGCGGCCCCGCCTCCGGCCCTGCCGGCGGAAACCTCCGAAAAAGTTAGCTTTGCGTCCCTGGGCGACGAGGACTTGGATTCCGAAGACGACGTGCTCACCTGGGATCCGGACCCGGTGCTGGCCGATTTGACCGACAAGGAACGGGAAACGCTCCTGAAAAAATTGAAGCAGCAGGAAGAGGATGGATCATGGCTAAGAAAGTCCTACTCGGCATCCTGGGCTTAAGCCTGGCCCTGGCCGCGGCTGCCTGGGCTTTTAACGGTAGCGACGCCTTCCAGACCCAGCTCCAGGGCATCAAGCGCCAGCAACTGGGGCCGGCCCTGGGCGTGGACCAACGCACCGTGGACCAGCTATTGCTCATTGAGCAGCGATACGGGGTTCAAAAACAGCAGCTCACCCGGGAAGCCATGGAGGCCAACCGCCAGCTTCAGCAGGTCATGCAGAACCCCCAACCCCGGGAAGAAGACGTGCGAGTCCTTATGGACACCATGGAACGGAAGAAGAAAGAAATAGAAGCGGTGAGGCAGCGCCAGTGGGAGGAGCAGAAGGCCCTGCTTACGCCGGTGCAGCAGGCCCGTTATTTCTTCTACTTGCAGCATGTGACCCGGGAAGCCCGGAGCGTCCGGAGTCCCGCGGCCCCCGCGGCCCCCAGGGCCCCGGTGGGGAAAGCCCCGGAAGGCGTTCCGGTTTTACGGCCCAACCGGTAACTGCAGGTTTTAGGTTTCAGGTTTTAGGTTTCAGTGAAAAGATTTGGTCTGCAAGCGAGAGAAATGATTGCAGCTTGCTCAAACTTGACTTTTATACCTAAACCTAACCAAAACTCATACCAACACCACGTCCACCAAGGACTCCAGGGTGTCCGCCAGGATGATCTGGAGGCCCTCCTTGAGGTCATCTGCCAGGTCGTTCAAGTCCACTTCATTCTGTTGGGGGAACACTACCACCCGGGCGCCGGCCCGTTGGGCCGCCAGGATCTTTTCCCGGATGCCGCTCACCGGCAGGATGCGGCCGCTTAAGGTGAGTTCCCCGGTGAGGGCCACATCACGGCGGGCCGGGCGGCCGGTGAGCAGCGACAGCAGGGCCAGGGCGATGGTCACCCCTGCGGAAGGTCCTTCCTTGGGAATGGCCCCGGAAGGAATGTGGATGTGGATATCCTTGTCCGCGAAGAAGTCGGGGTCCAGGCCGAACTGCTGGGCGTGGCTGCGGATATAGCTCAACGCGGTCTGGGCCGACTCCTGCATGACGTTGCCCAGAGAGCCGGTGAGGATGAGCTGCTTGTTGCCCCGCATCTGGGTGGCTTCCACGGAGATGATTTCCCCGCCGAACTCGGTCCACACCAGCCCGGTGGTCACACCCACCTGATTGCCCGCCTCGGCCACTTCGTGGGCGAATTTCCGGGGGCCCAGGAAGCGTTCCACCAGGGCCTCGTCAATTTCCACGGGCGCGGCCGAGGGCTTGGTCTCCAGGGCAATGCGGGCCAGCTTGCGGCAGATGGTGGCGATTTCCCGCTCCAGGTTGCGCAAGCCGGCTTCTCGGGTGTAGTCCCGGATGATTTTGGCGATGGCGCCTTCGGTGAAGGAGATATTAAGGTGGGTCAGGGCGTGCTCCCTTACTTGCCGGGG
This sequence comes from Deltaproteobacteria bacterium, assembly GCA_016874915.1. Classification (GTDB taxonomy): domain Bacteria; phylum Desulfobacterota; class Desulfobaccia; order Desulfobaccales; family 0-14-0-80-60-11; genus VGSO01. The sequence goes on from VGSW01000208.1 coordinate 2,813, forward strand.
AATAAGGAAATTTTGGGCGATGCGAATCTTTTCGCTCTCCATGTATCCCGGAAAATAGATGACTTCCAGCCGGTCCAGCAGCGGCGGGGGCAGCGTCTCCACCACGTTGGCGGTGGTGATGAACATGACGTTGGACAGGTCAAAGGGGAGGTCCACGTAAAAGTCCAGGAAATTGCTATTCTGTTGGGGGTCCAGGATTTCCAGGAGCACCGAGGCTGGATCGCCCCGGAAGTCCTGGCCGATTTTATCGATTTCATCCAGCATGAAGACCGGGTTTTTCGTTCCCAGGCGGCGGATTTCGTTGATGATGCGGCCGGGCATGGCTCCCACGTAGGTGCGGCGGTGGCCCCGGAGTTCCGCCTCGTCCCGCAGGCCGGCCAGGGAGATGCGAATGAACCGGCGTTCCAGGGCCTCGGCAATGGCCCGGCCGATGGAGGTCTTCCCCGTGCCCGGAGGTCCGGCGAAACAGAGGATAGGCCCCCGGGTCATCTGCACGTGGCGCTTGCGGTCGATGATCTCCCGGACCGTGGCCCGGAGCTCGTCCAGCTTGATGGGCTTGGAGAGATAGTGGGCCGCGCCTTTGCGCATGGCGTCCACCGCGGTGGCCACGGTGGCGTAGCCGGTGACCATGATGATCTCGGTGGCGGGGGCGATCTGTTTCACCGACTCCAGGAGCTGGATGCCGTCCATTTTCTCCATTTTGAGGTCGGTTAAGACCACGTCGAATTCATGGGCCTTAACTTTCTCCAGGGCTTCCATGCCATTGGCCGCGGTGTCAACCTGGTGGCCTTCTTTGCGCAGGATATACTCCAGGTTGGTGCGGGCGATTTCCTCGTCATCCACCACCAGGACCTGGGAGGTTTGAATGCTGCATAGGGTGCGGACCGAGAGGTATTCGAGGATGCGTTCCTTGACGTGGTTGAGGCCGTAGTGGGAGGACTCCAGGATGCGCTGGGCCCGTTTCAAGTCCAGGTTGTCTTCCGTGATCCGGGTCCAGGGCAGCCCGATGAGGTAGTCCAGGTAATTGAGGCCGATGGAGTATTCGGCCATGGAGGGGTCGGTTTTTTCCAGGCGCTCCAGCTCCTTAGTGGCCGCGGTGTGCACGTTTTCGGGAAGCTGGGCTTTCTGGAGGGCGGCCCGCAGGTGCGCCAGCTCCTGGGGAACCTTGGGCCGCTCTTCTTCGGTTCTACGGAAAAAGACCATGGTTAAAACCCCTTCTGGGAATTATCCCCAATTACCAACAATCATAAATGAAAAAGCTCCTGGGGGCAAGGAAAGGGGAGGGGAAAGGTTAAAAGGTTAAAAAGATAAAATGATAAAAAGGGAAGGGGGAAAAAAGGGAAAAGGCGGAGGCTCTTGCAAATATGGTTTTTTGTCATCCTGAGCGAAGTGAAGGCTCTCGTATTTTCTAGTAATTATAGCGATTGACAAAAGTATTTGCGTTTTGTAGGGGCGCGGCGAGCCGTGCCCCATGGATCGGCTCCAGGGCACAGCACGCTGCGCCCCTACGACCAGAAAAGGCAATCGGAAAATCCTTTTGGCAATCGCTATAAGCGCCGGGAGCGGCGGCTCTGCATTTTAATGTTCGATAAAGGCCGGGCAGTCGCCATCTTGACGCAGGGGCTTTTCTGTTTATATTTATAGCACTAAGGAATGCCCGGCCCGAGGCTGGCTCATAGATCTAACTGCCAATTTTTCCCGCCCATGTCAGGAATAATGCCCTCCGTTACCAGGGCGCGGCCAGAAAGAGTGGCCAGGGTTCTTCCAGTTGATGGCCCTGCCGGTTTTTCCATAAAAAATATTGACAAGCTTCCCGGAGACTTATACACTTATAAAGTTAAAATTTGGGCAGTTCTGGCCAGCGGCTGGCGTAGCTCAATGGTAGAGCGGCTGATTTGTAATCAGCAGGTTGCGGGTTCGAGTCCCATCGCCAGCTCCAAGGCGATAAAAAATAGTCGGGAGAGGTACCCGAGTGGCCAAAGGGGACGGGCTGTAAACCCGTTGGCGCAGCCTACGGAGGTTCGAATCCTCCCCTCTCCACCATTTCCCAGGGAATTGTGCGGGAATAGCTCAATGGCCAGAGCATCAGCCTTCCAAGCTGAGGGTTGCGGGTTCGAGTCCCGTTTCCCGCTCCATTTTTGAGCCCACGTAGCTCAGTAGGTAGAGCACTTCCTTGGTAAGGAAGAGGTTCACCGGTTCGATCCCGGTCGTGGGCTCCATAAGCCGCGGGGTTCCCCTGGTGGGGGTGGCGTTAAAGATTAAACTATCTGTCGGAGACGCGAGATGGCCAAGAAGAAATTTGAGCGGAAGAAGCCGCACGTGAACGTGGGGACGATTGGGCACATCGACCACGGCAAGACCACTTTGACCGCGGCCATTACCAAGCATTTGGCGAAGAAGGGGCTGGCG
>VGSW01000209.1 GCA_016874915.1 Deltaproteobacteria bacterium
AATAAGTTCAAAGTTCAAAGTTCAAGGTTAGAGGTTAGAGGTCGGAGGTTTCTTTCTCGTTCCCAAGCTGAGCTTGGGAACGCAATTGGGCCCAAAGCTTTGCTTTGGAATAATACCACATGAGAACCCGATATAAGATAATCGATGCGAATCAAGTATATTTCATAACTTGCACTATTGTAGAATGGCTACCAGTTTTTACGAGAAAACCATATTTTGACATTTTAATAAATTCATTGAACTTCTGTCGCCAGAGGAAAGGATTGAATGTCTTTGCTTATGCAATATTGGATAACCATGTGCATTTAGTAGTTTCCGGAGATAATCTCGCCAATACAATTAAAGACTTTAAACGTCATACTGCCAGGGAGATTATCAAGTTGGCCCAAAATGAAGAAAAAACATGGTTGTTAAATCAATTCAGGTTTTTTCGAAAGAAATATAAAACGGACAGTGAGTATCAAGTATGGCATGAAGGATTTCATCCTAAACAGATAATTTCGGAAGATATGCTCAGGCAGAAGATTGAATATATTCACCATAATCCAGTAAGGATTGGTGTGGTTGATAAAATGGAAGATTGGATTTATTCCAGTGCAAGAAATTATTTGGGTTTGCAGACAATAATGGAAATCGATGTATTGGAGTAATAAAGCCAAGCTAAGCTTGGCCTCCAAGTGCGTTCCCAAGCGCAGCTTGGGAACGAGAAAAAGAGGCTGTTATGATCTCTTCCAAATTTAAGCCCTCGCTCTTTGTTATTATTTTCTTAATCTATCTATTTTATAATTCCCCCCATTTATGCTAGTTCAGATTTTCCCTCAATTTCACCGGAAAGCATAATATCTACCTATGGAAAACCGGACATTATTGATTCTACTGAATATGACAAACCGCGGCCATTAATGGTTACTAAATGGCTGATTTATAAAAAGGAAAAAGTGAAGTTCTGGTTTATGGCAGATGCACCGATGGGTTCACCACCTCCCTATAAAAATTGGAAACTAATCGGCGTGACTGACCCCAAGAATGATAACCTCCTGGACTCTCTTGAACCTCAAGAGCTGAAAAAAAGAATGTCACGGCGTCTTCGCAAAAATTGAATTATCTGAAATGACCTAGATCGGAGGTCTTGCATGACTTTGACCCGACAATTTAACCCCGCGGCCTGGCAGCCGGAGATCGAGATGGTTCGCTTCGACCTGGCCAACGGCCTCACTCTCTTCGTGCTGCCGGATAAGCGCCTGCCCATCCTTTCCCTCCAGATCCATTATAAAGTGGGGTCCCGCCACGAACTCTCCGGGGTCACCGGCATCAGCCACCTCTTTGAACACATGATGTTCCGGGGCACGGAGACCTTGGGTCCGGAAGAGTTCTCCCGCATCCTTCAGGCCAAGGGTGGGGAGATCAATGCCTTCACCACCAAGGACCATACTTCCTACTTTGAGAATCTGCCGTCGGAGCACCTGGAGTTGGGGCTTCAATTGGAGGCCGACCGCTTGAAAAATCTCAAGCTGGACGACGAAACTTTCCAGCCGGAACGCCAGGTGGTGATCAGCGAACGCAAACTCCGCTCCGTGGACAGCCCCTTCGGACTGGTCCTGGAAGAGCTGTTCAGCGCGGCCTACACTCAGCACCCTTACCAGTGGCCGGTCATCGGCTGGAACCAGGACCTACAACGCATGACCCTGGAAGACTGCCGGAAGTATTACTCGGAGCACTACCATCCCGGCAACATGACCATTGTCATCTCGGGGGACGCGGAACCCCAGGCGGTCCGGGACCTGGTGGAGAAATATTTCGGCGATATTCCCCCTCCGGGCCTGCCCCCGGCGCCCCGGGTGGTGGAGCCCCCCCAGCGGGGGGAACGCCGGGTCATTTTCAAGAAAGTATCCCAGGTGGAGGCGTTTTTTGCCGGTTTCCATACCGTGGGTTTGGATCATCCGGACATTTATCCCTTGAACCTTCTCACCTTGATTATGTCCGGAGGCAAATCCTCCCGCTTCTACCAGGAATTCGTGCGGCCGGGAAAGGCCGTGGAAGTGAGCTTGGAGCTGGCCTCGCCCCCCTGGGCGGCTCAAGACCCGGATATCCTGATCCTCGTGGCCATCGCCGCGCCGGGGCAGCCTTTGACCGAACTGGAAGAGTCTATCTGGAATGAGGTGAACCGCGTCCTCTCCGACGGCGTCACCCCGGAGGAATTGGCCCGGGCCAAAAAACTCATGCGGGCCCAAGGGGCCCGGAGTCTGGCCCACAATTTCTTCCGGGGCCTCCTGGTGGGGCTGTTTCATATGAAAACCGGGGACGCGGGGCAGGTCAATCGGCTCCTGGCCTCCTATGAACAGGTCACCGCCGAGGACATTAACCGGGTGGCTCGGCAGTACTTGCGGGAAGACAACCGGACGGTGGTTATCCTGAAGCCGGTTTCCCCCGAGGAAAGCCAGAGGTTGGGCGAACTGGCATGAAGCGGTTCAGCGGTTCAGCGGGTTAGCTGTTTAAAGACCAAACCGTCGAACCGCTAAACCGCTAAACCGCCTTAAAGAGGTCATATAATGATAAATTACATCCCCGAAATCTACCAATCCTCCCTCCCCGGCGGCTTGAATCTGATAGGCATGGAATACGACCGGGTTCCCTGGGTGAGCCTCACCTTTATGGTTAAGCGGGGCGCGGAGACCGACCCCCCGGGAAAGGCCGGCGCCGCGGATTGGGCCGCGGAATTCCTCACCCTGGGCACCGCCCGGCGCAACCAGTTGGAGCTGGCCACGGACATCGAGTCCCGGGGCGCGGCCCTTAAAGCCCGGGGCGGCTTCGACGCGGTGATGGTCTCCCTGGAAGGCCTGGCCGAGGATTTTCCCCAGCTCATGGCCACTATGGCGGAAATCGTTCAGACTCCCGGGTTCCCGGAAGAAGAGTTCCCTCTCCTCAAGGAACGCCGCCGGGCCGAACTCACCCACCTCCTGGACGAGCCTCGGGAAATGGCCAACATCCGCTTTTTGAAGCTTTTCTTCGGGGACGCCCCTTATGGCCACCCGGCCCAGGGAACCCTGGAGAGCGTCGCAGTCCTGGAACTCAAGGACCTTCAGGATTTTTACCGCAGGGAATTCTCCCCTCGGGCCGCCAGCCTGGTGGTGGTGGGCATGGTGGAAGCGGCGCAGGTAGAGCCCGAGGCTGCCCGAAACTTTGGCGCCTGGACCGGCGGCGGTTCTCCCAGCCCTACTTACCTGGCTGCGCCGGAAAAACTTTGCGCCCCGGGCATTTACCTCTGGGACCGGCCCGAACTCACCCAAAGCGAAATCCGTATGGGCCACCTGGGGCTGCCCCGCTCCCACCCCGACTTTTTTGCCCTGAAGCTGGTGAATTACATCCTGGGAGGCGGCGGCTTTTCCTCCCGCCTCATGACCCGCATCCGCTCGGACCTGGGCCTGACTTACGGCATCCGCAGCCAGTTCCACTTCCGCCGGGCGCCGGGACCCTTCGTGGTTTCCACCTTTACCCCCGCAGCCAAAACCGCCCAGGTGGTGAAGGAAATCACCCGGGTGATGACGGAAGTGGAGCGGGACGGGGTTACTCCCCAGGAGCTGGCCGAAGCCCAGAGCTACCATGTGGGCCATTTCCCCCTGGGACTGGAAACTCCCCAGGGCCTGGCCCGTCAGCTTCTGTCCGTGGACCTGTATGATCTGGGAAGGGACTATCTGAAAAAATATTGTGACGAAATTCGCACAGTCACTTTGGAAACTGCAGCCCAGGCGGCCCAAATCCACCTGCGGCCCGAGTCCCTGGTCACCCTGGTTATGGGCCCCGCCAGCCAGTGCGCCGCGGCTTTGCAAGAGTTGGGGCCGGTCACTTTCATTCAAGAGTCATAAACAGAATTTCGGTTATCAATTTTTTTTCGTTGACTTTTGGATGATTATGGTATGTGATAAGCATTGGTTTGTGAAAAAAAGGATAAGCCCATTGGGGACCAATTAAAAGAGGGAGGAATGGTTCATGTCCGAAACCCCATTGCTGGATCAACTGGAAAGCGGGCCTTGGCCCAGTTTTGTCACAGACCTCAAGAGGGTAGCTGCCAAGAAACATCAGGTCAAAGACCTCTTGGGGCAGTTGGAGCGGTCGTACAAGGAAAAGATCACCCACTGGAAGCACGGCGGCATCGTGGGCGTCCTGGGTTATGGCTCCGGCATCATCGGCCGGTATTCCGACCTGCCGGATGAGTTTCCCGGGGTGGAACATTTCCACACCGTCCGTGTCAATCAGCCCTCGGGCTGGTTCTACACCACCGAGGCCCTGCGCACTCTATGCGACATTTGGGATCGTCATGGCAGCGGCCTCTTGAACATGCACGGCGCCACCGGGGACATCATCTTCCTGGGCTGCCGCACCGAGGGTCTGGAACCCTGCTTTGCCGAACTGACCGCCAATGGCTGGGACCTGGGCGGTTCCGGCTCCACCTTCCGTAGCCCCAGTTGCTGCATGGGGCCATCACGCTGCGAATACTCCTGTTACGACACCATGGAAGCCTGCTATGATCTCACCCAGGAGATGCAGTTCGATATGCACCGTCCCTCCTATCCGTACAAGTACAAGCTCAAATTCTCCGGCTGCCCCAACGACTGCGTAGCCGCGGTGGCCCGGGCGGACCTGTCCATGATCGGCGTGTGGAAGGACGACATCCGCATCGATCAGTCTGCGGTGGCGGCCTATGCCGGCGGCGAACTGAAGCCCCGGGGCGGCGCCACTCCGTATGCCAAACTGGATATCAAGGCCGACGTCACCGACCTCTGCCCCACCTATTGCATGAGCTGGGACGGTAAGACCCTGAAGATCGACAACAAGAACTGCAACCACTGCATGCACTGCATCAACCTGATGCCCCAGGCCCTGCGGCCCGGCACCGAGACCGGCGCCACCATTCTTCTGGGGTCCCATGCTCCCATCCTGGAAGGGGCCCAGCTCAGCTGGGTGATCCAGCCCTTCATGGTGATGGAGCCTCCCTATGATGAATTGAAGGAGTTGAACGCAAGAATCACCGAATGGTGGGCCGAACACGGCAAAAACCGGGAAAGGGTGGGCGAGCTCATCCTGCGCGTGGGCATGCGGGAATTTCTGGAAGCCGCGGAACTGCCGCCGGTGCCCCAGACCGTGCGCACCCCCCGGGCCAACCCCTTCTTCTTCTGGCAACCGTCTGACTTCGAGGCCGAAGCCAAAGG
>VGSW01000210.1 GCA_016874915.1 Deltaproteobacteria bacterium
GAGGGCCGGGGGACAACAAGTCCCCCGCCCTCCCCTCAAACTCCCCTCCCAACCCCCTATAATGGGGCTGGGGGAGGCGGGCTAAGGCCCACCTCCCCCAGCTATTTTTTCCCCTTATGGGGGTTGGGGGATGGGGTTTGGGGAAGGGGCCGTCGGCCCCTGGCCCCCTTCCCCAAGAACCTCACCCCATATTCTCAATGAGCGCCTGGCCGAAGCCGGAGCAGGAGACTTCCTTAGCCCCGGGGAGCAGCCGGGCCAGGTCGTAGGTGGCTATCCCCTGGGCGAGGGTCTGGGGCAGGGCCTGGTGGATGAGCCGGGCGGCCTCCCGCCAGCCCAGGTATTCCAGGAGCATGGCCCCCGAGAGGATAACGGAGCAAGGGTTGACTTTATCCTGGCCGGCGTACTTGGGGGCGCTGCCGTGGGTGGCCTCGAAAATGGCGCAATCGTCGCCGATGTTGGCCCCGGGGGCCATTCCCAGACCCCCCACCTGGGCCGCCAGGGCGTCGGAGATGTAATCGCCGTTCAAGTTAGGGGTGGCGATGACCTGGTACTCGGCGGGGCGCAGCAGCACCTGCTGGAAAAGGTTGTCCGCCAGCCGGTCTTTGAGCATGGTTTTCCCAGGAGGCACTTTCCCCTGGTGGCGGGCGGCCAGTTCGGCTTCGGATACCACCCGGTCGCCGAATTCCAGGGCCACCTCATAGCCCCAATTCTGGAAAGCCCCTTCGGTGTATTTCATGATGTTGCCCTTGTGCATCAGGGTGACGGAGGCCCGCCCCTGGTCCAGGGCGTATTTCAGAGCCATGCGGATTAACCGCTTGCTGCACCGCTCGGTCATGGGTTTAATGCCGATGGCCGCGGCGGGGTCCAGGCGGCAGCCTAATTCCGTATTAAGAAAGTTGACCAGGCGCTGGGCCTCGGGGCTGTGGGCCTCCCATTCGATGCCGGCGTACACGTCTTCGGTGTTTTCCCGGAAGACCACCATATCGATCTTTTCCGGTTCCTTAAGAGGGCTGGGCACCCCGGCATAATAGCGCACCGGGCGGATGCAGGCGTACAGGTCCAAGACCTGGCGGAGGGTGACGTTCAGGGAGCGGAAGCCCCCGCCGATGGGGGTGGTGAGGGGGCCTTTGAGGGCCACCCGGTATTCCCGCAAGGCCGTCAGGGTTTCCACCGGCAGGTAGCTGCCCGTGCGTTTGAAAGCCTTTTCCCCGGCCAGGATTTCCTGCCAGGCGATTCCCTTTTGACCACCGTAGGCTTTGGCCACCGCGACGTCCAGCACCGGCTGCGCGGCCCGCCAGATGTCCGGGCCGGTGCCGTCGCCTTCGATGAACAATACGATGGGCCGGTCCGGCACCTTAAGGCCCGCGGCCGCACTGCCCGTTACTTTTTCGGGTTCGTGATGAGGCATATTTTCCTCGTTTTCGGTTTTCGGTCTTCGGTCTTCGGTATAAAAGATTACCCAAATTGCTCAGTTTGTGATTCTATAGCCAAGAAAAGGAAGCTCGTATAATTTCCCTTATTTTCGCTGGGGATGCAACTATTCTCGCATAAATTGTCCCCCATGAAAAAAGGGCGGGGAAACCCCGCCCCTACAGTTCAAAAGGTCCTATTTTCTCTTTTAACCGAAGACCGAAGACCGAAAACTGCCTTACTTCCCCACCACCTGTTTGACGATGACGCCCAACTCCGCGATGGTGGCGGCCACGGTAACTCCGGCGGCGTTCAGGGCTGCGATTTTGTCCGACGCCTTGCCGCTGGAGCCGGAGATGATGGCCCCGGCGTGGCCCATGCGTTTGCCTTCAGGCGCGGTCTGCCCGGCGATGAAGGCCACCACCGGCTTGGTCATGTGGGCCTGGATGAAGGCCGCGGCCTCTTCTTCGGCGGAACCGCCGATTTCTCCGATGAGCACCACGCCTTCCGTCTGGGGATCGGCCTGGAAGAGCTTGAGCATGTCAATGAAATTGGTGCCGATGATGGGGTCCCCGCCGATGCCCACGCAGGTGGATTGGCCCAGGCCCAGAACAGTGAGCTGGTACACCGCTTCATAGGTCAGGGTGCCGCTGCGTGAAACCAGCCCCACGGGGCCTTCCTGGTGGATGTGCCCTGGCATAATCCCCACCTTGGCCCGGCCCGGGGAGATGATGCCCGGGCAGTTGGGGCCGATGAGGCGGATGCCGGTGTCTTTCAGGGCTTCCATCACTTTGACCATCTCCAGGGTGGGGATGCCCTCGGTGATACAGACAATGACCTGGCATCCCGCGGCCGCGGCCTCCAGGATGGCATCCGCGGCAAAGGGCGGCGGGACAAAAATCAGGGAAGTGTTGGCCCCCGTTTCTTTCACCGCCTGGGCCACGGTGTTGAACACCGGGATGTCGTCCATTTTCTGGCCGCCCTTGCCCGGCGTCACCCCGGCCACCACCTGGGTGCCGTAATCCCGGCAGGCCCGGGCGTGGAAAGAGCCTTCTTTGCCGGTGATGCCCTGCACCACCACGCGGGTTGATTTATCCACTAATACGCTCATGTTATCTCCGGTCTTCGGTCTTCGGTAAAATCCATCAAGCATAAGGACGCCGATCCCAGTGGAACGGCCTCCTTGAGTGAAAAATGGCTTAACTACCGCTTGCGGACGTGTTCCCGGATGAAGGAGACGATGTCCCGGGTATCGGTGCCAGGGCCGTAAATGGCCGCGATGCCCGCGGCTTTGAGGGCCGGGATGTCTTCTTCGGGGATGATGCCGCCGCCCATGACCAGGACGTCGCCGCTGCCCTTTTCCTTAACCAGCTCCATCACCCGGGGAAAGAGATAGTTGTGCGCCCCGGACAGGACGCTCATGGCGATGACATCCGCGTCCTCCTGAATAGCCGCGGCCACGATCTGCTCCGGAGTCTGCCGCAACCCCGTATATATCACTTCCATGCCGGCGTCCCGCAACGCGGCGCAGATGACCTTGATCCCCCGGTCATGACCGTCCAATCCGGGCTTGGCAGCCAACACCCTGATCTTCCTTTCTTCCGGCATATTGTGGTCTCCTTAATTAGTTCACAGTTCTCAGTTCTCAGTTCTCAGTTCTCAGTTGCCAGTTGCCAGTTCCTGGTTTCCATATGTAACTGGGAACTGGCAACTGGCAACTACACCAGCGCTGGGGCTTCGTATTCGCCGAACACGGCGCGCAAAGTGTCGCAGATTTCCCCCAGGGTGGCCAGGGCTTTCACCGCCTTGAGGATGGGGTACATCAAGTTGGCGTCCCCTTCCGCCGCGGTCTTCAGTTCCGCCAGGGCCTGGCTCACCGCGGCGTTATCCCGGGTGCTTTTGAGTTCTTGCAAGCGGGCAATTTGCTTGCCGCCCACCGCGGGGTCCACTTTGAGCAGGTCCGCGGGCTTGGCTTCCTCTTTTACCTCAAAGCGGTTCAGGCCCACGATGATGCGCTGTTTGGACTCTACTTCCCGCTGGAACTTGTAGGCGCTGGCCGCGATTTCCTTCTGGATGAAGCCCTTTTCGATGGCTGACACCGCGCCGCCCATGCGGTCGATCTGGTCGATGTAATCCTGGGCCCGGGCTTCCACCTGATCCGTGAGGTATTCGATGTAGTAGGAGCCGGCCAGGGGGTCCACGGTGTCGCAGACGTTGGTTTCGTAAGCGATGACCTGCTGGGTGCGCAGCGCCACCTGCACCGCCAACTCCGAGGGCAGGGCCAGGGCTTCGTCAAAGGAGTTGGTGTGCAGGGACTGGGTACCGCCCAGAACCGCGCTCAGGGCCTCGAACGCGGTGCGCATGATGTTGTTCAGGGGCTGCTGCGCGGTGAGGCTGCACCCCGCGGTCTGGGTATGGAAGCGCAGCATCATGGAGCGGGGATCTTTGGCCCCGAAGCGCTCCTTCATGATCTTGGCCCACAGCCGCCTAGCGGCCCGGAACTTGGCCACCTCTTCCAGGAAGTCGGAATGGGAGTTAAAGAAGAAAGAGAGCCGGGGGCCGAACTCGTCCACGCCCATCCCTGCTTTGATGGCCGCGTCCACGTAGGCGATGCCGTTGGCCAGGGTGAAGGCCACCTCCTGCACCGCGGTGGACCCGGCCTCCCGGATGTGGTAGCCGCTGATGCTGATGGTGTTCCATTGGGGGACTTCCTTGGTGCAGAACGCGAAAATATCGGTGATGAGGCGCATGGAGGGCCGGGGCCCGAAGATGTAAGTGCCCCGGGCCGGGTACTCCTTCAGGATGTCGTTTTGCACCGTGCCCCGGAGCTGGTCGAAAGGGACCCCCTGCTTTTCCGCCATTGCCAGATACATGGCCAGGATCACGGCGCAGGGGCTGTTGATGGTCATGGAGGTGGACACCTGGTCCAGGGGGATGCCCTGGAAAAGGCGCTCTATGTCCCACAGGGAGTCAATGGCCACCCCCACCTTGCCCACCTCGCCCTGGGCCAGAGGGGCGTCGGAGTCGTAGCCGATCTGGGTGGGCAGGTCAAAGGCCACGGAGAGACCGGTCTGCCCGGACTTGAGCAGGAAGTGGTAGCGCTCGTTGGTCTCTTCGGCGCTGCCGAAACCCGCGTACTGGCGCATGGTCCAGAACCGGCCCCGGTAGGCCGTGGGCTGCACCGCCCGGGTATAAGGATACTGGCCGGGTAAGCCCAACTGCTCCAGGTAGTCAAAGTCCTCCATGTCCAGGGGGGTGTAAACCCGCTCGATGGGAATGCCGGAGGTGTTGAGGAATTCGGGCTGGCGCTCCGGCATCTTCTTCAAGACCTTGGCCACCGTCTCGTCGTACTTGGCCTTGCTTTCCTGCAACTTGGCCATTTTCAGGGGATCACACATAGGGCTACCTCGCTGCCGCGGGATAAGAAGATTTGCTCTGGTTAAAAGGCCGGAGTCCTGAAACCCCGGCCCGCCCGCAAGTGGGGAGTTTACCAATATCGTACTATGTCAGGGAAACAAATGGGAGAAAATCAGGCAATTTCTGATTTTTCTGTCAAAAATTTTCTTACAGAGGGGCAATATATAGGGGGGCCATCTAAAGCGAAACCGCCAAATTAAACAGCCCTGACAACTTAGTCAGGGCTGAGAAGAGGTCCTAACACTACTACGTTAAGTAATTTTAAGAATCATCCATTATGATTGAACGCCGACAACAAGGGCAAAAGCCCAGCTTCAGCATTAGCATGCGTTGGATTTCCCTCTTGGCGCGTGGGAGGGTCCACCCAG
>VGSW01000211.1 GCA_016874915.1 Deltaproteobacteria bacterium
TGGGGGGGGGGGCCCCCCCCCCCAAATCCTTCTCACATTATACCCTACTTCCGCTCCACCCGCACCGGCGCGCCTTCGCCCACCGCCGCCAGGCAGCAGGGATCGCCTCTGACCCGGCCTACCAGGTTCACCGCGCTGGCCGGCCGTATTTCCCCCGGGACGCTGGAAGGAGTGTAACCAAAAAAAATGCAAAACGCCTTGCCCGAAGGCCAATAGCCAATATCCCCCACTTCCACCACCGTCTTGGCGGTGTCGTCCAGTTCCGCCACCACATGGGGCACAGGGAAGTAAATTTCATCCCCCCAGCGCCGGGCTTCGCCTTCCAAGGGCAGGGCCGCGGCCAGGGCCTGGCCCGTGGGCGAATCGTTTAACTCGGCGTTAACCCGAATGTCGTCCACGATAATCACGATCTCGGTTAGCATTTTCCTCTCCTGACAAGAAAGCTTCACTTTAATTGTTTCACCCTTAAGGGGTAGGGGGTGGGAGTTTGAGGGAGGGGGCAGGGGTTTCCCACAGGCTGGAAAGCCTGTGCCACTGGCCCTGGCCCCCTCCCTCAATTATCCCCCATCTCCTCCGCCACCGCCGCGGCCAACAGGGGGAAGAGCAGCTCGTGGTGCCCGGTGAGGGCGTAGCCCTGCCCCACCCCCTGGGTGGGCCGCCGGACCACGTTGGTCAAGGGCCGGTAGTGCTGGATAAAGTCCAGGTTCACGGTGGTCAGGGGGGCCACCGGATGTCCCAGGTTGCGGGCCAGGGTCACGGCCTTCAAGAAAACCTCGGGGATGATCACCGCGGAGCCCAGGTTGAGGAACATCCCGTCCTGAAGTTGGGCGACCAGGGCCGCCAGGAGGCGAAAGTCCCGGTGGGTCGCAGCCCCCAGGGCTTCGGGGTTCACCGAGGGATGCATGTGGATGATGTCGGTGCCCACGGCCACATGCACCGTCACCGGAACGTCCAAGTCCGCCGCGGCGCAGAGCAGGCTCAGGTCCTTATGAGGGAAAGCTGAATCTTTAAGGCGCCGCCCCACCGCCTCTCCCAGCCCCAATCCTTGGCCAACCCCCCAGGCGATGGCTTCGTTCAAGAATTCCCCGGTTTCCTGGGCCATGCCGAAGCGGCCGCAGCCCAGGTCCTGGTCCACGTCTTCCGAGGTCATCCCAGCCATGGCCAGTTCCGCGTCATGGATGATGCCGGCGCCGTTCATGGCCACCGCGGTGAGCAATCCCCGGCGGAGCAGGTCAATCAAAATGGGGTTCAGGCCCACTTTGATGGGATGCGCGCCCATGCCCAGGATCACCGGGCGGCCGGCGCGGCGGGCCTGGACCCAGGCCGCCGCCACTTTCTTCAGGGTCCGGCCCGCCAGGATGTTCGGCAGCCGGTCCAGAAACTCCCGGAGACTGCCGCCTTTCTCCCAGGCCCGGCCGAAGGCCCGATAATCCACCTTGGAATGACGCTCTTTGAGACTGTAAGTCTGGATGCCTTTTAGGGAAAGGGGTTCGATTTTTTTCATTATTCATCCCACATAAGGGTTTCGAGTTTTGAGTTTTGAGTTAGCCCTTGGGTGGTCCTATAAATTATGAACAGCATTGGTAGCACAGGCTTTCCAGCCTGTGCTGCAAACCGCGCCCTCTAGCCCTCACTTGGCGAATTTTTCCGGGAACAGGATATAGTCCACCAAATCGCAGAGCACATGGCCCACGGTGATGTGCACTTCCTGGATACGGGGAGTGTTGCGGGAAGGGACCACCAGGGCCAAATCCGCCTGAGCCGCCACCGGCCCCCCGTCCCGGCCGCTTAAGGCCAGGGTTTTCAGACCCACCTGCCGGGCCGCCCTCAGACCCTCCACCACGTTGGGAGACTCGCCGCTGGTGCTGAGGCCCCAGGCCACGTCCCCGGGCCGGCCCAGGGCCCGCACCTGCTTGGCGAACACCTCCAGGAAGCCATAGTCGTTCCCCACCGCGGTGAGGATGGAGGTGTCGGTGGTGAGGGCCAGGGCCGCCAGGGGCGGCCGTTCGATCTGGAAGCGGTTGACGAATTCCGCGGCCAGGTGCTGGGCGTCCGCGGCGCTGCCGCCGTTGCCGAAGAGCATGATCTTCCCCCCCGCCCCTAATGCCTCAGCCAGCATCCGGGCCGCGGCCGCCACTTTCTCACCCTGCTCCGCGGCGAATCGCTCCTTCAACCGCACCGACTCGGCCACTGCCCCCCGAACCCGGGCCAGCAAGGACATGGCGTTTTCTCCGTAAAGTTGACAGTTGTTAGCTGAAAAATCCGGCTAAAAACTTAACTGTCAACTGTGAACTGTGAACTGTCAATTTACCCCAACAACCTCATATACCTGACCGGGCTGAAGTAGAGGGCTTCCACCAGTTCCACCAGTTGGGTGGCCAGGGCCAGGGCCTTGGCGTCCCGGACCGCTTGGGCCGCCACCGCGGGAAAATTTTTCTTCATCAGGTCAAACAAGAAATTCTGGGCTTCGGTGAAGTTCAGGGTGATGGGAATGCGGCTCACTAGCTTCAAGAAGTCCCGCAGGTGCGCCACTTTGTCCGTTCGCACCCGGGCGGCCAGGTCGTTCAGATGCCGGGAAAGGATGCGGGTCAGGATCTGGGCGCCTTCCCGGGACTCCAGTTTCAGCCCCATCAGCTCGGCTTCCTGGACCACTTCCAGGATATCCGCAGAAGTGGGCAGCAACGTGGGCTCCGGCTCCAGCTTGCGCAGCAGTTCCACCAGGCGCAAGTTCAGGGTGATTTCTCCCAAGGACCGGTAAAGGCGGGGCAGAGGCAGGCCTTCGGTCACCATGGCTTTGAGCAAAGGCCGGGCATCCTCAAAGTTGTGGGTAATCGCAGCCAGAGCCTCTTCCCGGTAGTGTTCCAGGAGGTCCTCAAAAACCTCGTGCTTTTCCTCCAGGAACATATCGTGCACCGTGTAATACTTTTCTCCCAAACGCCGGGCGATGTGGGGGATCAGGTCCTCCGGGGTCTGTTCCAAAGCCCGGAACAACTCTTGCTTCAGAGTGCGGAATTCTTGGGCTGAAAGGTTTGCCTGCACCTGGGTGCGGTAGAGGTAGCTGCCCAGGTACACGGTGAAAAAGGCCAGTTCCCGGCGCTCCTGGGTGATGCCCGAGGTGAGGCGCAGCCGGCCCGCCGCGAATTCCAGGGACCCCTGGGTTTTGACTGTGGACTCCAGAGGCTCTGCCTGGTAGTGGTAAATGCGGGCCGGGCAGTGGCGCTCCCGGCCCTTGAGCCAACAAATCACCCATTGGTTGGCTACCTTGGGAAAGTCCACGATGTGGGGTTTAATGCGTCTCTGATAAAGGTGTTTGCCCGTGCCGGCTTCAGGAAGGTTGCTCACGGCCCGCTCCAGATGGTGGAGGAACCCGGGTTCCAGGGGGTCCGGGGTGAAGTCCTGGCCCAACTGCAAGGCCCGGGCCGCGTATTTCAGCACCTGCATGGTTTCCAGCCCCGCCAGGTCGGCGAAGAACCAGCCGCAACTGGTGTACATGAGCAGGGCGTGGCGCTCCATTTCCAGCAGCTTCAAAGCTGGCACCCAATCACTTTCCTTGAGCCCCGGACGGCCTTCCCGGGAGAACCACTCAGCCACGGCCCCGGGGCTGCGGTCCAGGATGACTTCGATGTAAGCGTTGCGGGCCGCCCAGGGGTCCAAGAAGTATTTCTCCCCTTCGGCTTCAAAAATCCCTGCCAGCTTGCCGTTAAGAAGGTCAAAGGCTTCTTTAAGGGGAGCGCGCCAGCGTTGGTTCCAGATGGGCGGGCCGCCGGTGGCGCAGCCGCAGTCCTCCTTCCACCGCCCGACCCCGTGGGCGCAGCTCCAGGAGCTGCCGGCTCCTTCCAGACCCAGGTACAGCTCCACTTCCATCTGGGGCGGCGCCAGCTCCAGGAACGCGGCATAGTTGGTCAGAGAAAAACCCCGCTGGGGTAGGGCTTGGGCCACCACGTGGGCCAGGGCCAGCTCTCCGAATTCCTTGTGGTGGCCGTAATTTTCCCCGTCCGTGGCCACGTGGCAGAGTTGGGGGCGGGCCAAGCCAGGAGTGAAGTTCTCCGTCAGCCGGGCCGCCAGCCGGTTGGAATCCTGGAGCAGATCGCCGAAGCTGATGTCCGCCGCCACCGAACCGTTATAGAAAAAGACATCGATATAACGCCGCCGGGACGCCTCTCCCTTGCCGTCGGGGATAAAACAGCGGTATGTCTGGGTGGTGTCCAGGGTGTGGGCCTGAACTAGCTGCCACTCCCGGACTCCTTTGAGGGGCCGGACCCGTTTGGCCTGGTAGGGCGACAATATGACGAACCTCATCCCATGGTCCGCCAGGCTGGCCAACGTAGGGTAATTCACCGCGGTTTCCGGCAGCCACATGGCGGCGGCGGGCCGCCCGAAGCGGTGGCTGAAGTCCTTGAGGCCCCAAATGATTTGGGTTTCCCGATCCCGGGAATTCAACAGGGGTAAAACGGCATGGTTGTAAGCCTGAGCCAGGGCGTTGCCGTGCCCCAATCGGGCCAGGCTCCGGCGGTCCGCCTCTAGAATGCGCTGGTAGGAGTGGGGCGAGAATGCCTCCAGCCAGCTGATCAGGGTGGGCCCGAAGTTGAAACTGATAAACTCGTAGTTGTTGACGATGTCCAGGATGCGGCGCCGGTTGTCGAAGATGCGGGCCGCGGCGTTGGGATTGTAACATTCCACGGCGATCCGGGCATTCCAGTCGTGGTAAGGATGGGCGCCGGCCTCCACCTCGATCTGCTCGATCCAGGGGTTTTCCCGGGGCGGCTGGTAGAAATGGCCGTGGATCACCACGTAGCCTTGAGGCTTGCTTATGGCCGGGAGTCCGTCCATTAAAGCTCCTTGGTAGGAAGCTATCAGCTTTTTATCAAATTGAGCGGGCGAATCGGTAAATGCAGCCGCAGGCTTCAGTCTGCGCCTGAATGTGGCTACCCATTCTAAGTATTTGACAAAATATCATAAGCTGGCCGTTAAGTCTCTGTCAATTAAAGCTGAGGGGATAGCATAATTCACCACCAAGACACAAAGGCGCAAAGATTCACCCAGGAAATTTCTTGGGTTCAATTTTCGAGAGTGTTAACATTAGATACATTTTATGCTATAATACCTCCTGAAACTATCCAGGAGGTAATCTCATGGAACTTTCGTGCAAGAGATGTGGCAGCACCTCGTTTGTCAAGCATGGCTTTGTGCGCG
>VGSW01000212.1 GCA_016874915.1 Deltaproteobacteria bacterium
CTTGGCCTGGAGTTCCGGGATAGTGGCGCAGCCCACGTAGCCCATGCCGGACCTGAGGCCCCCCATGAGCTGGAAGATGACGTCGGCCAGCTTGCCCCGGGAAGGCACCCGGCCCACGATGCCTTCGGGGACCAGCTTGCACTCCAGGTCCACGTCTTCCTGGCAGTAGCGGTCCCGGCTGCCGGTCTTCATGGCTTCCAGGGACCCCATGCCCCGGTAAATCTTGTAGCTGCGGCCCTGGAAAATGATGGTCTCCCCGGGGCTTTCGTCGGTGCCGGCAAAGAGGCTGCCCACCATGACCACGTCGGCGCCCGCGGCCAGGGCCTTGGTGAGGTCGCCGGAATACTTGACGCCGCCGTCGGCCACCAGGGGGACGTCCGCCTCCCGGCAGGCCCGGGCGCTGTCCATGATGGCGGTCATCTGGGGCACCCCCACCCCGGCGATGACCCGGGTGGTGCAGATGGAGCCCGGTCCCACCCCTACCTTTACCGCATCCACCCCGGCTTCGATGAGGTCCAGGGCCCCCTGGGCGGTGGCCACGTTGCCGGAAATGAGCTCCACCTGGGGAAATTCCCGCCGGGTGTCCCTCACCGCGTCCACCACCCGGGAGGAGTGGCCGTGGGCCGTGTCAATGACAATGACATCCACCCCGGCCTTGAGCAGGGCGTCCACCCGGGCCTCCCGGTCAGGCCCCACCCCCACCGCGGCCCCCACCCGCAGGCGGCCGTATTCGTCCTTGCAGGAATGGGGGTACTTGCGGATTTTCTCGATGTCCTTGATGGTGATGAGCCCCTTGAGGTTGTAATCCTCGTCCACCACCAAAAGCTTTTCGATGCGGTACTGGTGCAGCAAAGCCTTGGACTCTTCCAGGGTGATGCCCACCGACGCGGTGACGAGGCGGTCCTTGGTCATCACGTCCCGGACCGAACGCTCCATGACCGTTTCAAACCGGAGGTCCCGGTTGGTGACGATCCCCACCAAGCGCCGGCCTTCCACCACCGGGATGCCGGAGATGCGGTAGCGCTCCATGAGGGCCAGGACCTGGGCCACCTTGGCGTCGGGCCCGATGGTCACCGGATCGATGATCATGCCGGACTCCGACTTCTTCACCTTTTCCGCCTCCAGGGCCTGGGCCTGGATAGTCATATTGCGGTGCAGGATGCCCATGCCGCCCTGGCGGGCCATGGATATGGCGGTGTCCGCTTCAGTGACCGTATCCATGGCGGAGCTCAGAAGAGGAACGTTCAGCCGGATGCGCCGGGTGAGTCGGGTGCTCAGGTCCACTTCGCTGGGTAGCACCACCGACGGCCCCGGCAGCAGCATCAGGTCGTCAAAAGTATAGGCGTAAGGGATGGTGTCGAATGACATAAAAAATAAACCTCAGTCTTCCGTTTTCCGTTTTCTGTTAAAAGATTTTCTCGTGTTGAGATTCATATAGGAGGGTGGATTTTCCGTAATCGATTGATTTTTTATTTTTATACTGAAAACTGAAAACTGAAAACTGAAAACTGCCTCATGCTGCCAATTCAGTTAAAACTCCCTCCAGCAAACCCGCGTCCACGACCACCAAAGAGTCCTGCTGGAAAATTTCCAGGATGGCCTGGATGATCAAGGCCCCGGCCACCATGACCCCCGCCTTGGCCGGCTCCATGCCCGGAAGCTTCGCCCGGGCCGCTTCCGGGAGAACCGCCAGCCGCGCCGTCAATTCCGCCACCATTTCCCGGGTGAGAATAAAATTATTGACCCTAACCGGGTCATATTGGGTCATTTTTATGGCCAGGGCGGCCATGGTGGTCACCGCCCCCGCGGTGCCCACCAACCGGGGCGGCGTGGTGAGTAGGGGCTGGAAAAATTGTTCATAGAAATTGCTTAACTTTTCCTTTAGTTCCGCCTTCAGGGCTGCCAGCCGCGTCCTTTCCGGCGGGTCCCCCAGGGGCCAGGACTGGCTCAGGGTCAAAACCCCCAGGGGGAGGCTGGCGAACTCCGGCTCCCGGCCCGGCCGGACCAAGGCAAACTCGGAACTGCCGCCTCCCACGTCGAAGACCGCCAGGGCCGGGAGTTTCAGATACTCCGGGGCCAGGGCGGAAAGGACGCCTTTTAGCGACATGCGGGCCTCCTCTTCGGGAGAGAGCAACTGGACATCGAGGCCCAAAGACTTTCGTAAGCGGTCCAGAAATTCCGAGCCATTCCGGGCTTCCCGCACCGCGTGGGTGGCCACCGCCCGGTAGACCTTCACCTCCCGGGATTGAAGTATTTCCATTAATTTATTAATGGCCTGGAAAGTCCGCTCCATGGCCGTGGGGGCAAGGAAGCCGGTTTGAGCCAGCCCGTCTCCCAGGGCGGTGATTT
Source organism: Deltaproteobacteria bacterium (assembly GCA_016874915.1). GTDB lineage: Bacteria > Desulfobacterota > Desulfobaccia > Desulfobaccales > 0-14-0-80-60-11 > VGSO01. The sequence goes on from VGSW01000212.1 coordinate 2,350, forward strand.
CCCGGTGATGTGCCAGAACCCGGAAACGCCCCGGCTCCAGGCGCTCCGCCACCGCCAGGCGTACCGTCAGGCTTCCCAGGTCAATGGCGGCGAGGCGTTTGGAGGTCATGGATGCGGTTTAGCGGGTTGGCGGTTTAGCATTGAGCAATTGCAGTTAGCAATCTACAATTAGCAGGCAGTGGGTGCCAAAACGCTAACTGCTAACCCGCCAACCCGCGAAACCGCTAATCTTCAATAGCAAAAACCTCCGGCCAGGTGCGGTCATGTTCGCCGCAATCCAGACCGTAGCCCACCAGGAAGCCCTTTTCCACCACAAAGCCAACGTAGTCCAGGGGCACAGCCACCTGGCGGCGTTCCCGTTTATCGATGAAACAGCAGATTTTTACCGACCGGGGGTGGTGGCTGGCCAGGTGGCGGCGCAAAAAGTCCAGGGTGAGGCCGGCGTCCACGATGTCCTCCACGATGAGGACGTCCCGGTCCTTGAGCGGTGTCTCCACGTCCTTGGTGATGTGCACCTCTCCGGAACTTTCGGTGCCCTGGCCGTAGCTGGCCAGGCGGACGAAATCCACTTCCACCGGGAAAGGCAGGGCCCGCACCAGGTCGGCCATGAAGATAAACACCCCTTTCAGGACCCCCACCAGGACCACGTCCCGGCCGGCATAATCTTGGGTTATCCGGGCCCCCAGTTCCGCCACCCGCCGGGCGATCTCTTCTTTGGATATGAGCAGGCGCTTGCGAGTCATCCAATTCCCCCTGGCTCCTAAAAATATGTCAGGGTCAGAGGGTTGTCAAACCTTTTTGGGAGCGGTTTGGCGGGTCGGTTTGGCCTTTAGCTATTAACGGATAATGGCCATTGGTGGGTAGTACTCGCCTTCTGGCCCTAATCCTCACAGCTAACCCGCCAACCTGCTAACCCGCTGAACCGCTAAACCGCTCCCAGATAATCTTTGATCCACCCCGGTCCTTTATCCCGGAAAAATTGGGCGATTTCCTGGAAGCCGGTCTGAAGCAGGGCCAGGGCCTGCTCATGCCGGGAGGGAAAATCCGACCCGGCTTCCCCCAGGTAAAGGCGCGCCGTCACCTCCTGGAAGGAGTCTTCCCAGTTGCGCCGGGCCAGGAGCAGGGCCCGCAAATCCCGCCCCCGGGTGCGGTGCCGCGGGGTCTCGGGCGCGGCCAAGACATCCAGGAGATAGTCCTCCCCCCGGTCCCATCCCACCCGATGCAGGGCCACCCGCCTAATGAGACAGGGATAGCAGTAACCGCAGGCCCCGGCCCCCTGGCGCTGCCAGCGGGAAGCCACCGGCCGGGCGCAGGAGATGGTAAGGGGCAATAGTCTTTCCAGCAGCGGGCCATTGGAACAGTGAGCCAGCACCTGACCTTTGGTGAGACCCTGATAGGGGTTGAACAAGGGATTATGGATGCCCGCGTCCCGCCACAACCCGTGGAGTTTGGCCAAAAAATAAGGGTGGGTGGTGCGAGTGCTGTACGTGCCTAGCCGGTTGGGGGTGAGGGGGGGATTGAGGCTGATCCAGCCATTTTCCGGAATAATTAAGGGCGTGTCCGGGCCGAAGGCCGCGGCCGCCGCCAGACCCAGGGCCAGGTAGAGCAGGGAGCGGCTGCGCAGAGATAGTTCCGGACCTTCCATCTGAACCCGCACCATGAGGTGATGGAGGCGATCCCGCCCGTAATGCCGGAAAAGTCCTTCAGCCAGGGTTTGCTGAGTTGCCGCCAACTGGCCATAGTCATAATGGCTCACCAGCAGGAGCCGGTTGCCGGCTTCGAGACGGTCTATGGCCCCGGCCAGGGAATCCAGGCCGCCGGAAAACAGCGCCACTGCCTGGGGGGTCCAGGAATGGGACCAGGCGCGGCGGAAGGGAAGCTCAACGGGGGCGCGGCGACTGGTAAAGGTCCAATCATCGCCGGTGAGGAAATTGCTTAAATCCGCCAGCCGGGGGGCCAGGCTTTCCCAAACCGGCATAGTGGGCAGATGAAGGTTGAAACGCCGGGTCCAGGCATCCGGAGCCGCGGCCCGGGGCTGCAGTTTGTCACCGGCCCATATCCCTAAGGCCATCAGAACAAAGGCGTGGACGGCAGCAGAAAACTCGCCGCCCCCAACCATTTCGGAAAAATTGTGATGGAAGGAAATCTCTCCGGGGTCTGGGGATGCTAGGCAAAGTAGCGCATCCATTCCCGGCGGCGGCCGGCGGCGTTCCCCGGGACCCTGCAGGAAGAGCTTGAAAGGCTCCATGGTCATGGCAGAACCAAACGGGAGGCTAAATGGGATAACCCTTCTCGTCGGATAGCCGATTTTTCCGGCTTTGTCAATGAATGAAAGAAGATAGGACAGACCGGCTTAGATGTTGAATCCTCCCAAGAGCTTGGGGGAAACCAAAGGGGCGGGTTCCCCCGCCCCACCGGAAACCGAAAACCGAACACCGTCCTTTAATTAACCGCCTTGGGTGGAGCCAGGAGGCCGCAGTTTTGCCCTCCCGGCTCAGAACTGGCGGACTCGGCCAGGCCCAGAACATTGCCGCCCACGCCTTTATTGCTTGTGGTGTCTCTCACCTCGGTGATCCGGAAGGGCAAAAAAGCCGCGATGGGTTGGCTTTGGTTAAAGGTATCGGTATTTACCACCGGCAGAAAGGTGTCCCACTGGCCGCCGTGCTCGACCAATTTAGCCTGCAGGTCTTGAAGAACTGAAGTGTCCTGGCCGTTTTGGAGACTAATGATGTCGCCCACCTTAAGAGGCGGACAGGTGCCGTAGTTGATATAATCCCGG
>VGSW01000213.1 GCA_016874915.1 Deltaproteobacteria bacterium
TGACGTTGCCTTTATACAGCTTCAAGCGAGCGGTCCCCATCACCGGCTTCTGGGCTTCGTCAATCAGTTTTTGGAGCGCATGGCGCTCCGGCGCGAACCAGTAGCCGTAATAGACCAATTCGGCGTATTTGGGGATGAGGCTGTCCCGGAGGTGCATCACCTCCCGGTCCAGGGTGATGGACTCCACCGCCATATGGGCCGCCCTTAATATAGTGCCGCCGGGGGTTTCATAGACGCCCCGGGACTTCAGGCCCACGTAACGGTTTTCCACCAGGTCCACCCGGCCGACGCCGTGGAGGCCGCCGATTTCATTGGCTTTCGCCAGCAAGGCCGCGGGACTGAGGCGCGCGCCGTCAATGGCCACCGGGTCCCCAGCCTCAAAGTCGATTTCCACGTATTGGGGCGTGTCCGGGGCCTCCCGGGGGTCCCGGGTAAGTTGGAACATGTCCGCCGGCGGCTCGGCCCAGGGGTCCTCCAGGATGCCGCCTTCAAAGCTCAGGTGCAGCAGGTTCCGGTCCATGGAGTAAGGCTTTTCCGTGGTCACGGGCACCGGGATGTCGTGTTTTTGGGCATAAACCACGCAGTCGGCCCGGCCTTGCAAATTCCACTCCCGCCAGGGCGCGATGATTTTCAGGTCCGGGGCCAGGGTCTGGTAGGTGAGTTCAAAGCGCACCTGGTCGTTGCCTTTGCCGGTGGCGCCGTGGGAGACCGCGTCGGCGCCGGTGCGGCGGGCCACCTCCACCTGGCCTTTGGCGATGACCGGCCGGGCGATGGACGTGCCCAGGAGATAGGCCCCCTCATACAAGGCGTTGGCCCGGAACATGGGCCACACGAAGTCCCGAACAAATTCTTCTTTCAAGTCCTCAATATAGACCTCGTCCGCGCCGGTGGCCAGGGCCTTGGCCCGCACCGGCTCCAGTTCCTCCCCCTGGCCCAAATCCGCGGCAAAAGCCACCACTTGGCACTTATAAGTCTCCTTGAGCCATTTGAGAATGACGGAGGTATCAAGACCGCCGGAGTAAGCCAGGACGATTTTTTTGATGTTGCTCATGGGGTTTCTCTTATCTCTTTTGTTATTTGCATGCTGTTCTTAAGTATTATTTTGGGTTACTAAGTATATATTGAGAGGTGAATTGTATTTATTCAAATATAACATCTCCTATGTAAACAATATCAATGCAATCTCCTTTCCCAATAGTTATTTCATGTCTTTCTTCACCAATACTAACTATTTTTTTCTCAATCCTTTTGATATTAGCAGCTACAGCAATCCCATTTTTAAAACCAATACCTTTAAAAATATCTGGATTTGCTGTCAAAAATAAATCTAATTTTTCCTTTGGATACTTAAGCTCAAAAATTATCTCGGTTAAAAAAGCATATTTTCCCATACTAAAAAGGCTCTTTTCTATTTGGATAATATAGCTCTCTTTATCTGCTGTAAAAATATCTTTTATAGCTCCAATAAATAAGATCGGGCGATCTGTTAACCATATGCGCTCTAATTCAATTGTTAAAATTGGCTCTAATCTAAATTTTTCTCCTTTTTTGAGAGATTCTTCCCAATTATCAATCGCATTTGTCCGTTCTACTAAATGTTCAACAGATTTTTTAATACTTTCTTCGATCATTTTTCTTTCAACTTTTCTTTCGGCTTCCTTTGCTTGTTCTTTGGCTCTATTTTCAAAATAATAGTTAATAAAAAACGCGCAAACCAAGACCGATATTATTATCAGTATCAATCGCTTTATCATTTGAAATCACCCTCCTACAATATAACCAAAGAAAGGTACATCTTCATCGTTCCTAAGTGCAACTTGGGAACGAGAAAGTATTGGTGCGTGAGAAGCACCCTACGCACAGACTGGAAAGCCCGTGCCACCAATTATTTCATTTACTGGCAACCGGCCACTGATCACTGATCACTGGCCCCGTCTCCGGTCCCCCGTCCCCGGTCATTTTAATAACCACTCCAGCAGCGCCTTCTGCAAATGCAGCCGATTCTCCGCCTGGTCCCAGGCGGCGGATTGGGGGCCGTCCAGGACTTCCGAGGTGATTTCTTCGCCCCGGTGGGCCGGCAGGCAGTGGAGCACGATGGCCTGGGGGAGGGCCAGCTTCATCAATTCAGCATTTACTTGATACGGCTTGAAAACTTCTTTCCGGGCCGCGGCTTCGGCTTCCTGGCCCATGGAAGCCCAGACGTCGGTGTTGATGACGTGGGCGTCCTGGACCGCCCAATGGGGGTCATGGCCCAGATAAATATGCCGCCCCTGTTTTTGAGCATCGTGGAGCAGGTCACCATCCGGGCCGTATCCCTGGGGGCAGGCCAGATAGAGCGCAAAATCCATATGCAGGGCCGCGGTGACCCAGGAGTTGGCCATGTTGTTGCCGTCCCCCACCCAGGCCACCTTCAAGCCTTCCACCGTGCCGAAGCGCTCCTGGATGGTCAGGAGGTCGCTCAGCACCTGGCAGGGGTGGTGGGTGTCCGTGAGGCCGTTGATAATGGGAATAGAAGAATGCCGGGCCAGGTCTTCCACGGTTTTTTGGGCGAAGGTGCGGATCACCACCGCGTCCACGTACCGGGACAGCACCCGGGCGGTGTCGCTGATGGGTTCCCCCCGGTCCAACTGGGTCTGGCCCGGGGCCAGGTAGATGCTGGTTCCCCCCAGTTGGGCCATACCCGCCTCAAAAGACACCCGGGTGCGGGTGGAGGGCTTGTCGAAGATCATGGCCAGGGTCTTGCCCGCCAACGGATGGGGGTTCTGGCCCTGACGGTGCAGCCCCTTCAATTCCACAGCCCGCTGCAGCAGGGCCTTGATCTCTTCCCGGCTGAGGTCCAGAATGGTTAACAAATCGCGTTTCATGTTATTGTTCTCTATGCTAACTTAAAACCTCCGTAAGGCCCTCCACTTATCATCTGGAGGTTTAGCTGGTTAAATACAAATCACCGGAAAAGAAATTCAATCCACCCCCACCCCAGCCCTCCCCCCTCAAGGGGGAGGGGGTTGAAGGAAGAATTGCTTTAAGGGTCCAAGTATAACTGGCATCTGCTAATTGCCAGACCGCCGTACCGCCGAACCGCCGAGCCGCTAAACCGCTACTAAAGCTGCGGTGAGAATCTGCAGGCCCCGGTTGATTTCATCCAGGTTCACCGTCAGGGGAGGCAGCAGCCGGATGACGTTCCCCTGGGTGCAGTTGAGCAGCAGGCCCCGCTCCCGGCAGAAATCCACCACCGGCCCGCCTTCCCGGTCCAGTTCAATTCCCCACATGAGGCCCAGGCCCCGGATCTCTTTAATTACGGTAAATTGTTCTTGAAGCAGCTTCAGGCTGTTTTTAACATACTGCCCTTTGACCCGCACCTGGGCCAGGAACTCCGGCTGGCTGAGCAGGCGAAGCGCGGTCAAGGCCGCCGCCGCGATCACCGGACCGCCCCCGAAGGTGCTGGCGTGGGTCCCGGGCACAAACGCCCGGGCCGCGTCTTCCGTAGTTAGGAGCGCGCCCATGGGCAGGCCGTTGGCCAGGGCCTTGGCCAGGGTCATGACGTCGGGGGTGACGCCGTAGTGCTCATGGGCGAACACCTCCCCGGTGCGCCCCAGGCCCGTTTGCACTTCATCGAACACCAGGAGCAGGCCCTGATCATCGCACAGCCGGCGCAGTCCGGCCAGGTAATCCGCATCCGGCAGGCAGACGCCGCCTTCCCCCTGGATGGGCTCCACCAGCACCGCGCAGACCCGCTCATCCGCGGCCCGGGCCGCGGCCTCCAGGTCGTTGAAGGGCACGAAGATAAACCCCTCCAGCAGCGGCTCGAAACCCTTGTGGAATTTTTCCTGGCCGGTGGCGGACAAAGCCCCCAGGGTGCGGCCATGAAAAGAGTTGTAAGTGCTGATGATGAAATGCCGTCCTTCCCCATAACGCTCCCGGGAGTAGCGCCGGCAGAGCTTGATGGCCCCTTCGTTCACCTCCGCGCCGGAGTTGGCGAAAAAGACCCGGTCCGCGAAAGAGAGGCGCACCAGTTCCTCGGCCAGCTCCGTCATGGGCGCGGTGTAATAGAGGTTGGAGACGTGCACCAGCTTGGCAAGCTGCTCCGCCGCGGCCCGGGCCACTTCCGGGTGGGCGTGGCCCAGGTTGCACACCGCCAGCCCGGCCACGAAGTCCAGGTATTCCTTGCCGTCCGCGTCCCACACCCGGCAGCCGTCGCCCTTCACCAGCGCCAACGGCTGCCGGCCGTAGGTGCGCATGACAACCCGGTTGGCTCTATCTATCCAGTTTTGACTAAGCAAGATTCCTCCGTATCAGTTCAAAGTTCAAAGTTCAAAGTTCAAGGTTCAAAGTTGAAAAGCTTTTGAACCCGCAAAACCTTGAACTTTGAACTTTGAACCTTGAACTATCCTACAATCTCCGTCCCCACCCCTTCATCCGTGAAGATTTCCAGCAGCACCGCGTGGAGCACCCGGCCGTCCAGGATATGGGCCTTGCCCACCCCGTGGCTGACGGCTTCCAGGCAGCAGTTGACCTTGGGGATCATGCCGCCGGAGATGACTTCCTCTTTTATCAATATCAACGCCTCATCCCGGGTGAGGCTGGAAATGAGCCGCCCGGCCTCATCCAGCACCCCGGCCACGTCGGTGAGGAGAATGAGTTTTGCCGCCTTTAAAGCCCCGGCCACCGCCCCGGCCACCAGGTCGGCGTTGATGTTGTAAGTTTCCCCTTCCTCCCCCACCCCCACCGGCGCGATGACCGGGATAAAATTCTGGGTCTGGAGGGTCCGGATAAGGTCGGTGTGCACCCCGGTCACTTCCCCCACCAGCCCGATATCGATGATCTCCGGCGGCTCATCTTCCCGGGGCCGGTAAAACTGGAGTTTGCGGGCGGTGAGGAGCTGTCCGTCCTTGCCGCTCAAACCCACGGCCCGGCCCCCGGCCCGGTTGATGAGGTGGACGATTTCCTTGTTGATCTTTCCGGCCAGCACCATTTCCACCACGTCCAGGGTGGGCTGGTCCGTTACCCGCATGCCTTCCACGAATTGGGTGGGAATCTGCAACTGGGCCAGCATCTGCGCGATCTGGGGCCCGCCGCCGTGCACCACCACGGGGTTGATGCCCA